>NZ_WBKM01000106.1 GCF_015714725.1 Nostoc sp. WHI
GTTCCTAATCCTCCACCAGAAGTTCCTAGTCCCCCACCAGAAGTTCCTAGTCCCCCACCAGAAGTTCCTAGTCCCCCACCAGAAGTTCCTAGTCCCCCACCAGAGGTTCCTAGTCCTCCACCGGAGGTTCCTAATCCTCCACCAGAAGTTCCTAGTCTTCCATTAGAAATTCCTAATCCTCCACCGGAAGTTCTTAATCCTGTGTTAGATTTTTCTAGCCTTGAATCAATTAATAAACCGGATGCAGCTCAAAGTTCAGCTTTGATAGGAGTACCAAACCCAGAGAGCGATCGCAATAATAAAATAGTTACTCCTAGTTGTGCATCCACGGAAGGTAATTCTTTTACTATAACAGGTAGAGGAGGTTTACCAGCAGACCCTACAGCAACCATTCGTGGTCAAACTATCTTGTCAGATACGCGAGATTTTATAACTGCACAAACGCAAAACAGTAATCAAGTAAATAGTTCTTCTGCAATTCCTCCAACAAGACAACAAATTGTCGAAGCCACAAGCTTAAGAATTAATTCCCAAGGACAAGTAGAATTAGTAGCGTCTTTACCTCAAGAGAGTTTATCTCAAAAGCATCTTAATTGTAGCGTTTTATAAATTTAAAAAAATTAATAAATTTTACATATAAAATAATCAAATAATTTATTAAAAATTTAACCTTAAAAATTGTAACTAATATGAGGAAAATATCTAGACGAAAGAGGTATAACTATTTAAACAAAAAAGAATTTTGGCGAACTTGGTTATTTTCAAATCTAAAAATCAATGTTGTCTGGCTTTTTTGCATTTGCCTAATATTAAGTCTGTTATTAGCTATTAAGAATATTCCTGCTGTTGCTAATCAATCCATATTATCAGATTCAAATCAGGAAATTCAACAACTATCAAATTCTTCAGAGTTGTTACAACAAGGTAAAAATTACTATCAAGCTGGACAATACACAGAAGCAGCTAGAGTTTGGGAAAATGCACTGAAGTTTTATCAATCACAAAAAGAAATAATTAGCCAAGTTCAAGTTCTTAATTATTTAGCATTAGCATATAAAGATTTAGGAAAAAATCCACAAGCACAAACTGCGATCGCCGAAAGTATCAATATCATCAAAAGCTTAAAAATTCCCGATACTAAAAGCAGTTTACTATTAGCGCAGGCATTAAACACCCAAGGAACGCTCCAAATACTACAAGGACAAACTGATACGGCTATAGATACTTGGAAACAAGCAGCAGTCACTTATGAGCGCTCAGGTGATAAAACAGGTAAACTCATCAGCCAAATTAATCAGGCGCAAGGTTTGCAAACACTGGGACAGTATCGCCGCGCCAAAACTTTGTTAGAAGAACTAGTGACAGAATTGCAAAATCAACCTGACAGTCTCTTAAAGGCTCAAGGATTGAGAAGTTTAGGCATTGCTCTGCAAACTGTTGGTGATTTAAAGCAATCTAAAACAATTCTCGATAAAAGTTGGGAAATTAGTAAACAATTCAACTCTCCAACTGATGTGAGTGCAGTTTTATTTAGTATTGGCAATGTTGCCAGAGACTTACAACAATATGATGTTGCTTGGACATACTACCAACAAGCAGTTAATTTATCTCCACAACTACAGGCTAAATTAGAAGCACAATTAAATCAATTGAGCTTGTTGGTTAAACTACAAAACTGGGAATCAGCACAGACAATAATTCCAGAAATAGAAACCAATCTTACCCAACTTCCTCCTAGTCGCCCTGCTATTTATGCCAAGATTAACTTTGCAGAAAGTTTGATGGATTTAAAGCCAGCAGGAGAAGGTAGAAAAGCAGTTTTGGACACCAACGCCGTCAAAATTTCCCACTTGCTAGCAACAGCTATTCAACAAGCTAAAGAAATCAAAGATCCGAGAGCCGAAGTTTATTCCCTTAACCAACTAGGTAAACTCTACCAACAAAACAACCAGTTAGCAGATGCGGCAACTTTGACACAACAAGCACTAACAATAGCTCAAGAAATAAATGCTATAGATTTAGTAGCTCGTGCGGCGGGACAGGTGGGTGCAATTGCTAAAGAACGAGGAGATAGTAATAGCGCCATCCCTGCTTATGAGATTGCTTTTAATAACTTGCAATCTCTACGTAGTGATTTAGTGGCAATTAACCGGGATGTACAGTTTAATTTTAAAGAAAGTGTTGAACCGATTTATCGAGATTACGTTAGCTTGTTGTTGCAAAAAGATAATCAAAGCAACCTTAAACAAGCTCTGCAAGTGATGGAAGCTTTGCAACTAGCGGAACTGGATAACTTTTTTCGGGATGCTTGCTTAGATAATAGCAATCCTGTAGTTTTAGAAAAAATTGACTTGCACGCAGCCGTTATTTATCCAATTATTTTAAGCGATCGCCTGGAAGTTATTCTTTCAGTTCCTAATCAATCTCTGCGTCACTACAGCACCCAACTACCAAAACAGCAAATAGAAACTATTTTAAAACAACTTTATTCTTCCCTATCCCCTGGTTATTCGAGTAAGGAGCGTTTGCGACTTTCCCAAGAAATTTATAACTGGCTGATTGCACCTGCTCAAGCAACACTCCAGAAAAGTAGTATCAAAACTTTAGTTTTCATTCCAGATAGTTTGTTGCGAAACTTGCCAATGGCTGTTCTGTATGATGGCAAACAGTATTTAATCGAAAATTATAGTGTTGTTCTCAGTCCTGGATTACAACTATTTCCTCAAGGACTGCAACGCCAAAAATTGAGCGTGTTAGCGGCTGGATTGACGGAAGCACGCCAAGGCTTCAATCCCTTACCTGGAGTTACAGAAGAAATTAAAGAAGTTACTACAGAAGTTAATTCACAAGTGTTGCTAGATCAGAAGTTTAGCAGAGACAGTTTAAAAGCGGCGATCGCTAATAAATCTTTCCCCATAGTTCACCTTGCAACTCACGGTCAATTCAGTTCCAACCCAGAAGAAACCTTTTTGTTGACCTGGGGCGATCGCATTTCCATTCAAGATTTTGATCTGTTGTTTAAAAACAGAAGTCAAACAAACATAGAACCGATTGAATTATTAGTGATGAGTGCTTGTCAAACAGCCGTAGGTGATAATCGTGCAACATTAGGTTTAGCTGGATTTGCTTTACGTTCTGGTGCTAAAAGTACTCTTGCTAGTTTATGGTCAGTAAGTGATGAGTCTACTTCCTCCTTGATGAAAGAATTTTATCACCAATTGAGTAATCCAAAACTAAACAAAGCTGAGGCATTGCAACAGGCACAAATCAAAATTATGGCTAATCCTTTATACAAACATCCTTATTTTTGGTCTTCTTTCGTTCTTGTCGGTAATTGGTTGTAAACATAGCAGAAGAGGTGAGCATGGTTAAGTTTAATTCTAAAATATTTTTATTTTTCACTATTAGCGGCACATTAATAGTTTTGACAGGCAATTCTACATTAGCAAGCCTTCTCCCTCAAGAGAATCCAACCGTTACCAATCAAGTTCTCATTAGTGTGGAATTTAAACTGCCCAAAGATGCAGCCCCCAAAACCAGCGTTGGCGGTGGCGTTCGCGGACAAGTGCAATTCGCCTTACCCGGAGGTTCAACACCTAGAACCAGTGTTGGCGGAGGTACAAGGGGTGATGTGCAGTTTGCTTTACCCGGAGGTTCAGCACCTAGAACCAGTGTTGGCGGTGGAACTAGGGGTGATGTGCAATTCGCTTTACCAGGAGGTTCAACACCTAAAACCAGCGTTGGCGGCGGAACTAGGGGTGATGTGCAATTGACTTTACCAGGAGGTTCAACACCTAAAACCAGCGTTGGCGGAGGTACAAGGGGTGATGTGCAATTGACTCTACCTAGTGGAAATTCAACCCCCAGAAGCAGTATTGGTGGTGGTACAAGGGGAAAAACTGCACCATTAACAGCATTAGTTCCTCCTACGAAACAGGGACGCACTGTATTAGCAAGCCCCACAATTTTTGTCTATTTGCCTCCAGTTGGCGCAGAAACCGTATTTTTCAGCCTCCAAGACGAAGACGGAAATCCTCATTATTCGACAATGCTAAAAGTTTCTCCCGATGGCGGTGTAGTTAGTATTACCTTACCTCCAACATCACCACCTTTAGTAATAGATAAAAATTACCTGTGGTATTTTGCACCTATTGAACCAGGCGGAATTCTCCGACCTGATAATTATTCTGTAACAGGGTGGATAAAACGAGTCAAGTCTACATTTAATGAGCAGGAGTTAGCCTCATCTCCTGTGGAATTAGCCACTAAATATGCTGAGGCTGGTGTATGGTATGATACCCTAAAAATTTTAGCGGCGGCAAAGCGATCGCAACCAAATAATAAAGCTTTTGCTACTGAATGGCACGATTTACTCAAGCAAGTTGGACTAGAAAATATTGCCTCTGAACCATTAACAGCAGCTTTTTAAAGAATGATGTGGCAAAAACTCAAAAAATCACTGAAAAAATGGCAAGGAACACTGATAATTACTCCCTGTGTTGCAGGATTAGTCATTGCTGGGAGTAATATCGGTATTTTTAGAATTTTAGAATGGGTGACTTTAGATCAATTATTTCGTATTCGTCCGCAAGAAGCTGTAGACAAACGAATTGTGATTGTCACAATTGACGAGCCAGATATTCAATATGTCAAGCAATGGCCGATGGCCGATCGCGTTATGGCGAAAATGATTCGCAATATCAAAGCACAACAACCAAGAGCGATCGCCATCGATATTTATCGGGATTTACCCGTAGAACCGGGACACGCAGAACTAGTCAAAGAATTTCAAAATACTCCCAATTTTATTGGCATTGAAAAAGTTGCCGGAAAACCAGTTGCACCACCACCGAATCTAGCTAAACAGGGTCAAGTAGCTGCTAATGACCTCCTCTTAGATACAGATGGCAAAATCCGACGCGGTATTATTTTATTAGGTAAACCTGATCAAAGTTTAGCTCAAGGGCTAGGAGTCAAACTAGCCTTAACATATTTGGAAAAAGAAGGCATTGAATTAAAAGCAATCAACGCAGATAAACAAATCTACGGTTTAGGCAAAGCTAAGTTTGTACCTCTATCTAGCAATGATGGGCAATACAACGAAGTTGATATGGGGGGATACCAAGTTTTAATTAATTATCGAGGTGGGCTAGAGAGCTTTGCTCATATTTCCATGACCGATGTTTTAGAAAATCGCATACCTGCTAATTTTATGCGCGATCGCCTAGTTTTGGTCGGTGCAAAAGCTCCCAGTTTAAATGATAGCTATAGTACCCCTTACAATAGCAATTTATTTTTTCCTACAGAGCTAGTCCCTGGAGTAGTAGTTCACGCAAATCTTACCAGTCAGATTCTCAGCGCCGCCATAGATGGCCGCCCAATGATGCGAGCTACCGTTAAACCTCTAAACTGGTTCTTAATCATCTTTTGGTCTGGATATAGTGCCACTCTTGGTGCAATTTACATTAAAAAACGTTGGCTGACCATAAGTGGTTTATTACTGGCTGTGGTGATTATTTTTAGCAGTGCTTACATTGCCTTTCTTGGTGGTTGGTTAATTCCTGTATTTACACCATTATTAACTGTTATCAGCGCATTAATAATTGGTCTTGTACAGGTTTTATGGAAAAATCTGATGCTTTCCTATCGGCAATTGGAAGATTATGCCCACAACCTAGAAATTAAAGTTCAAGAACGCACTGCTGAACTAGCCGAAGCTAATGAAGAAATTAATATTCTCAATGAAAAACTCAAAGGAGAAAACCTCCGCATGAGTGCCGAACTCGATATAATTCGGCGAATGCAACAAATGATTCTTCCAAAACCAGAAGAACTAGAAGCTATTGAAGGACTAGATATTGCTGGCTTTATGGAAGCTGCGGATGAAGTCGGCGGCGATTACTACGATGTACTGCACACCGACGGAGTAGTAACTCTTGGTATTGGAGACGTAACTGGACATGGCCTAGAAAGTGGATTGTTAATGTTAATGACACAAACAGCAGTTCGCCTCCTCAAAGAAATCCGCGAATCTGATTCAGTGCGCTTCTTTGACATACTCAACCGCACTATCTGCAAGAACGTGCAACGGATGAACTCTGAGAAGAACTTGACATTGGTGATTCTCAACTATGCTCAAGGGCAAATAAGTATCAGTGGACAGCACGAAGAAACAATTATCATCCGCAAAGGTGGGCAAATTGAGCTTATTGACACAATGGACTTGGGTTTCCCCATTGGTTTAGATGATGACATAACTGATTTTATTAGCGATATAACCCTGGAATTACAACCAGGTGATGGGGTTGTCCTCTACACCGATGGTATTACCGAAGCCAAAGACATCAATAAAAATCAATACGGCCTTGAACCGTTATGTGAAATAATCAGTCAAAACTGGCACAAATCAGCATCAGAAATTAAAGATGCAGTAATTTTAGATGTGCGACGACATATTGGTAAACAAAAAGTATTTGATGACATCACATTGCTAGTATTCAAGCGACAGGAAGAAGTTTATGAAAGTTAATATCGGCAAATATAAACAATGCTCTAGAATCCAAAATGAGTCATGAAAATCTCCGATTCTTCTCTCTGTGCATCTATGGTTAATTTATTTTTAAAATGATTTATAACTGCTATAGGAATCATATTTGATTTCTGAAAAAATCTCGGTAGTCTTGTAATGGGCTGTCATGGCTAAAATGATTGCAAAAAAATTGTAGGTTGGGTGGAGGCTTTGCGTAACCCAACATCCTGATATATGTTGGGTTGCGCTTTGCTCCACCCAACCTACGTCTAACGCACTATTTTGCGTAGACAGTCTACTACGTGCATTTCAAAAATCAAATACTAGTCCTATATACGATCATCGACTTAGATTTTTAGCTTATTGGGTATTGCATAATTGCGGTATTAAATCATTAAATTCAACTTTTAAAGTAAGAATTCAGCATCCAAAATTCAGTAGTCATAATTTATAAGAAATCTAGAATGCCTAGTATATTTATTTATCAAATTTTCTTCTGATTTTTTAACTATTCTGCCTCCTGAATTCTTACCTTTTAAAACTCTTCTTATTTGCGCTTAACCTGCATTTATGTACAATTATTTTGAGATTAAAAAACTATGATTCCAATATCTACAGTCTCTACTATAATCAAAACTGAATTATTTGGTGATTTGATCTCTGACTTTCCTCCAGAACATGATTCTCTTGAACTTTCTTTTACACCCACTTCTCGCTCAATCAAACAACGTTGGCGTAGCAATCGTCTTTCAGCACATTTTTTTGCAGACTACTTTACCAACTTTTTAGCGGTAGATGAAAATGAACCAAATCAAGAACAAATAATCAAAGAAAGTAAAAGTGCGGTTAGCTATGTTGCCAACGAACTTTTAGAAAATGCCATGAAGTTTAATGATGATAGTTCTAACTACAAAGTAAGATTTGGTATTCATTTATTGAATGACGCAGATAGTGTCACTGCCGTGATTTTTGCCAGCAATAGTATTAAACTAGAAACTGAAGCTAAATTGAGAGCAGTTATTAAAAAAATCTTAACTTCAAATACCCATGAAATGTATGTGCATCAAGTTGAAAAAAGTGCTGACGAAAATGGATCTTCTGGCTTAGGGCTGTTAACCATGATTAATGACTACTCAGCTAAAATTGGTTGGAAATTAGAAACTATTCAGCAAGAATCTATAATCATGGCTGTAACTACAATGGCGCAATTTAAGGTATAGTATTCATCGGTATCTGATTCAAATATTGTTTATTTAGGAAAAGAACATATTATGGTTTTGCAAGAGATTAAAGATGGAGATTACACTGTTGAAGCTTATACAGACTCTGCAATAGTTAACTTTAAAGGAGAATTGAGCCTTGGGGGATCGAGTGAATATGAACCAATTACCAATCTACTCAATAAAATTGCCGCAACCGATCCTGCAACGATGACTTTGAACTTAAGAGATTTAGCATTTCTCAACAGTTCCGGTATTAGTATGTTATCAAAATTTGTCCTGAGCTTGCGTAAGAAAAAAGGAATTCAGTTGCTTATCTTAGGTTCAAATACTATGCCTTGGCAAGGAAAATCATTGAAAAACCTAGAACGTTTACTCCCTGGTCTTAAACTCGAAATTGAATAATAAATATACTAAAAAGCTTAAAGCATTGCTACTGCTGGACGTTAGTTTTTTGGTTCTTCGGTACTTATTATGCTATAGCAATCCTAAATGAGTCGTGAAAAATATAAATAAGGAAACGAACCGCCAAGAACGCCAAGGACACAAAGGGAAGAAAGAAGAAAGAGATATAGAATTTTCACAAATGATTTAGGACTGCTATATGTAGCTTTGATAATATTTAAAGCCCTTATCTGATGAGGGTTTTAAATATTATCTTTTAATTTAAGACCGATTTCAGATGAAAGATAATTAAACAATTATAAATAGGAGCAATAAAACTACTACAATGCTAAACAAACTTTTACCATTTGAAACAAATACTTGGGCTTTCGTTCTAAGTAGCTTACTAATTACATTTGTTGGCGGCATTTTACTTTATGTCATTTTATTTTATGTATTGCGTTCCCTTTTTCGCAAATTTGAACGAGATATTGCCCTAGTTACCCTTAACGTTTCGGCTTATCCGGCTCTAGCTACTTTTGTGTTAGGTGTCCTCAAATTAACCTTCGAGAGTCTGCCTTCAGGTGCAGTGATTGACAGCTTTGAAAATCTCATAACAGCCGGAATAATCATATCAATTAGCTATTGGATAGTACAAGTTTTTATTGAAGTTTTTATTTATTACCTGAAGCAGTATACTCAACAAACAGAAGCCATGTGGGACGATGTGCTACTACCTCTCTTAGAAGCAGTAGTTCCTGCTGTAATTTACTTGATAGCTGCTTTTTTGGTTTTACGTTCCTTTGGAGTCGATCTTACTGGTATTTGGGTAGCTTTAGGTGGTGCAACATTCGTAATTGGTTTTGCAGATCAAGGCATCCTGGCAAACTTCTTTAGTGGTGTTGTGTTGTTGATTGATACACCCTTCCAGTTTGGTGATGTTTTGCGCCTTGAGGACGGTTCTATTGCCATACTAAGAAAAATTGGTGTGCGGGTTACGCAACTTTATGTACCTGACAAACATTATAATATTTACATTCCTAATAGTAATTTACAAAGCCAGAATATTATTAACCTCAGCCGTCCTACAGCTTATTACCATCACTCTAGTCAGGTAGAAATATTAGTCAAGTATGATATGTATGAAGCTAAACAGATGATAGTAAAAATTATTTTATCTCATCCAGATACGTTAGGAGATATTGGTAAAAAATTAGAAATAATTGATGATTACTATCAAATTGATGAACTAACAGAACAACAAAAAATAGGCAAATTGCGCTTAATTGCAGAACAGGAAGTTAACTATAAATTAGAAGAGATTCAAATAGGACTAGAAACACTAGTTGTTACACTCCAGTTTGCTGAAAAGGGTGGGTTAACGCAAGATGAAATTAATAATGTACAGCAGGAGTATAAGGATATACTAGCTTTGATTGGGTTAGAAGCAATTGCGGAAACTCAAAACAATCGTACTATTTTTGACTTGCAAGAAATCAGAGTTCAAGATTCGTTGATTGAGTTAGTTCGGGGATGGTATCGCATCTGGATTCGCGATCCAAATCTCTTGGATAATGATAGTTACATGGTTTCTGAAGAGTGGGAACGTAAACTTAATCTACTCAAGCGGAGATCGCAGCGTTTATACCAAAAAATTTCTAATCCCCAAACTGAAGAAACTCGGATTGATGATTATGTGATGGAATTAAATAAATGGGTTCGGGAACGATTCAAAGAACCGCGACAAAAGTGGCAAGAACCACAAGTTTTAATCAAAGGTACAAATCATAGCGATGATGGGATTACTTATGCTGAATTTAAGCTCAATTTCTTCGTTGATGATATCAAATTAGAGAATGGTAGAAGAGGTGATCGCGTTAGCAGTCAGATATATCAAGAGGTTTTGCAATATCTCAAGTCTAAAAGTGTGAATGATATTAATATCGTCTGAATTCTGCGAAGTAACCGAAAGATTTCTACAAGATCCGCAACCAACTCAGTGATAGTGGATTCGCCGACTATCTTGGCTGCTTGAGCAACAGCTATAGAATATTTACTCTTAGCTAACAACAAATATACTTTATAAGTCAACAGGACTTACGCAACTGGCACAAAATGCGGGCGGGGCGAAGCCCCGACACACGGGAATTTAAATTAGACCAAACACATATGAACGTCTGGACGTTTTAATTGCTGAATTAGATAATTAGATAGTAAGTTGTGCTTGATTTTATAAATAGTTTGGCCTGTTTGATAGGCTAAATTTTTCAGTCTCAGCCAAACCAACATAGCACAAGCAATATGATTTCTTTGCCGAAAGTATCATCAACTAAACGATTAGTTTTCAAAGGACAATAATAAACTTTATCTAAACCATCAATATAAAGCATTAAATTATTTACCGCATACCACGTATCCATTAAAACAGTATCAAAAGGGAGAAGCTTTTGATATACAAGACCTTGCAGCATATTTTTTACGTGGTCTATCTTAGTTAAACCATCATTATCAGGATTAAAAATACGATAATCAATTACCCAAAAGTTTTGAGTGTTAGGATTCACCAGCCCCGTTGGGGCGGGTATAGGGTGTGGGGTGTTGGGTTGCAGGTTATAAAGAAGCCCCAACAGCCCTAAAGTCAGAAGCGAGGCTTTTTCAAGGCGCTTGCATTGGGCGAGGTTGGAAGCCTCGTCCAATGCCGTATTCCCTACACCCGACACCCTATCCCCCACACCCTTCTTCTCACATATACACAACTGACTATTCCGATTCCTCTGACGATTCCATGTTCATTCCCACTATAATGTCTTCGTACTATTTCGATTTCTTCGGAAAATCTTTTATCTAAAACTGTATCATCAAATATAATACAAGCATCTTCGTCAGTGACAATTAAATTTTTCACATTATCCCAAAGTAGACGAGGAGTTAGCTTTTCATTTTTTAAATAATAATTAATTTTATCATGACTAATATTTTCTAAGTGTTCTGCTAAATTAGTAAGAGTGTAGTTTATTTGACTACTAAGTAAATATTGACAATAATCGAGTTTTGTAAATTTCATATTAAATCATCAATCAACACTTAAAAGATATTTATTATTTTTCCGCTCCAGAGAGGAGCATAAATATCTTATTACTTATGATGTTTGTAATTAAAAATCTATTGTTACAATTTGTAAAATCTTTCTTTTCCCTTTGGGTTTTAAGTCTTAATACCTTATTTGATATCGAAGGTGCGGCGAAGCCACACCAAGACCGATTGTGCCAGTTGCGTAAGTCCTGTGCCATTGTTTAATAAAATGATATGGGAAAGTTTACAGAGAGTAAAACCAGGCACACCTTTAGTGACAGTTCTGATAGATTTTGCTGATTTTCCCTCGGCGTATTGGATAGAACCACAGACGGGAAGTTATGTGGTTTGTGGCGCGCAAAAAGCAGTGGAACAAGCTCGTTCTCTAGGAGTGAAAGAGGATCTGATTGTCAAAACTTCGGGAATGGTGATTAACCCTCGCTTTTATGAACCAATTGTGAGCGATCGCGCCCAGGAAAGGCAACGGTTGGGTTTAGATCCAGACTGTCTCACTGGACTGGTGTTATTCGGGGGTAACGGCTCCAAAGCAATGCTGGAAATTGCCAAACGTCTAGAGTCTTTTCACCAAAAACTACAACTCATCTTTATCTGCGGACGCAATGAAGAACTAGCTTTAGCTTTACGTGAGAGCCAAAGTCTCCAGAAAAGGTTTGTCACCACCTTTACAAAAGACATTCCTTACTATATGCATCTTAGCGATTTTCTGATTGGTAAACCAGGCCTTGGTAGTATTAGTGAGGCGTTAGTCATGAAGCTACCAGTGATTGTGGAACGCAGTGCTGCAACAATGCCACAGGAACGATACAGAGTATGGAGCAATCATCTGGAGCCTTATTCTTTCGGGCTTCGGCTGCGGCTTGACACTCGCGCCATTAACAGCAGCAGGTATCAGTGCTGTACCTGCCGCAAAAGTGGGAATTGCCTCAGCAGTACTCAACGGCAGTAACCGTCTCGGCAGCATCTTGGGAGTTGCCATACAGGGAACAATTCTCACGCAACAGCTAGCTTCAGATAAACAGAAGAAGAAAGGGCGAATAAATTTTTGAGACTGTTAAGGATCTCCCGGATTTCTCACAAGCAATAAAGAATCAATTTATGTGACCTATTTTTACGTAGGCGTAGCCCGTCGTAGACATCGCCCCTAATTATACTTCTGCGAGAGTGACAAAAGAGGGTTAATATCAATGTCACGCCTGTACTTGGTATGTCTGATTTCCAGACAATATCGAATCTTCGACGCATCCCGACTTGATGAGCCTATTACGTACCTTATTTTATACACAAATAACTCGTCTAGAAGCTAGCACGAGTCATTGGATCTAAAAAAGCAATATCCCTGACTGGGCGTTCAATTGATGACGGGCATCGTTACACACGATTGCATTCTAGGGTGAATTTATCTATTGCAATCTTAAGTTAAGATTTTTTGGCTGTTTAAATTAGGAAAATTGATTCAGCTGTTTGATTATTTGATTTATACTTTTAAATTCGTCTAATTATCAAAAAACGTTAAGTTGTATGTCCAGTGTGAGTCCAGACATGGTTCGTATCTATTTGCAAGAGATTGGTCGTTACCCAATGCTGACCGCAGACCAAGAAATTGCTTATGGCAGGCAGGTACAGGAAATCATGGCAATTGAGCAAAGAAAAAATGAACTCACCCAACAACTAGATCGAGAGCCAACAATGGTCGAATTAGCTGTTGATATTGAAAAAAGTGAAACTGAAATAGCTCAAATACAAAAGCTTGGTCAACGAGCCAAACAAAAAATGGTCACAGCAAACCTGCGTCTGGTGGTTTCGATTGCCAAAAAGTATCAGAAGCGCAATCTCGAATTCTTGGATTTGCTGCAAGAAGGGGCAATAGGTTTACAAAGGGGTGTGGAGAAATTTGACCCCAATCGTGGCTATAAGCTTTCCACCTACGTATACTGGTGGATTACGCAGTCAATTACACGGGCGATCGCAGAGAAATCCCGTACTGTACGCTTGCCAATTCATATCACCGAACAACTCAACAAAATTAAGAAAGTACAGCGAGAACTGTTTCAAACACTGGGTCGCCCAGCCAATGTTGCAGAAATTGCTGAAACTTTAGACTTACAACCAAGCCAGATTAGGGATTTTCTCAGCAACTCTCGTCAGCCAATTTCTCTAGATGTAAAGGTCGGAGATAATCAAGACACAGAACTCAATGAACTTTTACCAGATGAAGGCATATCTCCGAACGAACATATTACTAAAGAACTTCTGCGCCAAGACATGAATAATTTGTTAGCATCACTCAAACCGACGCAGCGTGAAGTATTAATTTTGCGCTTTGGATTAGAGAACGATCAAGAACTAACTTTGGCTGAGATTGGAGAAAAGTTAAATGTCAGTCGAGAACGAGTTCGTCAAATCCAGCAGCAAGCAATCACTGTTCTACGTCGTCAAAAAACTGAAATTAAAGAGTATTTATTTTCCTGAAAGATGCCTATTGATGATATTTTATTATCTTGAAATTCCGAAGAAGATTTACAAGGATCTGTAAAACCAAAAAGGTGAGATACTAAGGGAAAAATAATCCAATAAAGTAGATGCAAAATATGCAACTTTTTGGTATGCCAGCAGAAAAGGGCAGATGGTTGCTTATTCCCCTTGGTGCAACCGTTTTACTCTGCCTGGGAACTGTCTATTCCTGGAGTATTTTCAGAAAACCTCTAGAAAAATTACTGGGCATTAATGCCACAGAAAGTTTATTGCCATTTACGGTTTTGCTAGTGCTGTTTGCGATATTGATGCCAATTACTGGTTTTTACATCAGCCGCTTTGGTTCTCGTGTGGTGACAGCAGTTGGTGGTGTGATTGTGGGACTAGGTTATATCCTATCGAGTATCAATGGCAACTTACAATTGCTGACTTTTACCTACGGTGTGATTGCAGGTGTAGGTGTGGGTATAGCTTATGGAGTCCCTTTAGCGGTTGTTGCTAAATGGTTTCCTGATAAAAAAGGTGTTGCTGTCGGCTTAACTGTCGTTGGTTTTGGTTTGTCGCCGTTAATTACTGCACCATTAGCCAAATCTCTGATTGATAGTTATGGAGTGCGGCAGACTTTTGTGATTTTAGGCGTAGCTTTTACAGCGATTATTTTAGCGATCGCCACTGTATTAAAGACACCGCCACAAGACTGGAAACCCGCAGGATGGAATCCAACTACTACAAACCAAGGCGATATATCTAACCACAATCAAGGTGCAATGGTAAAAAGTCAAGGATTTTACGGCTTGTGGCTATGTTACACCATCGGCACCTTCTCTGGACTAGCAGTAATTGGTATTTCCAGCCCATTAGCCCAAGAAATTATTAAACTAGATGCGGCAACAGCAGCTAGTACAGTCTCCTTATTTGCCGTATTTAATGCTTTGGGACGTTTGTTTTTTGGTTGGTTTACTGACCGCTTTAGTCCTAAGTTGGGGGCAATTGTGTCTTTTACATTGGTATTAATTGCTTCTTTAATGATGCTGAAAGCAGGTCAAGGTGCGGTAGCTACCTATTTAGTTGCATTTTCCCTATTTTACTTTTCCTTTGGGGGATGGCTAGCGATCGCTCCTACCACTACCTTAATCCTATTTTCATCAGCAGACTACGCCAAAAACTATGGCATTGTCTTCACTGCTTATGGTGCTGGTGCTTTAGGTGGAACTTTGCTGGCTGGAAGAATTAGAGACATATTCGGTAGTTACACTGTCTTCTTCTATCCGACTACAGTATTGGCTATTTTGGGCATCGTCTTAGCTGTATTCCTGCTCAAACGTAGCTTTTCTAGTTCTACTGTCGCCCAACTTTAGAGAGCAGTAGCCGCTATTATTGTGGTTTTGAGACCCCTCTTATTTGCAGAGAATGTGGTTTCAAAAATGCCTTGTTTGCGGTTTGAAGCGTTTATGTTTGCAGTTCGCTACATCTAACTTATTAATCAACCCCAACAACCAACCGAAATCAGCCAGATGGCAAGTAAACGGGAGCAAGCTACTCCATAGTTACAGTCCACGGCTTGACGTAAAAACTCAAGCATCTGTTTAAGAAGGGTGACTCGTTTATTTTTCTTAATTACGTAGAGAGTAGCATAGGTGTAGCAACCTGCAATACTAATCGCTCAAACCTGCAATCAAGACATTTACAAAGCAGGATTAAATGCAACTATAATTGCGCTTCAGCCAGGATTAAATGCAACTGAGCCATAATCCTGGCTGAATACAGCGATGATTGCAGGTCGGGGGATTTATAATTGCAGGTCACTACACCTATAGGGCGTTGTGATCGCTATTGCTCTCCTCACCCCCTGAGACATTTTTTTCTTTTGGGAGCGCGGCGGGACACCAATTAGATGAGGCGATTTCATTCGCGGCGACAATTTGAAATTCCAAAAATTATGCCAATTGGCAATAGCGATCGCCTCTCGACAAATGCCCAATGCAGTTAAGATGATTTGACCATTCGCTTGGTCTACCACTACCTGGGACTTTTGCAAGAGGTCTAATAATCAGGCGTACAGGAGCGATCGCAAAACTTTTCGGTCTACTGACCTTAACTTGTCACGAATCGCTCCTGGCTTTAAAAATAGCTAACGACACTGGCGATATTTGATGTGATAAACCAAACCACGGTGGGCGAGGTCAAAAGAGTCAACAGTCGCTATCCCTTGACCACTAGCGGTCATCGCAGCATTCACCCGCATATTTACACTGTCGCCACAGCGTGACCAGACATCACCCACAGTCACTAATTGATCTCGAACGTTGTAGTCACTTTCGCCGTTAAATGTCCGAGAAAAAACAGGGCCACGCTGACCAGCAAAAAAGTATTCTGCTCTAAGTCTACCAATTGTGGCAGGAGCAACATAACCCCGATAATCAGCATCGTAGAGGGAAATTTGAAAGCCTTGGGGTACTTGAATCGGAATGCTCATATTACAGCTTTTGCGTCTTTCTGCTCCCTTATTCCCCAGAGCCACAAACTGATCAAATAGAATACTTAGCTCTTGACCATCTGGGCTGACGCTCACACTAGCAGATCCTTCAGGGCAACCGCTACCACCATATTCTGCACCTAAAATTTCAACTTTGTCGTTAGCAAAAGCAGAGCCGACAGAAGCCGCTATCAGTGTAGTCGCAACCAGAAAAGCTTTTACAAATTTGATAGATGTTTTCTTGAAGTTTTGAGTATTCATAACTTACCTGTTTTGAGTATTTTGGATAGTGTTAGATCCAAATTTGTTGTGGAGGATTTCGGAAAAATGATCGTTACAAAAGTTTTTTCTGTAAATTATCAAATCCGATTAAACAAGCTGAGGCATAGCCCATGACAATCATCATCGACACCTCAAGATTATCGAAAACTTGGTTGATGTTACCTACTAAAGCTACATCTGCATTCTGAAGTTAAGTTAACTACAATCGAACTGAGCAACTTAGAGAATTATCTAAGCCAAATTCAGTATCATGAGTCGAAATGAGTACGTAACTTATGTACGACTATTGGATAAACAAACAACGTTCTTGCCCTCACTAAATCAAATATTTACCAGTCTAAATTAGTGATAGTTTTTCCACTAATTAATTCTGATTTTTGACTTATGACTTCTTAGTTAAGTCTTTGATATTCAATCGATACTTACTTAACGACTAAAAACTTTATCTTGTGTTCCCGCCAGGGTGAAGCATCTGACGAGACGATTTTTCACGACAAACTTGATATAAGCGTCTAATGCATAACTAAATACCATGATGCGTTAGGTTAAAGCCGTAATGCACTCTATTTTATCTGTGAAAACTTAAACGTTTGCAACAAATGCTCTGACATATATAAAAACGCTTAAGCATTTCTTGCAAATGTAGAAGCAGTTGCAGCAAAAATTTAAAGCTTTGCAACAAATCCTCTGACATATATAAGAAACGTTTAAGTATTTGCTGCAAACATATATTAGTTACAACAAACGCTTAATACTTTGCAACAAATGGTCTGACATATATCAATACGGTTCAGTTAAGGTGCATAGTCCTTAAAGATCCCCCTTAGTCCCCCTTTTTAAGGGGGAAATAGAGCCATTCTTAGTCCCCCTTTTTAAGGGGGGTTGGGGGGATCAAATCTTATCCGAACCGGATTGTGACATATATAATAAACATTTAAGTCATTACAACAATTGTTCTAACGAGCTTATGAATTGATTTACTACCGGAAATCTCAAAATAATCTAAGTTAAATTAACTCGCTTTTCTGCAAGATGATTTGCTTTTCTCTACCCAATTAATGAGGCTTTTTACTCTTAATAAAGAGTTATGAGGTTGGAGATAAGCTAATTCATGTTTTCGGAGAATATCTGATTTATTTTCTCAGTTTTTACAATTATCTAGATAATTTTGAAGTCTTTTTTAGTTTTTAATTAGTAAATAAGATGCGATCGCCCTGCATAGATACCCAACTTCTTTGAGAAGTCGGGTATCTTGTCTCTCACGAATGATTTAGGATTGCTACAGATGAATCAATTCTCCAGGATCATAGCTTGCTGCCCTTGAGGGGAAGTTGCATAGCCTAAGAAAGCTTGAACTCCAGGACTAGCAGGGTTTTTATAGACATAAAGCAACTGCCGTTGGTAGGGATAACCACTTGCATCTGGAGTCAACCCATCAATGGCGATCGCTCGCACTGTTTGTTGGTTGGCAACCTGAGCAAAGGTAGCGTAGCCGATGCCATCAGTTCCCAAAGCTTGGAGTAGGGGAGTTGTGGCATCCCGTTGCAATGTTTTGATGTTTGGTGTTGCGCCGAAATTAGCTCCCTTCAGCACTGTTTCCTGAAATGCTTGATGCGTTCCACTAATTGCTGGTCGATTAATTACCCGGATAGTTCCACTGTTACCACCGACGGCTGACCAGTTGTTGATTTTGCCCTGAAAAATATCTGCTGCTTGGGCGCTGGTTAATCCCTGATTGAAAGGATTTGCTTTGCTGATGACAAGAGCGATCGCATCTGTAGTTACAGACACGGCTACCAATCCCTGACTCTGCTCTTGTCCAGTCAAAGGTCGAGATACGGCCGCAATATCCGCTCTACCCGCTACCAAATCCGCGATCCCATTTTGAGAACCATTGGCAGTAGCTACAACACTTGTACCCGGAAACTGCCTCTCAAAAGCTCTTTTAAGATTTTGGTTAATTGTCACCATGCTAGTAGAACCGTCTATCTTCACCGTAGTACCGCTAGGTACTGAATTTGGAAGGGGGAAAGCTGAATTACCCGCAGAGGTTGTGTTAGCCGGGGAGGTAATAGTACCTGATACTGTGGGTGCTGGCTGGCGCTTGAAAAAGAACCAGTAGCCACCACCCAGCAAAGCTAGAAATATCAAGATAAAAACAATTGGAGGCGGGCCGTTTTTCTGACTCATAAATGTTTACTCTGGTAGTTCCTTTGTAGTTGGCGCATCTAACATCTGCAAGCGACGAGAAACTTCATCGTCTATGGTCATGCGTTCCATGTCAGCTTGGAGTTTTTCAGCTGGGTTTTCAGAGATTTCAGCTAAAGCGCCTGTCTTAAAATTGCGACGCTCAACTGCATTTTTAGCTTTTTCAAAGTCACTTTTAGCCGAACCAATGTCAAATTCATTATTGACTTTGGCGATCATAGCTAGTGCTTCGTTCACTTCTGACATATCTTTCATATTCTGCATATCAGCTTTGTAGGCTTCTAGCTTCATGCGTTCTCGGTTCAGCTTATCTTTGGAAGCATTTACAGATGTCTCAGCCTGCTTGACCATTTCCTCCAGCTTGGGCAAAATCTGCTCTGTCTGAATTGCCTTAGTCATTGCCATGCGTGCGGCATCTTCGTTACCATTTTGCTGGGCAATATTTGCTTGCTGCTCCAAAGTTCGTAATTCTTTGACTTTTGTCTCATATTTGTTTTTGGCTGTTTTATAAGAACCTTCTTGCATAGCAACGGCAACAGCCAGTTTTTGTACTGATTCTTGCATTGATTGCAACGATTCTTCAGCGATCGCAACAGCCACTTTACCACCAGACTCTACCGGCATTCCCCATAGCCAGTTCCAAGTACCAACTATAGTTCGTCCTGCTTTTTCACCCATTACCCAGTACATAACTTTTTTCATACAGCACACCTATCTCACTAAGAATGGTTTTGATCAAATACAGCTTCTTTATGGTTCCCACTCTAATTAGATTCACATCAAGTATTTCTATTTTTATGAAATAAACGAGTACAAATGGCACGAAAGTAAACGTAAATCCTTGAGCTAAAAGGCTTTGGGACTTTAGCTTAACTTTATGCGATTATGTTCTCTGGTGCGATCGCCCCTTTCCCAAAGAATTAAAACCTCTTGAGTGCGATACTTTACCATAGTTAGGATTAATACGTAGTGCTTGATAATTTCAATCAAGCACTACTTTGATATCTTCCAACTTAGCTAGCGTTTTCAACTTCCTTATTTTCTAAATACAAACAGCTTATACTCTCCGGAAACTTTGTACAGAATTCAATTCTAAATTTTTGAGGATTGAA
The DNA here is from genome assembly GCF_015714725.1 of Nostoc sp. WHI. Taxonomy (GTDB): domain Bacteria; phylum Cyanobacteriota; class Cyanobacteriia; order Cyanobacteriales; family Nostocaceae; genus Nostoc. The sequence continues at coordinate 19,777 of NZ_WBKM01000106.1, forward strand.
TTCTTCTTTACTTTTTTCAGGTTTTTTATTTAAAGGCATTTTGAACTCAAAGGTCTTCTTTTCATCATCCTTTAAATAGGTTATTGACCAAGTTCCGTACTTCACTAATTCATGTTCTTGAAAAAAGCTGCCTAAATTAACCTTGTCAGTGCCAGAGAAAGTACAGTTTTTATCTCTAGAAAACTTCTCACAGGCTTTCTGATCTAGTGTAAAAGTTAAATTTATTGTTTTTTTGTCATGCCAATTAGTCCCCCCTGACCAAATATTTCTATCTGCTTCTGTATAGAGAGCATAAACATCACCCTTTTCACTATCAACTGTCATCCGAACCCAGCCTGCACGACTAAATATAGTTAATGTATTTCCATACAAATTATCTTTCAAAGTATAAAATAATGGGTTGTAGCCATACTTTTCTTTAATTCCTAATAAATATTGCTGTAGTTCTTCTTGTTGTCTTTTTTTACGAGCTTCTTCAAGTTCTTGCTGTCTTTTTTCAAATTCTAGTCGGGAACGTTCCTGTGATTGTTTCATTTCACATAAGATACTTCTTGGTAAAGTTTCACAAATATCTATTTCTATTTCACTTGCATGAACTTTACCCACATTCATTACTAAATAAGATACGAAACAGAGTAAATAAATTCTGGTTTTTGAATGCATATATTCTCCTGAAAATATGAGAGAGTAATAGACCTTTATAGATAAAGCTTCTTTATGCTTGTGGCTCTTATTTAGATTCACATGTACTATTTCTATTTTTATGAAATGACTGAGTAAAAATGGCACGAAGATAAACGTAAATCTTTGACATAAAAGGTTTGGGGATTTTGGTTTAACTGTGTGCCATTAGAATTGATCAAGTACGATCGCACGAGAGAACTACAACCTGTTGACTAGTAGTCCGCCAAGTCAACAATGCTTGGTTTGTAGTGAGCGCTTTAGCGCTCAAATTAAGGACTAAAGTCCTAACTACGAACTTATTCACCCATCAAAGTTGGTGTGGTGACTACTAGTTCTCTGGTGCTTAGTTTACCGCCGCAGGCATCGCGTGTTATTTTTAGTTTGTTTACCGTGGAGAATTTTTTCTACACAAAGGTAAACGCACTACTAGAGATATTCAAATCTGGCGATACATTTTGCAAAAGGCCAATCACTTCACCTCTGGCTATTACTCCCGGATCATAAATTAGTAAAGCATCAATGCTACCAGTACCAGAAGTAAAGAAATCTAAGCTATAGAAATCCCTTGAGCCTTTGAGTTGAATAAAGTCCTGATGGAAGTTAAAGTCAGTAATTAGGGCATAGTCAGACTCTCCTGTAGTCCTAGCCTGACTATCATCGTAGTAGACAAAATTACTATCCCCAAGGACGAAGGTATCTCTACCGGATGAACCAGTTAAAGTATCAACTTCACCAGTACCAAATCCTACTGTGTTGTCTACTCCAATCAGGCGATCATTACCTTCACCGCCATCAAGAGAATCATTCCCCAATCCAGCGATGAGAGTGTCTGTTCCGGCTTCACCACTGATAATGTCATTACCATTGCGGCCAAAAATGCGATCGCTACCTCCACCACCCAAGATGGAGTCCTCGCCATCACCACTATCTATAATGTCGTTGCCATTTCCACCACTGATGGTGTCATTACCATTGCGGCCAAAAATGCGATCGCTACCTCCACCACCCAAGATGGAGTCGTCACCATCACCACCATCAATATTGTCGTTGCCATTGCCACCATCAATATTGTCGTTGCCTACTTCTCCATTGAGGCGATCGCTACTTTCACCACCCAAGATGGAGTCGTTACCATCACCACCATCAATGTTGTCGTCACCATTGCCACCATCAATAATGTCATTGCCATCTCCACCGGATATGTCATCTCGGCCTCCATTACCGATTAAAATGTCATTGCCAGCATCACCAAAAATCAAATCTTCACCACTTCCTCCTTCCACGGTATCCTGACCATTGCCGCCACTAATTAGGTCATTGCCACTACCACCGAAAATTTTGTCATTACCGCCAAGTCCTTCCAGAACATCATTGCCACCTAAGCCGAAAATGATTTCACGGCTGTTAGAACCTGTCAATACATCGTCATTTTCACTCCCTGTCAAAGTGGGTGGAGGAGTCAAAGCAAAATTAACTATCTGCTGTAGTTCTTCTGAACTTATCCCTGCCAATGCATCCAAGTCAAGGGATGTTAAATCTGCTGCTTTAGCCAGTGCTGTCGCTTGATCAGAATTTTGAGCCGCAAAATGCATCACAATCTGGGTTTCACCAGGAGCTAAAGTGAGATTGTAGGCAAAGTTAACGTTATCAAAGTTCAAAGATGCAGCATCAGGTCTAAGACTTCCATTTTCCCCTGCGATGACATGCACTACCGTAGGGTCGCCTTCACCATCAAAATCATCGGTAACCAGCCAGTTATCGTCTGTGTTAAAGACATTATCACCACTAGAAGTGCTAACTAAAACAGTTGAATCGTCAGAACCAAGATTGGTATTGAGGCTAACTGTGTAATTGACCGTTTCAGAACTAGTATTTGTGACAATTTCGAGAAATCTAGCCCAAGACTGGTCTTCTGGGACATATATTTTCCGCTGCACTTGCACTTGATCAATGAAAGCTGGCCCAATAACTACTTCTCGTCCGTTATCCTCGGTTTGAGCAGGATTAAAGAAAGGGAAGTTATTTAAAATGAGGCCCCCATCATATGCATCACTAGTCCCGTTAACAATAATCCCATTTTCTTGGATATCCCAAAGAAATCCAGAAGAATCGAATAAATTAGTAGGTAAAAAAATGTCTGGCATGTTTTGCTCCTTGTTTTTGTTCAGTAAATTGTCTGTGATGAATCTAATTAGACTAGATTCAATCTGAATCAATCCAGGTCAATTTCAGATCATTATCTCACTGGACTAAATTTGAGATTGACAAAAATTTCCCAATGTGAATCAGCCTTTATCCGTAAATTGGCTGTTAATGACAGCTATTTATAACTACATCCAATATTTCTATCTTTATGCAATGACTTAGTAAAAATCGCCTGAAAATAAATGCAAATCCCTGATATAAAAGGCTTTTGGGTTTTAATTTAATTTTGTACTATTCGCTGATGAATTTCATCTAGCAAGAGTAATAAAAAGTTTTTGAATATTTGTAACATCCATACATAATAAATGAATCAAAAATCAGTTAAACTCAAGCTGCAAAAGCTTTATTGTCTTTCAGATAAATAATTAACAGCCCCATAGCAGCTTGGGAGCAAAATCGTTGTGGATGAACAACTTAAAAAACTTATTACCGAGGTATGCTGCTACCCAGACCCTAGTCTAGAGAGGCAGAAAGCTTTAAATAAACTGCTCATGGCGATTCAACAACTTCCTGGCATCTACAAGTCTGGGCATCAAGACTATTTAGAAGCCTTGAATCAAACTTGGGAATGGGTCAGCCGGAAAGTTTGTGGGTTTGAAGTGCGTTCACGAAGTGACTCCGAAGGAGTATCGCCTTCTTTCCAACAAAGTCTAGTAATCTGGATTAATGGCTATCTTAAGTGGCGCATTAAAGATTTATATACTCCAGATAATAAATATACCATCAGTTTAGACAGACCCATCCGTAACTATGAGGGTGACGAAACTACCCTGCTAAATATCTTGCCAGACCGTCAGTCACCAAGTATTACCTTAGATTTACTGGATATCAAAATTGCCCAAATCCAGGAAGTTGAGCGCCAGTGCCTTGGCGATCGCATCAGGCAATATATTGAGCAAGACGAAGAGGGTAAATTAACAGCTAGTCATCCTCGAAAAAATCCAGAATGCCATTGTCAGTTATTGGCAATGCGCTTACTTCTTGAACAACCACCTCATAAAATCGCTGATCTTGCTAGAGAGTTAAATATAAGTAATCAAACTCTTTACTCCCACTGGAAGAAAAATTGTCTTCCGTTGTTAAGAGAAATTGGAACGAATTTCGGATATGAGCAATGAGTAGCACACAACCAGATATTTTAAGCGTCCCTCTCCCCAAAAATGCCCACCGTTGGGCTGAAGAATTTGCCGCACAGCAAGATAGCCCCCAAAAGGGAAAACAAGTTTATCTGAATACTTTGGCTGTTTACGCCGTTCATAGCTACCTCAAATGGCTAAACGTTGAGACGGCTTTGAATCAAGGCGATAGTTGGCATCGCGGTTTAAGGGCGATTTTTGATGTTGCTGACTTAGTGTTGCCGGGTGTTGGTAAGCTTGAATGTCGGCCAGTGTTACCGGGTGAGGTTGCTATAGTCTTGCCTCCAAGCATGACACCAGACCGGATTGGTTATGTAGGAGTTCAGTTTACTCAGCAATTAGATTATATAGAATTGTTGGGATTTTCCCCAGCGATCGCCACGACTGAATCACCAGCAATGATTCAAATAGCCCAACTGCAATCCCTTGATGCTCTGATCGAAATTATACATAAGCGAACGCTATTAATAAATCTGCGTCAATGGGTTACGGGAATCTTCGAGCAAGATTGGCAACCCCCAGAGTTAGTATTTGCTAGCAATTTCAGAGGGATTAGCACCATAACTCGCCCCTCAACTAACTCCATTAGTCGAGCGAAGGTGATTGACTTGGGAAGGCAAGTACTTTTGTTAATGCAGTTAACTGCTACCAATAGTGAAGTTTTCGACATTCGCCTACGGGTTTATTCAGGTGATAATGCTATTCATCTACCAGCAAATTTACAACTGATTGTCTTTGATGAAACAGGAAATACTAGCATGGAAGTGCAAGCAAGAAGCGCAGATGATTGGATGCAACTAAAGTTTAGCTGCCAACACGAGGAAAAGTTCAGTGTCAAGATAGTGTTAGGAGAAACAAGTGTGATCGAAGAATTTGTTGTTTAATACAAACAAGAGGAAACAGCAATGCCGATCGTCAAGTTGAAACTCAGACGCAGTTCACCAGATGGATTTCTGGTAATTTTAACGGCGAAGAACTTAGATGAAGAAACAGAAGGATTTTTGCCTCCATTACCACCAAATTTAGAATCATCCTTTAATGAATGGCAGTCAGCCTATCGCCAAATCGAGGCTGTGCGTTCTTGTGCTACGTTCCGTCTCACACCTAAAAGTGTAACAATTTATTCCCATGCAGAACACACTCTCGCAGTGAAAGACGAGCTAAATCAATGGCTGAATACTTACGATAGCAGGTGGCGACCAATTCGGGATAGATTAATTGCGATCGCACAGCAATTGCATCAGTTAAATGAAGAGATTCGCGTCATAATTGATGCCAAAGATATCGACTTGCGCCGCCTCCCTTGGCAAGAATGGAATTTATTTGAAGAACACTATCCCAACGCCGAAATTGCTCTCAGTGCGCCTAAAAACTCCAATCAAAAGATAAATAAGCTAGTTCCTAAAAGTACAAAAACCAGAATTTTAGTTGCTGTTGGCAAGAGTGACGGCATTAATACAAAAGATGACTTAAAGGTAATTCAAGATTTAGAGACAGATGGGGTAGAAGTACGCTGTCTAATTAAGCCTAGCCGCAGGGATTTGTGTGAAGCGCTTTGGGATGATCAAGGCTACGATATTTTCGTTTTTACGGGGCATAGTGGAAGTCAAGAAGATGGCCAGATAGGTTGGATTGAACTTAACGATCAAGATATCTTGACTATTGAGGAATTTAAGGAAGCTTTGAAGCAAGCTATTGACAAAGGATTACAGTTAGCAATTTTTAATTCTTGTGATGGTTTGGGATTAGCTAACCAACTTGCACAACTACATTTGCCTCAAGTTATTGTGATGCGGGAACCAGTGCCAGACCCCATAGCAGTAGATTTTTTAAGGTACTTTTTCCAAGAATTTACCCATAATAATAAGTCACTATTTAGTTCTGTTAAAAAAGCACGCAAACGCCTAGAACATTTTAAGTCTGATTACCCAGGTGCAATTTGGTTGCCAACAATTTGTATTGAAGCCAATGTTGAACCGTTAACTTGGCAAGGATTGCGCGAAAGTTCCCCGCCAAAGCCGCCTCCAATCGAGCCAAATGATTTAACTCCTCAACCAAAGAAAAACATCAAGCCGTGGTTATTAATTGGTTTAATTGGTGTGGTTGTCAGTGGTGGTGTATCATATTTGGCTGGGAAAAAAGCCCACTCCGATTTGAGTTCCATAATTGCTCCCGAAGGAACATGGCTATATGGTGGCAGCACATCTTGGGCACTAATTCGGCAATATGTAGATCCTAAAATTAAAAAAGCCCATCCGCAGTTTGAATTACGCTACACAGATGCGATTAATGCTACACCAGGTTCCGGTACGGGAATTCGGATGTTGTTGGAAGGACAACTGAGCTTTTCTCAATCCTCCCGCCCGATCGCAGATAGAGAGTATCAACAAGCTCAACAACGGGGATTGAGTCTGAAACAAATTCCCGTAGCTTTGGAAGGATTAGCGATCGCTGTTCACCCCGATCTTTCAATTCCAGGGCTAACCTTGGGACAAATTAAAGATATTTACACTGGTAAAATAACTAACTGGAATCAAGTTGGTGGACTTGATCTAAAAATTACTGCCTACTCCCGTCGCTTTGAAGACGGAGGCACTGTAGAGTTCTTAGTTGACAATATTCTCGGTAAACAAAAACTGGGAAGTAACGTAGTATACGTCCACGATACAACAGATGGGCTGAGAAAATTGGCAAGCGATCGCAGTGGAATTTACTACGCTTCGGCTCCAGAAGTTGTCCCTCAATGTATGATTAAAGCACTGCCAATCGCTAAACAAGGAAACACTTTTGTAGCTCCTTACATAGAACCTTTGATTAAACCCGAGCAATGTCCGAATCAGCGAAACAAGTTAAACATTGATGCTTTCAAAACAGGTCAGTATCCAATTACGCGCCAGATGTTTGTCATAGTTAAGCAGAATAATAGTGGCAGTTTAGAACAACAAGCGGGTGAGGCATACGCCAATATGCTATTGACAACTCAGGGACAAAAACTGATGAATGAAGTTGGATTTGTGCGTATCCGTTGAATATCGATTCTAATAGCATTGAAAATTAACTTTGGATTTTATGCCACTTCTAGGCTAGTTTCATAAAAGCATCCGGGAATTATGTGATTAAGTATATCCCTCTTAACCACACAAAAAAAACTTATGGGCTTTATAGTTTCTCTCCTAACTAGCCTGATTGCAATTCTCGTTTATCTCAATACGGGTAGGATATCTAGCGAAAGGTCACGTTTAACAATACGCACAATTACGATATTGATTGGCAGTATTGCAGTACTGAATTCTATTTCTAGGCTTTTGGTGATTGTCCCACCTGGTAATGTCGGTGTCGTCAACTTTTTTGGTGAGGTTTCCGAAACTACTCTTAATTCAGGTGTCCACTTGGTTAACCCCTTTAGCAAGGTGCTGAATTTTTCCACTCGCATTAAAGATGTGAAGGAAAACGTCGATACCACATCCCAAGAAGGTTTGAGCCTAAATCTTGATGTCAGTCTTCAGTACAAGCTCGATCCGCAGAAGGCAGCTACAGTATATAAAACAATTGGAACTGACGAGACGCAACTGGTGATTTCCAGATTCCGCTCTACCGTCCGCGCCATCACGGCAAACTACCCAGCCAATGCTATTTACTCTACCAAACGCCAAGAAATTGCCCAAAAAATTGACCAACAACTCTCCCAAGAGATACCCGCTTTAGGTTTCATCGTTGAGGAAGCCCTTTTGCGAGATGTCAAAATGCCTGATAGTCTGCAAGCAGCAATTCAAAACAAACTCAAGATAGAGCAAGAAAATCAGCAGATGAAATTTGTTTTAGAGAAAGAGCGTCAAGAGGCAGAACGAAAGCGTATTGAAGCGCGAGGCATAGCTGATTACCAAAAAATTATCTCTGGTGGACTTAGCAACCAAGTACTGCAATTACGAGCAATTGAAGCCACAGAAAAGCTAGCTCAATCTAATAACTCTAAAATTGTAATTATCGGTTCTGAAAAAGGCGCAGTGCCTATTATGGTCCAACCAGAAGCAGAAGGCTCGAAGCCCTAAAATTTGTGTATTAACTGTTAATTATCTGTATCTGTATTTAACGCAACCCTTGTTGTTGCAATAATACATTTGCGTTAGCCAAGTCAAGACTCTGTATAACTGTTTCAATGATGTCTGACGACAAGCCGCTCTACGTCTACTCGCCCAATATTATGATTGGCATTAAAGACGGCGATAACCTTTATGATATAAGCTCTCGATAAAATAGGTGTGTCGGTAACGAAAAAAAGACGCCTCCATAACCAACCTTATGCTCACAACAGCTAACTTTCTTCAGTACACCCAATGGTCAGGCATAGCTACCTTGGTATTCGCTGCCTTAGCATTTTTGGCTTTTATTCTCAAATGGGGCATCCGCTTTCGCTTGGTGGGTGCGACTGGCTTTATGCTAGTGCTGACGAGTGGTTTATTTGCACTCTCAATAGTCCCCGTGGGTCGTACTGTGATTCCAGGAGCAGTCCGCTACACTCTAGTTTATGACAATGGCTCTACACAAGCGGTAATTGCTACATCACCCAAAATTTCCCCCACACAATTAGAAGCAACTTTACGTCAAGCAGCTAGTAATCTCTATTCTTATGGGCGCTTAGGTACACGGGCAGATAATCAGTTGACAGTTCGCGCCCGTACCGTTATCCACCCAGAACCAGGGATTTCAATACCACTTTACTTGGGTGAGGTGAAGCGATCGCTCGTTTCTCGTGAAAATTCCGCAATTGAAGTCAAAATTTACACAGACAAATTCGCCCAATTGCCAAAACCCGCCGTTTAATAAGCCTACGGTGTACACACAAGTCCTAAAAACCTAGCTTGATAAGGCTTTCCTCGTTTCCTCGTTCCCCGGCGGAGCCGGGGAATGCATTCATTGAGTCTCTGGCTCAATGTCTGACTGGAGGCAGCAGGGTTTGTTTATTTCATTACAAGTCTATTAGATTAAGAAATATCAAGATTTTGTCCAAATAAATTATATGTCCAATAAATTTTCTACTCAACCTTCTTTGTCTACTCAAGCTTCTAGTTCATTCTTTACGCTCGCAGTTGCCCCAGCAAAAGTAATCCGTGGTTCTGGGGTGTTGCAAGCAGCCGCAGCAGAGATCGCCTGTTTGGGGAGTCGGCCCTTAATTGTGGCAGGCAAGTCTACTCTCGCCATCAGCCAACAAAATTTGCAACCAGTTTTAGAAACGCAACAGTTAAATACTGCTCAAGCTTCTTATGGTGCAGATTGCTGCGAAGCTAGCTTGAAATCTTTAAAAAAGACGGCAAAAGAACATAAAGCTGATGTGGTTATCGGTATTGGTGGTGGCAAAGCCCTAGATACAGCGAAATTAGTCGCGCAGCAGTTACAGTTGCCAGTGGTGACAATTCCGACATCAGGGGCTACCTGTGCAGCTTGGAGTGCCTTATCGAATGTTTATTCTGAAGATGGGGCATTTCTCTACGATGTGGGGCTGTCTCGTTGTCCCGATTTACTAATACTCGATTATGACTTGATTAAAACTGCACCACAGTCTACTTTAATAGCTGGAATTGGTGATGCGATCGCTAAGTGGTATGAAGCCTCAGTGAGCAGTGGGCATTTGCAAGACACTTTAATTATTGCTGCGGTGCAACAAGCACGAGTTTTGCGAGATATCCTCTTGCAAAAGTCAGCCACCGCCCTGAAAGAACCAGGTAGTGAAGTTTGGCGGGAAGTGGTAGACGCTACTGTGTTACTCGCTGGGGTAGTTGGGGGACTTGGAGGGGCGCAGTGTCGCACAGTTGCCGCCCATGCCGTGCATAATGGTTTAACTCACATTTCAGGACATGGCAGTATTCATGGCGAAAAAGTTGCTTTTGGAATTTTGGTACAACTACGTTTAGAAGAAATGCTACAAGGCAATCAATTAGCAGCATCGGCACGACAACAGTTGTTAAAGTTCTACGCAGAAATTGGACTCCCCCAAAAATTAAGTGATTTGGGATTGGGTAACATCACATTAGGCGAGTTGCAAACAGCTGCTGAAATTGCCCTAGTTCCTAATTCTGACATCCATCGACTACCATTTAAAGTCGCGCCAGAACAGTTGATGGCAGCAATGGTTTCCACCACTGCACCTATAGATAGTAAAGAGAATACGGCAGTCGCCTCGATGGAGAGAACCTCCGCACGGCGCAGCCTGACAAATCGAGTTTCGCCCAAGGAAATGAGTGACGAGGTTGAAGAATGAGTTTGAATTGGATTGTCCCAGCAGAACGTATACAAAAACTGCCACCTTATGTATTTGCCCGTTTAGATGAACTGAAAGCTAAAGCACGGGAACAAGGGTTAGATTTAATTGATTTGGGTATGGGAAACCCTGATGGTGCAACGCCAGCACCAGTAGTAGAAGCAGCGATCGCAGCCTTGAAAGATCCCGCCAATCACGGTTATCCGCCCTTTGAAGGCACTGCTAGTTTTCGCCGTGCTATTACCAACTGGTATCATCGCCGTTATAATGTGGTTCTCGATCCTGATAGCGAAGCCTTACCTCTACTGGGTTCTAAAGAAGGATTAACTCATCTAGCGCTCGCCTACGTTAACCCCGGCGATTTAGTTCTGGTTCCTTCTCCAGCTTATCCCGCCCATTTTCGCGGCCCGGCGATCGCAGGCGGGAAAATCCACAGTTTGATTCTCAAACCAGAAAATGACTGGTTAATCGATTTAGCTGCAATTCCAGATGAGGTTGCAAGACAAGCTAAAATTCTCTATTTCAACTATCCTAGTAATCCCACTGCTGCCACAGCCCCCCGCGAATTCTTTGAAGAAATCGTCGCCTTCGCCCATAAATACGAAATTTTGCTGGTGCATGACTTGTGTTATGCCGAGTTAGCTTTTGATGGTTATCAACCCACTAGCTTGCTAGAAATTCCCGGCGCGAAAGATATTGGTGTGGAATTTCACACTTTATCTAAAACCTATAATATGGCTGGTTGGCGTGTTGGGTTTGTGGTGGGTAATCGCCATGTAATTCAAGGTTTGCGGACGCTGAAAACCAACTTGGATTATGGTATTTTTGCCGCCTTGCAAACAGCTGCCGAAACAGCTTTACAATTACCAGATGTATATTTGCACGAGGTACAACAACGCTACCGTACCCGCCGCGATTTTCTCATTCACGGGTTAGGAGAGTTGGGTTGGGATATCCCCAAAACCAAAGCAACGATGTATCTTTGGATGAAGTGTCCCGTTGGTGTTGGTTCTACAGATTTTGCCCTGAACGTGTTGCAACAAACAGGCGTTGTTCTTACCCCAGGTAATGCCTTTGGGGTGGCGGGTGAGGGTTATGTAAGGATAAGTTTGATTGCAGACTGCGATCGCTTGGGTGAAGCTTTACATCGCTTTAAACAAGCAGGCATCTGCTATCAATCTGAAGCCGTACTTTCTACTTGAGCAGCGATCGCTCGAACTAATTTAGCTGGCTCCACAGGCTTGGTGAGATGCTCTTGGAATCTAACAGCATCTCATCGGCGTAAGTAATATCACCAATAATCAGTAATATTAACTTTATGCAAAGCTATTTTGTAATCTTTGAAATGTAATGCTAATGGGTAGATATTAGGTCACGGGTGCAAGATGCAAAGATATTTGAAAGTACTGAGACTATTTTGGAGTGCTGCGATCGCAGCTGAGTTGGAGTATCGGATCAACTTCCTCATAGCTACCCTCAGTAGCTTAGGCAATCTTATCGGCAGCCTCTTTGGACTATTCTTATTTTACCGGACTGGCTACACTTTTAGCGGCTGGTCATGGGAAGAAGCTTTAATCGTTCTGGGAATTTTTACCTTGCTGCAAGGGTTTTCTGCCACTTTTCTCGCGCCAAACTTAAATCGCATTGTCCGCCATGTCCAAGAAGGCACATTAGACTTTGTATTATTGAAACCTATTCGCAGTCAGTTTTGGCTGTCCATCCATACCCTTTCACCTTGGGGATTGCCGGATCTGATTTTTGGTGGCATCATTATTGGCTACGCAGGTAAACGCCTCAGCATAGGAATAGACAAATATCTACTTAGTATAGTGCCGTTATTTTTCGGCTTGGTGATTTTATACAGCTTGTGGTTTATACTGGGTTCGCTGAGTATCTGGTTCGTTAAAATATACAACGTTACTGAAGTGTTGCGGGGTTTATTGGAAGCTGGACGCTATCCAATTGCAGCATATCCCGCTACTTACCGCTTTTTCTTCACCTTTGTGATGCCAGTGGCTTTTTTAAGTACTGTACCAGCCGAAGTGATGCTGGGTAGAAGTGAAAGTAGCTGGTTGATTGGTGCAGCAATATTAGCAGTGGGATTATTTTTCGTTTCTACTTGGTTTTGGCGATTTGCGTTGCGATTTTATACCAGTGCTTCGAGTTAGAGAGCAGCGATCGCAAAACCGTTTACGATGTTCAACTTAGAGGATGTTTGAAAAGTCCTCTTATCGGTAGCAAAAAGTTCTTGATCCCCCTAAATCCCCCGTTGAAGGAGGCAGGAGGCAGGAGGCAGAAGGCAGAAGGAGTAAATCAGTAGGGGTCGAATCCCCTACTGATTTAGAGCCACTGAACTCTCGTTCAGTGTTCTTGTCTTAAACCCTTGCTCCCCATGGTCGCAGCACGAGTTTTTCCTCCTGCCTCCTGTCCTCTGCCTCCTGCCTTCCTGGATAAATTGGGGGAATTTAATTCCGGTTCCCCCTCTTTTTAAGGGGGGATCAATTAAGTGCCTAAAATTACAGCAAACTACTTTTCAAACAACCTCTCAGCAATTCTCATTATGAGAATAGTTATCACAATTGCCAGAGTAAGGCTAACTCAGGATTAATGTTTTTTAGGGAGGAAGTATGGTAATTGAATAATGACTTCCGTTTCCCTATTTAATTGCGAAACAACTTTAATATTTCCTTGATGTTTTTGGATAATTTGATAGCCAACTGTTAAACCTAAACCTATACCTTTACCAACAGATTTAGTAGTGAAAAATGGGTCAAATACTTGGGAAATATTTTTATTATCTATACCTATGCCATTATCAATAATTTTGATAAGTATACTATTTTCAATATTTTTAGTTTGAATTATAATTTTTTATCTAACTGTTTATTATCTGATTCCAGGGCATCTATCGCATTATTTAAAATATGCATAAATACTTGATTTATTTGCCGAGAATAACACTCAATTAAGGGAGAATCCTCATATTTTTTAATTACCTGAATAACTGGACAATCATGATGAGGATTTAGACGATACTGTAGCAGCAATAAAGTACTATCAATTCCTTCATGAATGTTAACTTTTTTGATCTCAGCTTCATCATGACGAGAAAAATTTTTCAAAGATAAAATAATCTCTTAGATTCGATTAGATCCTGTGTCCATAGAAGCTGTCCTTCTGTCTTCTACTTAGCAGTGGCAAATTTTGTGCGAGACTAAACAAAATAAATCTGTACTATTCAACATAAATCGCTCCTCTTTCTACCGAATTTTTACCTAAATTTTATGATTTATTGTCAAAATCTTGCATAAATTTCTGGAAATTTACAGAGCAGATGTGACATCAATAGATATACTACAGAAATACAATTGACCGCCAACTGCTGAAAAACTTAAAAGGGTACAAAATGAGTTCTGAATCTAACGTCAAACTAACCATCGCTCTTACTAATCCAGATTTAGATGCAGAGGAGCAAGAACGGGAAACACGGAATCTGCTACGAGAAATCAGAGAGCTAGATGTCGAAAGTGCTGAACTAGTAGCAGTTACAGAAATACCCGAAGGAGCCATGTCTATTGGAGGTTTTTTGTTGGGTGTGTTGCAGGCAGAGGTGAGCCTTGCCAATTTTAAGAAATTGTTGGGGTTTTTGGGCGATCGCTTGGGTAGCAAAAGCATTGAATTGGAAGTCGAGGCGAACGGTAAAAAACTCAAGGTAAAAGCCAGCAGTCGGGAAGAGTTAATCGCCGTCATTGAACAAGCGCAAAAGTTTGTCGCAGGTAATTAAGAAATTCCATTAGCAAGGAAGAATAATGAGATGGCGAAAATAGCACTGCTAATCGGAGTTAGTGAGTATGAGCTTGGTCTTACTCCATTGCCAGCAGCGGCAAAAGATGTTGAGGCAATGAAGCGAGTTTTGGAGAACCCAGAGATTGGGGGTTTTGATGATGTAAAAGTACTGATAAATCCTCAACGACAAGTAATGCAGGAAGCGATCGAAATCTTGTTTGATGATCGTCAAAAAGATGATCTCTTACTGCTGTTTTTCTCTGGACATGGCATTAAAGATGAAAACGGTAAGCTTTACTTTGCAGCTCGCAACACCCGCAAAAATGACAAAAGAGTATTAATTAAGGCAACAACAGTACCAGCTAACTCTGTACATGAGGTCATGAGCAATAGTCGCTCTAAACGCGAGGTAGTAATTCTTGATTGTTGCTTTAGTGGCGCGTTTGCCGAGGGACTGTTAGCAAAAGATGACGGTTTTGTGGATGTCAAAAACCAATTGGGTGGTGAAGGGCGAGCTATTTTAACATCTAGTACCTCAACCCAATATTCTTTTGAACAGCAAGGGGCAGATACCTCAACTTACACCCGCTATATAGTTGAGGGGCTGGAGACTGGTGCAGCAGATCGGGATCAAGATAGCTTAATCTCCGTTGATGAATTACATGAGTACGCTAAAAAGAGAGTACAAGAAGCTACTCCAGCTATGAAACCGGAGATATATGCAATTAGAGAAGGCTTTAAGATTCTGCTTGCTAAAGCACCCAGTGATAACCCACAGCTTAAATATCGTCGAGAAGTTGAGTTTTGCGTAGAGGGTGGTAATGGTGAAATTTCTTTTACTGGTCTCGCTACATTGGATGAGTTACGAAAAAGGCTGAGATTAACAGTTGAAGAAGCTAATGCAATTGAAGCTCAAGTTTTAGAACCTATCGAAGTCTACAAGCAAAAATTGCAGCGATATGAACAGACTTTACGTAATGAGATTGAACGTCAATATCCTCTTACTGATAACACTCGCGCTCTATTAAAACGTCTTCAGCAAGTTTTAGGACTTAGAGATGAAGATATAGCTTTAATTGAAGCTCCCATACTTGCTGAAAAAGTAGATCCATCTCCTATTAATTTTAGCCAATTGATAGGACTTTTAGTCGGAGTAATTATTGGCGGCAGTTTAGTATATTATATTTTCCAACCTCCTACACCTATAGTAAATTCATTTTGTGCCAAAGATAAAGATAAGTATCGTTTAAAGGATAGTATTAGCGTAGGTGAAGAAATTTTATTTCAACAAGACACAAATACAGATAAACCACTTAAAGAAGCCGGATCTAAAACAATTTTGAATGATGATTGTCCAAGTGTTATTGAGAGGTTTGATTCTTATCGTAAAACTAATCGTAACGATCCAGAAACCTTAATTTACTTGAATAACACTAAGGCTATTCAGAAAGGCAATTATCTTAAAATTGGTGTGAGTGTACCAATTGGTACTAACCCGAATGTTGCTAAAGAGATATTGCGCGGTGTAGCTCAAGCTCAAGATGAAGTGAATAAGAATAGTGGCATTAATGGTAAGCCTTTAGAAGTGGCGATCGCTAATGACAATAATGACCCAAGTACAGCCTCAGATATTGCTAAACAGTTTGTCAAAGATACTGATATCCTAGCTGTGGTGGGACACAATGCCAGTAGTGCTTCCCTATCTGCTGCGCCAAAGTATCAAGAGGGAGGGTTGGTAATGATTGCTCCTACAGGCTTTTCGGAAAGCCTTTCTAATTTTGGCAACTATATATTTCGTACTCTCCCCAATATTAGCTTGTCAGGAGATAAGCTCGCTGACTATATCGTTAGAAAATCCGGCAAAACTAATATTGCTATTTGTATTGATTCCAAAAATATCGATAATGAGTATTTTAAAAATAAATTTCTCATAGCAATTACAAATGCTGGTGGTAATATTAATCCTACAAATTGCGATTTATCAACAATTGACGACGACTTAAAAGCAAATGCGATTATTTCTCAAGCTATAAATAACCGTGCAGATGCCTTATTTCTTGCTCCCCATATAGATAGAATTGATAAGGCTATAAAGATAGCGAAAGCTAATCAGGGACAGCTAGCAATATTTAGCAGCCCTGCCCTGTATACTATCGAAACCCTACAGAAAGGAGAAGCCAATGTCAATGGCATGGTACTTTCTGCATCTTGGCATCCACAGCAATTTCCAGGCAGTCCTTTTGCACAAAATAGTCAACAACTTTGGGGTGGACGTGTGACTTGGCGAACGGCGATGGCATATGATGCGACTAGAGCGATTATTGCTGGTTTACAGCAAAGCGACACTCGTGACGGTTTGCAAAATGTATTACGTAATCCTAATTTTTATACTGATGGCGCAACGGGAAAGATTCAATTTGAGTCATCGGGCGATCGCAAGGGTGATTTTATATTAATCAAAGTTCAGCCAAGCACTCAAAATGCAACTGGCTATGACTTTGTATTGGTTCCTCCATATCTTCCACCTAGCATTAGTGGCAACAATCGATGATATGCTAGCTGTATCTGAAGACAAATTGTTGCGTTTTACTCACTTGCTTATTGTGATATTTTAAAATAGCGATCGCTTTTCTCAAAAAGCCTTAAATTTATATCATAAATTATTCTTAACCCAATCTCTAAAATTACGCATAGCTTGACTTCTCCCAATTGTCAAACACTGCTTAACATATTCATTGACTAATTCAATAATTGGGATATCGGGAAAATTAGGACTAAATTCAGATTTTATATATTTTCCTTCTCTTAACAACGAAATTTCTAAACCTTGTTGTGTGTGTCGCCAAAGTTCAGGAACTCCCAAAAGTTCGTAATTCTCAAATCGAGTCCGAGAAGTAATATCAACTTCGATTGCTAAATCTGGTGGTGGATCTATAGTTAAATCTATGCGATTTTTACCAATTATAGCAGCTTGATTTTGAATATAAAAACTTGTATCTGGTTCTACTGCTTGGCGCGATCGCTCATTTTTAAGTGTTGTGGAACCAAAAGGCTCAAAATCAATTTGGAGTATTTCTAACAAGATTTTGACTAAATCACCAATAAATTCTTTATCTTTTTCATGTTCTGGTAGGGGAACCATAATTTCTAACCAACCATGACTATAAGAAATACGTGCAGCACGTTTTTCTCCCATTTCTTCCAAAATATTTTCTAACTGCTGCCAACTAATATCTTGAAGCAACATTTGTTGGCCAGGTTTAACAATAATCTGTTGCAGTTTTAAAAGCATATCATTTCAGAGAGTTGATGTAGTAGCGGTTATGTAGAACAGATTGAATTTAGAAATCAACTTTCTTAAAATATACCGCCTCCGACCTGGAGTGCAGAAATTAGCCAAGACAAACCATTGACAGAATCTTTGGCTGTTCCAATGTTGTCAGCAATTATAAATTTTTAATTTTTACTTGTTAAAGAAATACGAATGGTAAACTCTGTTCCCCATCGTGGGGTAGAATCAACATGGAAATGGCAGCGACTGATAAAATGCTGACACAGTGGAGTTTTGCAGTGGTAAACTTATCACAAACGCTGTCTGCTCTCCCAGTATGTAATCCACTGTGATCGCACTCCCATGTCTTTGTACCACAATCTGAGAAGCGATCGCTAATCCCTATTCCTGGTAAGCGGATATCAAGCCATTCACCGTTAATAATACAAAATTTTAACCAATAGTTATATGCATTCGGTCAGAACTTATTCACCAGAGTTTGAGGTTTTCTGAAATTCTTGATAGACGATCAGAGACTTAATTAAACCGAAGAACTTTTCTTCATAAAATTCAGATCCGGGGAAGAAATTTAGGAGTTTTTTCTTACTAAGCAGTCTAGTTGAGGTAACTATCTTTCTAGCTTTCTCCTGATCAGTGAACTTGCTAAACCATCCAAGAGCAAAATTGCTTATTAGCCATACCCGAACATTTATGGGAAGAAATTGAAAAAAAGGAAAAACAAAGTGGGGTTCAATCGGGAAAAAAAGATTAGGTGTTTGAACAAAGTATCTTTTTCCGACCCGCATTATTTCAGTCGCCATTTGCTGCTGATCGTGGTCATCTCCTACATGTTCAATCACCGAATTGGAAAAAACTACATCAAATTGATTGGATTGAAATTGTTCCATGTTTCTAGCATCCCCAATAACTTGTTGGATATTTGGATGTGTTGAACCCATTTTGTTATAACTTAAATTCATTACAGTAATTTCTAAGTCTTTAAGGTTTGTGTTAAGAAGTTCTATATTTTCCCAAAAGTTTACTGTTCCTCCAACATCAAGTATTTTGATAGGAGAGGGTAGTGACTCTAATTTAGATGCAAATAAAGCCAAACGCTGCTTTCTAAGGTTACTTGCCCATGAGTCAGAAAGACGATGATCATATACCTTGCTGAACATTTTAAACATTTTACTTATTGCAGAGATGAACAGGAGTATTTTACCTTATAAATTTCACTCATTCCAACAGGTATAATTAAAAGTAATATAGTGGTTCTCGGTTGAGTAAAATACAATAATCCCACGCCCAACCCCCTCATTGCAAGCAATGAGGGGGTCACAATGTAACTCGTGTGATTAGGAAACGCTATAATTCCTATAATATTTCGTTGATTCTTAACCTTAGTTGTGGTAAAGACTAATGTTTAGATGTGTTCGCTCTGCGATCGCCTGTCAATTTTTATAACTTAGGTTTTGTCACACTTATATGTATACTTAAATTGCTTTTTATTTGGTCTTCTTTGATGACTTCGCTACGTGCCGTCAGTATTTTCGGTAAAATCAAGTTCTGAAGACTGTGATTTGGGAGAAATTTGGAGTGCCTACACTTGGCGTTAACATTGACCACATTGCCACCATCCGGCAAGCACGGCGAACAGTGGAACCAGACCCTGTAGCGGCGGCGGTACTGGCAGAATTGGGGGGTGCAGATGGGATTACGGTGCATCTGCGCGAAGATCGGCGGCATATCCAAGATAGGGATGTGCGTCTGTTGCGACAAACAGTGCGATCGCATCTTAATTTAGAAATGGCCGCTACAGATGAAATGCTAGCGATCGCTCTCGATATCAAACCAGATTACGTGACTTTAGTCCCCGAAAAGCGCGAAGAAGTCACAACAGAAGGCGGATTAGATATTGTCGGGAAAATTGCTAGAATAGGTGAGATAGTCGATAAATTGCAAAGCGCTAACATTCCAGTTAGTTTGTTTATCGATGCCGAGTCATCACAAATCGAAGCATCTGTCAAGGTACAAGCTCGGTTTATTGAACTGCACACCGGACAATATGCTGAGGCTAAGGATGAAACAAATCGCCACCGAGAATTAGCCATATTAGCTAAAGGGTGTGAACAAGCAATTCAAATTGGATTGCGAGTCAACGCTGGACACGGACTCACCTACTGGAACGTCTACCCGGTGGCTGCGCTTCCAGGCATGGAAGAACTGAACATCGGTCATACCATCATCAGTAGGGCAGCATTAGTAGGCATGGAAAGGGCAGTCCGCGAGATGAAACAAGCTATAAGAGGGGATGGGGCATAGGGCAATTCAATTTTGGATTTTGGATTTTAGATTTTAGATTGAAATTTAATCCAAAATCTAAAATCTAAAATCTAAAATTCTTACTCCCCATTCCCCAAAGGGGTTGTCACTGCGAAATCTAGATAATTGGAAGCAAATTTTCAACAAAAACTTCTATGAGCGCAACACAGTCTAACAACCTACCGCTTTGGGTACAGGATAGAGATAAGGTGATAGCAGAAAGCACTGATGTCGAGTGGCGCTATCAGACACCGCCTGATTATTCCCGTTCAAAAGAAAATCTCGCTCAAGAAAGTATCTACAATCACCTTGAAGGTACACTGGAAGCGATCGTGCAAAACTTGGTGCGAACCCTTGAGATGGAGGTATCTTTCAAAGCTAACCCACAACAGTGGTTATCTATTGTGAATGACAAGTTTCGTGTAAGTACCAATGGCGGGGTAGAGTATACAGCAGCAGATTTATCAGATCAAGGTACTTACAATCTATTTATGGCTGATTCAAAACATTACAAGGCTTCAGAAGAAAGCTTTGAATCATCCGCAAAAGTCTTCCACACAACATTTCCCCAAGGATTTCCTTGGGAGGTGGTGGAGGTTTTCTCAGGGCCACCAAATGTAACATTCAAGTGGCGGCATTGGGGACATTTTAACGGAGAATACAAAGACTATGCACCTACCGGAAAGACAGTAGAAATTATCGGCATGAGCATCGCAAAAGTTACCGATGACTTGAAGGTTGTTTCCTTAGAACATTACTTTGACAATAGTTTGTTCTTGGAAAAGCTAACATCTGGTGACAAACAGACGAATGCAGAAAACCAGAAAAGTGCTTGTCCGTTCAGTTCTTGGTTCAAGAAATTGCACAAAAGTTAATTTGTAGGGGTACAGTGCTTATTGGTGTCAATTTACAGCTTTTGGGCATAAATAAATTTATTGGCTCTGAAACCATGAGTGCAGGGGAAATGAGCGTATCTTTCCCCCGGCTCCTTGCCCCCCTGCTCCCCTGCCTCTTGGTCAGAGACTAGGAACGAGACAATCTATAAAAGCTGGTTCTATACTGCCTTTCACGTTAAGTTTACACCAATGTACTTTAAATTATTAACATAGCAACTGAAGGATGAAAATGCAAACATACCATTACGTTTTGGCCAGTCAACGCTTTCTTCTCCAAGAAGAACCAATTGAGGAAGTTCTCAAAGAGCGCACCCGTCACTACCACGAACAAGAAAAACAAATAGATTTTTGGTTGGTTAAACAACCAGCTTTCTTGGAAATACCGCAGTTTACAGAGCTAAAAGTGAAGTGTCCCCAACCAGCAGTGGCGATTATTTCTACTAATCCCCAATTTATTACTTGGTTAAAACTGCGTTTAGAATACGTCATCACTGGAGAATTTCAGGCTCCTTCTGAGACAATACCCGATGCTTTGGCATCATTGGCTACTGTTTCCTAATCTGAGTATTGGGTATTGGGTTAGGCCAGAGGTTACAGGTAATAAAGAATAATTTGTACCCTATTCCCTTCTTAAGCCCCCAATTCCTAATTTTATTTGGAAATAACAAAATATGTGTTTTTACCGAAAAGCTGGGTCTAAAGCCCCGTCCTTGTAGGACGGCTTTTTATTGTATTTTGATTAATCTTATACCGAACCTGGTAGTATAAGGCAGGAGGTGGAAAGATGCTTGTTTTTGAGTTCAAAGCTTATGGAAAGTCAGCCCAAGTGATGGCAGTAGATGATGCAATTCGGACTGCAAAGTTTATTCGTAATAGCTGTATTCGGCTATGGATAGACGTTAAAGGCACAGGTAAAAACGATTTGCAGAAATATTGTGCTGTACTTGCGGCTAACTTTCCTTTTGCAAGCGAACTTAATTCAATGGCTAGACAAGCTTCTGCTGAACGAGCATGGTCTTCTATCTCTAGATTTTATGACAACTGCAAGAAGGGTATTCCGGGTTTAAAGGGGTATCCTCAATTCCAGAAAGATTGTCGTTCTGTTGAATACAAAACGTCAGGATGGAAGCTTGCAGATAATCGCAAATCTATAACCTTTACTGACAAAAAAGGTATTGGGCGATTAAAACTCAAAGGTACTCGTGATTTGCACTTCTACCAAATTAACCAGATTAAGCGGGTGAGATTGGTAAAACGTGCGGATGGTGTGTATGTCCAATTCTGTATTGATGTAAACCGTTTTGAAAACATAGAACCAACTGGCAATACTGTCGGGTTGGATGTTGGTCTCAAAGAGTACTATACAGACTCGAATGGCGAGATGGTTGAGAATCCCAAATTCTTGCGAAAAGGGGAAAAAGTTCTTAAACGCTCACAGCGTCGAGTATCTAAAAAGGTAAAAGGCTCGAAGAATAGAGGCAAGGCTAGACAGGTTCTAGGTAAGCGCCATCTCAAAATAAGTAGGCAACGTAAAGACCATGCGGTGAGACTCGCACGGTGCGTAGTTCAGTCAAACGACTTGATAGCCTACGAAGATTTGAGAATTAAAAATATGGTGAGCCAGCGCGTTGGGCGGGTTCCCCGACTTGAAGCGACTGGCGAACCCGTAAGGGTAAAAAATCATTGTTTAGCTAAGTCTATAAATGACGCATCTTGGTATCAATTTCGTGTCTGGCTTGAATATTTTGGGAAGGTATTTAAACGGGTCACGGTTGCGGTTAACCCGCAATATAGTAGCCAAGAATGCTCCAGATGCGGTGAAGTTGTTAAGAAAACACTATCCAATCGAACCCATGTTTGCAAATGTGGTTGCGTGATGGATAGAGACGAAAACGCAGCTAGAATTATCCTTGGTCGAGGATTGGGTACGGTAGGGCATATCGGAACCTCTGCGCTAGACGTAGGCAACGCTTGCGGAGATGAAACCTCTACTCTTGTTGGTGAAAACCTGCATGAGCAAGTTATGTCTTAGATTCAAGAATCCCCGTCGATTTATCGCGGGGAGTGTCAAACTCTTTCATCTTCGTACTGAAGTAGCTGGGTTTTCAGCTTTTTTCTTATAAAATCTTTTAAGACACCTTGATTTACATAATCTAACTTTTGTGCAAAGATTTAAGATTTTCCCAAGTGTTTTAGGATTAGCGATGTCTACGACGAGCTTCGCTTACGCAGGGTTGATTGGTGGCATGAGTTCTGTCTTTGCTCAACAAGGCATTCCCCTTTGTCAACCACCGAGTGCAGGTGAGTATCTTTTATTAGTAGTCAGTCCCACAGCAAATAATCAAAAGCAGTTACGTAGTGCTTTACCGCCTGAACTTAAAACCATCACTTGCAAATACCTCAACGAAACTGTAACGCGAGTAGGAGGCTTTAACAAAATTGATGATGCTAATCGATGGGCAAGGTATGTCAGCAATATTGTTGGCTTGTCTGCCATCATCACCACTCGACCGACAGCACCAGATGTGCAGCCACAGCCACAGCCACAGCCACAGCCACGGACACAGACACCTCAGCAGACAGTCACCTATAATCCTCAACCCTTAGGAGAAGGTTATGCAGTGCTAGTAGATTATTACAATCGTCCAGAACTAGCAAATAGCATACAGCAAGTAGTGGGAGGTAACGTAGGTTTTGTTTCTTATGGACAACGCCCTTACTTGCTGGCAGTTTATACTACTAACCAAACTGAAGCATATAACACATTGCAGAAGCTGAACGATCGCGGTTTTGTTGCCAGTATAGTAGATAGTCGTAAGGTGATTTTGCTGCGCTCAACTGTGCGGTTGTAGTCAGGAGTACTTTAAGTTACTTAATACATCAAGCGCTACCCACTTTCATGGTTAGCGTTAGGATAGCTATGTATTTTATAAAAGTATAAATATGGCTCAAACTTTTTACGTAAATTCAGTAGCAGGCAGTGATACCAATTCAGGTAGCCAACAAGCCCCATTCAAAACTATTACCCAAGCCCTCAAGGTAGCTACAAATGATACCAAAATTCAACTGGCAGATGGTAATTACAATGCTGCTAGCGGTGAAGTCTTTCCAATAACGGTGTCATCTGGCGTGACAGTGGTAGGTAATGAAGCAAACAAAGGCAATGGCGTTTTGATTGAAGGAAGTGGTAACTACCTGAGCCGGACTTTTGCTGGTCAAAACGTTACTTTTGTGCTATCGGATAAAGCCGAACTCCGGGGGGTGACTGTAACAAATCTCGCTAGCCGTGGTAGTGGTGTCTGGATTGAATCAACTGCTCCTACTATTGCTAATAGCACCTTCACCAACTGTAAACGAGAGGGCGTATTTACTACAGGCGATGCTAACCCAGCTATTATAGGTAATGTATTCAGTGAGAATGCAGCTAATGGAATTGCGATCGCTAAAAATTCCAAAGGTCAAATTCAAGATAACACTTATTTCAAAACCGGTTTTGGTATTGCTATTAGTGATACTGCATCACCCATACTTCGAGATAATAAAATTTCCGAAAACCGTTCTGGGATTGTCATTACTGGTAGTGCTCGTCCCGTATTGCGTAACAATGTCATTGAAAACAACACTGACGATGGTCTAACTATAGTTGGAACTGCCCTACCGGATATCGGCAGTACCAATAACCCAGGAGGCAATACTCTACGCAATAACGGTAAATTTGATTTGCAAAATGCCACCTCTAACAAGCTGGTTTCTGTGGGAAATAAAATAGATGCGTCTAAAGTCACCGGAAATGTAGAGTTTGCCGATAGTTCAGCTCCAACTCCAACGCCGACACCAACTCCAACTCCAACGCCGACACCAACTCCAACGCCTACTCCAACTCCAACACCTACACCAACTCCAACACCTACACCAACTCCAACACCTACACCTACTCCAACGCCGACACCGACACCTACTCCAACACCGACACCGACACCTACTCCGACACCTACTCCAACACCGACGCCTACTCCAACACCTACTCCAACACCTACTCCTATCGAATTAACCGATATTAGCAATCATTGGGCAGGTGCGTTTATTCGAGAATTAGTCAAATTGGGGATAGTTAATGGTTTTCCCGATCGCACATTTAAACCCGATGCTACAATGACACGGGCGCAATATGCAGCATTGCTAGTAAAAGCTTTCAACCCATCGGCAAAGCGCCCGGTTATCAAATTCAAAGATGTACCAGCAGACTTTTGGGCATCGAAGGTAATTCAGCAGGCATATCAAGGTTCATTTCTCTCTGGTTTTCCTGACAATACCTTCACCCCTAGTAAAAATATCCAGCGCGTGCAAGTGATTGTCTCTCTGGTGAACGGACTGGGGTTATCTGCTGATGGTACAGCAACTATCAAAGCTTTTGATGACCAAGCAAAGATTCCTGAATATGCCAAGGATGAGGTAGCAAAAGCTATGAATAAGGAGATTATCGTCAATCATCCTAATCTCAAACAACTCAATCCTACCCGCGATGCTACACGCGCTGAGGTAGCAGTGATGGTGTATCAAGCTTTGGTAGACGCTGGCCGTGTAGCGGCGATTAACTCGCCTTATATTGTGACTGCTTGATTGGTAAATCAGTAACGCCTACTGTCGGGAAAGCCAGGGATGTAAGGGAAGCATTAAAGGCAAATGGTGAAACATAATGCCTCATACAACGCTACTACGAAAACTATGAGCGATCGCTTCCCCTTCATCAATTTATGCAAGAGCCGACAGTAGAGCAAGCAAAGGAACTTTTCAGGGTTTACATTTATACAGAACAAGGGGATAAGAGAATTAAATGCCCAATGCCCCATGCCCCAT
>NZ_WBKM01000138.1 GCF_015714725.1 Nostoc sp. WHI
ACGCCGAAATAACAAATGAGTATGCCGAAATAACAAATGAGTATGCCGAAATAACAAATGAGTATGCCGAAATAACAAATGCATACGCCGAAATAACAAATGAGTATGCCGAAATAACAAATGAGTATGCCGAAATAACAAATGCATACGCCGAAATAACAAATGCATACGCCGAAATAACAAATGCATACGCCGAAATAACAAATGCATACGCCGAAATAACAAATGCATACGCCGAAATAACAAATGAGTATGCCGAAATAACAAATGAGTACGCCGAAATAATATATGCGTTCGTCATGATTGCAACAATTTAGCTTTGTCACGCCAGCGTAACGCACCCTTCTCCTATCTGACTTTTGCCGTTAAGTCTTGAAAGGCTTATGGGTAAAGGATTTAAGAAACAGCACAGTATACTTTGTGAGGGTTGGCAGCTTGCAAAAGAGACTTAACGGGAAAAGTCAGGTTTTTACACTCCGCAAAAACTGTGCATAAAGTGAAACTTCGCCAGGGGAGGCGATTCACAGAGAAGATTTTTTTTAAGCAGAGAATTAATAGCAGTAATTAACACTGATTAATTCTTCATCTTAACTTTACAAAAAATGTCAAGCAAAAAATCTATTTTTAATAGTATGTCATGTGAACAACATTACACTGTTGGATTTTTACTTATGAACCACTTTTGTCGAAAAATTGCATCAACTGTCCAGCGTTTAAACAATCTGCAAGCATTCAGTCTAGGACTAGCAACACTAACCGTGGCGCTAACGGGAGGAACTGCTGTTGCTGGTTCCTTTTCTGGACCTACTTTCGATCCTTCTAATCCATTTGACCCAGGGGTTCCAGGATTTGTTGGCCCAGATGGCCTTGGTAAAGTTACTCCAAATAACTTTGTCAACCCAATTTTTGTGGGTTTTGCAACAGAAGTTAAAGATTACTCGCCAGCACCAGGTATAGTACCAAGCTTTTCAAATCCGGCAAAAGCTTTGGGTGCAGTGACGGCTCAATTTGATGATGTCGTTTCTTTGGGGGAACTCACTGCTGACCAACTTGATGCTGGAATAGTCCCTGGTCAGATTACTCTAGGCTTCGATTCTATAATTCGCAATGGGACTGGTGCTGATTTTGCTGTATTTGAAAATGGCTTCGAGTTTTCGGGAGGGACTTCTGCAGAATTGGCTTATGTGGAAGTTTCTACCGATGGCATTAACTTTGCCCGTTTTCCTAGTACTTCTCTAACTCCAAACCCAGTGGGTTCCTTTGAAGTTGTCGATTCAACCGATATTTTTAACCTAGCAGGTAAACATGTCAATAATGCTTTTGTTGACAAGATTACGGGCGAGGTAATTAGTGATTCTTTCGGTACTCCCTTTGACTTAGAAACCTTAAACACTGAACCATTGGTAACCAGTGGATTATTAAACCTCAATCAGATCAATTTTATTCGACTTGTGGATATTCCAGGTCGTGGTGATTTTCTAGATGCTTCTGGTAATGGGATTTTTGACCCTTACCCAACCTCACCAGGTGGTGGTGGGTTTGACTTGGAAGCCATTGGGGTAATAAATGCTACACAAGTTCCCGAACCGTCAACTCTTTTCGGTATTTGTGCAGCTATAGGATTAGGAGCTTGGCTAAAAAAGCAAAAGAAGAATCCTGGCTCGACCAATAATGTGTAGCGTACAACTGCTCATACCACTCAACACATAAACCATACTTGCAAAAAGAAGATAAAAATGATGCTCCGCAATTTATTCCGAATACTAAGTCTAGCAACTGTAACCATAGAGGTACTTTTCTCACCTGTCTCAAAGGCCTTAGCACAGAATGTGACTCTGCCGCCTCCGGAATCTGGTTCGTTTTCTACAGCATTTGACTTTATTCCTGATGGCAGATTAGTCATTTTTACTGGTACTGAGGTCAGAATCCAGACGCAGCAGGGTAGCTCAAACTTTGACCTGATAGGAAATCTTCCACCTGAGTTTCGTGGTGGCAGTGATCCTGCCTTTGTCGTCACTGGTCTGGGTGGAAACTTTTTCATTCTGGGTACAGGAGCGGGGGGTTCTAAATTCCCTAATCAGCCGTTTAACGGCAGTATCTTTCTCTTACCCAGGACTGGTGGTCAAGCAAAGTCGGTAGCACTAATCCCGTTTCATGCTGCTGCCGACTTTCGGCGTCCACTAGAGCTATTCATCAATCGGGGTGAAGCGAGTTTCTCACGCTCTGCCGTTGAACGCCTTAATCTAAAAAACAACAAAGTTCAGACAGTCATCGACAATATTCCTGGTGCTTCATCTGGAGTGGGGGTTGACCGTCACGGTAACATTTATACCGGAATTGGTTTTGATCCAAATGGAGCGCGGACAGGAGAAATTCGGCGTTTCTCGCGCACGAACATTAATCGGGCAATCCAAACACAAGTGCCACTCAATTTTGATAGTGACGGTGTGTTTGTAGCCAAAGTCTTAAGCGCTGGTAATCTTGTCTTTGATCAAGAAGGTGATCTTTGGGTCGGGGGTGGTGACTTAGCTGGCGGTGGGCAACAGGGTTTTATTGCTGAGATTGATCCGCAAACAGGTACAGTGCTTCGACGCATAGATCCTACTGACGGCAACCCAGACGCCGGGACAACAACTTTCTTCAGCATTGCAATTAGCAAACCTTTTTCTTGCACAATTGGGGCAGTAAATTCCTTTGACCCAAACAGAACATTCTTCAAGATTAACGCGTGTCAGAAAAAGTTACCGTAGGATAAAAATGAGTAACTCTCTATCAATACGTCACTGAAATTGCTAACTGACTTTTCACGGTATGTAGAAAGTCAGTTAAATAAGTTCCAGCAAAATATCTGCCTCAAATGTTACTAAATTAATAGCACGACAACGGGTGATTGCCTCAGTTAAATGGCGATCGCTTTTCTCTATATTGCCGTTAACTCGGTGGGCTGCACCTAGTCCCAAACATCAGGATATTTTCTGCGTGCGTACTCATTTGCTAATTCTAGCGATCGTTGGGCTGCGACTAGAGCAATGGCAACAGGATTAGTATCTTGTCGCCAACGAGATGCGACAATTATCCAACCACTAGCGCAGGTGATTGATTTGGCGTTGGTTGATATCCACTTTAAGAGTGCTGCTGAATTTAAGCGGGCGTTGTTAAATGCGTTGTGATGGTAGAGTTTACAGTAGTTTTTATGTATTTAATCTACATCTGTGGTAGGCGTCTTGCGCCCCTACTGGCGTGGCACAGCTAAAATAGTACGTTAGATGTAGGTTGGGTGGAGCGGAGCGCAACCCAACACATATCAAGATGTTGGGTTACGCAAAGCCTCCACCCAACCTACAATTTTTTTGCAACATTTTAGCCTTGCCACGCCCCTACGATAGAATATTTTTTTAATTGGAAGTCGCTAGAACAGCACGGCGTAAGTAAATCGCTTCTCACCTTTGGCGAATATTCCGAATTACGAATCAGCGTCATGGTGACAACTAAATGAAAGCGTCAAAATAGAAGACACAGGCTTTGTACAAAAAGCCTTGCCTTTATTAACGGAGTTTATTATCAGTGGTATTAAAAGTACAGACAAGCATCTACGAAGCTAAAACCCAAGAAATTGCTAAACAACTTCTAGCAGCAACGACGGAAAATCGTTCGTTTTTTTCTTCCCTGCGGGATCAAATGCGCTGGGATGATAAATTACTAGCTTGGGCAATGAGTAATCCTGGCTTGCGGGTGCAATTATTTCGCTTCATAGATACGCTACCGGCTTTGCACAGTAAATCAGAAATTGCCTCACATTTACAAGAATATTTAGGTGATGAATCTGTAGAATTGCCGGCAGCTTTGAAGGGGATGCTAAATTTTGCTAACCCCGACTCGATGCCAGGACAAGTTGCTGCTACAACTGTTGGTACTGCGGTTGAGACTCTTGCTCATAAATATATTTCTGGCGAAAATATTAAGCAAGTCATCAAAACAGTTGAACGACTGCGAAAAGAAAAAATGGCTTTCACCATCGATTTACTTGGTGAAGCGGTGATTACCGAAGCCGAAGCGCAGTCTTATCTAGAACGCTATCTAGAATTAATGCAACAATTGGTGGAAGCATCGAAGAATTGGACGGCTATTCAGGCTATTGATGAGGCTGATGGCGAACCGATCCCAAAAGTTCAGGTTTCTGTGAAGTTAACGGCGTTTTATTCCCAATTTGATCCATTAGATGCTAAAGGTAGTGAGGAGCGAGTTAGCGATCGCATTCGGATTCTCTTACGTCGTGCTAAAGAATTAGGCGCAGCTGTGCATTTTGATATGGAACAGTATGCCTATAAGGATATAACTCTCAGCATCCTGAAAAAACTCTTACTAGAAGAAGAGTTTCGGCAACGCACAGATGTGGGGATGACAATTCAAGCATATCTGCGTGATGGTGAGCAAGATACTAAAGACTTAATTTCTTGGTTGAAAGAGCGCGGTTATCCTCTGACAATCCGCTTGGTGAAAGGCGCATATTGGGATCAGGAAACTATCAAAGCAGCCCAGAAGCATTGGACACAGCCAGTTTACAACGAGAAAGCGGCAAGTGATGCTAACTTTGAAACCATTACTCAATTGTTGCTAGAAAATCATCAATATGTGTATTCTGCCATTGGTAGCCATAATGTGCGATCGCACTCTCGCGCCATTGCCATCGCTGAAAGTTTAAATGTCCCCCGGCGTCGGTTTGAATTGCAAGTCCTCTATGGGATGGGGGATAAGGTAGCGAAGGCGTTGGTTGACAGGGGTTATCGGGTTAGGGTTTACTGTCCTTATGGTGAATTATTGCCGGGGATGGCGTATTTAATTCGGCGGTTGTTGGAGAATACGGCTAATAGTTCTTTTTTACGGCAGAATTTGGAAAATAGGCCGGTGGAGGAGTTGTTGGCGGCGCCGGTTGTGGATTTTTCTCACGCAGAGACGCAGAGGCGCAAAGAAGAGGGGGGTTTTGGTGGGGCGGCGGATACGGATTATGCGGTGGAGGAGGTGAGAAGGAAGGCGGCGGAAGCTTTTCAAAGGGTTCGTCAGGAGTTGGGTAGAACTTATTTGCCGTTGATTAATGGGGAGTATGTTAATACGCCGGAGTTTGTTGATTCTCTCAATCCTTCTAATTTTAGTGAGGTAGTTGGTAAGGTTGGGTTGATTAGCGTTGAACAGGCGGAACAGGCGATGCAAGCTGCGAAAGCGGCGTTTCCTGGATGGAAGAAAACACCAGCTAAAGAACGCGCTGATATTTTGCGGAAAGCGGGTGATTTGATGGAGGAACGCCGCGCCGAACTTTCAGCTTGGATGGTTTTGGAGGTTGGGAAACCAGTTAAGGAAGCTGATGGAGAGGTTTCTGAAGCGATAGACTTCTGTCGGTATTACGCTGATGAGATGGAACGGTTAGATAACGGTGTTAATTATGACATCCCTGGTGAAACTAATCGTTATATTTACCAGCCACGGGGTGTTGTTGTAGTGATTTCTCCCTGGAATTTTCCACTAGCGATCGCTTGTGGGATGACTGTCGCAGCTTTGGTTTCAGGCAATTGTACTCTCCTAAAACCTGCGGAGACATCTTCTGTAATTACGGCCAAACTCACAGAAATCTTAATTGAGGCTGGTATCCCTAAAGGTGTATTTCAATACGTACCTGGGAAGGGTTCACAAGTTGGGGCTTACTTGGTAAATCATCCAGATACTCATGTAATCGCTTTTACTGGTTCCCAGGAAGTTGGTTGTAAAATTTACGCAGAAGCGGCAATGCTGAAACCCGGACAAAAGCATCTAAAACGGGTGATTGCGGAAATGGGTGGGAAGAATGCGATTATTGTCGATGAAAGTGCTGATTTAGACCAAGCTGTTGTGGGGGTAGTGCAGTCGGCATTTGGTTACAGTGGACAAAAATGTTCTGCTGCTTCAAGGGTAATTGTGCTGCAACCGATTTATGATAGCTTTGTGCAACGGTTGGTGGAAGCGACAAGATCCTTGAATATTGGGGAAGCAGAGTTACCAAGTACGCAAGTTGGGCCAGTGATTGATGCTAATGCCCGCGATCGCATCCGCGAGTATATTGAGAAGGGTAAGGCAGAAGCAGAAATAGCGTTAGAGTTACCATCACCCGAACAAGGATATTTTATCGGCCCTGTGATCTTTAGTGAAGTATCGCCAAATGCGGTAATTTCCCAGCAAGAAATTTTTGGCCCTGTACTGGCGGTAATTCGGGTGAAAGATTTCAAAGAAGCCTTAGCAGTGGCCAACGGGACAAACTACGCTTTAACTGGCGGACTTTACTCTAGAACACCTTCGCACATTCAACAGGCGCAGACAGAGTTTGAAGTCGGGAATTTGTACATCAACCGTAATATTACAGGAGCGATCGTTGGACGGCAACCCTTTGGTGGATTCAAACTTTCTGGAGTAGGTTCTAAAGCAGGTGGCCCTGATTACCTCCTGCAATTTTTGGAACCACGCGCAGTCACAGAAAATATTCAGCGTCAAGGTTTTGCACCAATTGAAGGTGCTGATTAAACTATAGAAAAAGGTGGGTTTTTCCCCACCTTTTTTGATATACTAACCGCAGAGATAGTTTGATGAGTAATTTAGTCATAAAAGTTGCTGATTTCCCTGAAGAATTTCCAGCGATCGCAGCAATTAGAAAATCAGTTTTTCAGCAAGAACAAGGGGTAGATCCCGGTTGAGAATTTGATGGCAAAGGTAAAATATCTAATCATTTGATTGTTTATAGGACTTACGCATTGACAAGAAAGAGTAAATATGAGTTATTTGAAAAACCACATTTGTCGTAGGGGCAATTCATGAATTGCCCCTACCGTGCGGGTTTACAACAATCAAAGAATGATTCATAAAAACCTGAAACGACGTATTTACGTTGATACACAACATAATTCTTTTGTACAGTGCGTAATATCATGTCCGGCCAATCACTTACGGTATGTCATTGCGAATGTAACCCAGTGAAATGAAGCAATCGCAAGGTTTTGAGATTGCCACGCGACCCTCGCAATGACAAGCATTTAAACGGACATGATATAAGTCCTAGTTTATTGAGATGAGAGCGAAGTAATGGCAAAGGCTTAGTTTCTCGTCACGAGTGCGTAAGTCCTAATAGTTAATAAAAATATTTCGAGAAGTTGTGATTCACGCGCAAAAGTCTCTATTAATTTAGAATTTAGCAAATACCTGGCGATAAAAAGAAAATCTGTATAACTTGATTCTAAATTAGGTATCGTTCAGAGTTAAAATAGCAAAATTATCTGAAATTGTGGTTAAAGCTACAAAAAATTGTCACAACAACTAACTAATACCGTGTTTCCAGCCTCGGTCTTCCGACTAGAGAATGGTTTAACATTTATTCATCAAGAAATTTCCACTACCCCTGTAGTTGTGGCGGATGTTTGGGTGCGTGCTGGAGCAAGCCTAGAGCCAGAACCGTGGTTCGGCATGGCGCACTTTTTAGAACATATGATTTTTAAAGGGACGGCGACGCTACCGCCTGGAATGTTCGACTACAACGTTGAAAACCGGGGTGGCGTGAGTAATGCGGCAACAAGCTATGATTATGCTCATTATTCACTCACCACAGCTGCCCCTTATTTAAAAGATACTTTGCCCTACTTGGGAGAATTACTGCTCAATGCGGCGATTCCAGAAGAAGAATTTAGCCGCGAACGGGATGTAGTGTTAGAGGAAATTCGCTCCTGTCATGACGATTCTGACTGGATAGGATTCCAAGCTCTAATTCAAAGCATCTATCAGCGTCACCCTTACGGACGTTCGGTGCTGGGTACTGAGCAAGAACTGATGCAGCAGTCACCAGAAGCAATGCGCTGTTTTCACCGCGCCCACTATCAGCCGGAAAACATGACGGTGGTAATTGTAGGGGGTATAGCCCAGCAACCAGCTTGGGAAATGGTAAATCGTTCATTTACTAATTTTGCCGAACGCTCTAATTGTCCGCAGTTTGAGAAAGTGGCAGAGCCAGTGATAACAGGAATTCACCGTCGAGAACTGTATTTACCACGCATAGAGCAAGCGCGATTATTGATGGCGTGGCTGGTACCCGGAGTAGAGGAAATCCGTACTGGCTATGGTTTAGATTTGTTGTCGGTGTTATTGGCAGAAGGGCGAACTTCGCGTTTAGTGCGCGATTTACGAGAAGATTTGCAATTGGTACAAGGAATTTGTAGCAATTTCTCTCTACAACGGGAATCAAGTTTATTTACAATTACTGCCTGGTTAGAGCCAGAAAATATAGAGGAAGTTGAGTCCTTGATTTGCGCTCATTTGGATGATTTGCAAACTATAGGAATTAGTGAACATGAACTTGCCCGTACACGCAGGTTGCTATGTAACGAGTATGCGTTTTCTACCGAAACGCCAAATCAGCTTACAGGACTTTATGGGTACTACAATACCATTGCTCAGGCTGAATTAGCTGTGACATATCCCCAGCAGATTCAGTCCTTTGATGCCCAAGAACTGCAAAAATTAGCTAAACAGTATCTCTCGCCGCAGAATTATGCGGTTACTGTACTTAAACCCTGTTAGTCATTAGTAAAGAACAAATAACCATGCCGATTTTGGATTAAAGAAAAAATCTAAAAAATCGGTTTCAATCCCCCGAACTCAGCCGTGAAGAAAAATCAAATAATTTCATTGTTTCAGAACAACAAATTTATTTGTGGGGCAATCTAAAATTTAAAATCCAAAATCCAAAATTGAGTGACAAAGGACAAAGGACAAATGACAACCTTGCTGCAAAAATCGCCTATCCATCGCACCGTATTGAATAATGGCATTGTTGTGCTAGTAGCAGAAAATCCGGCTGCGGACATTATTGCGGCGAGAATCTTTGTGCGTGCTGGTAGTTGTAACGAAAACCGAGAGCAAGCGGGGTTGGCACATTTACTATCAGCAGTGATGACAAAGGGATGCGATGGACTTTCTAGTTTGGAAATTGCCGAAATTGTCGAGTCTGTAGGGGCAAGTTTGAGTGCGGATGCTAGCAGTGATTATTTTTTGCTATCTTTCAAAACGGTAACATCCGATTTTGGGGAAATTTTAACATTGGCAGGGCGAATTTTGCGATCGCCTACTTTTCCTGAAACTCAAGTCGAACTAGAACGGCGTTTAGCACTCCAAGATATTCGCTCCCAAAAAGAGCAACCCTTCACCGTCGCTTTTGAACAAATGCGGCAGGTAATGTACCAAAATCATCCATACTCTATGTCAGTGCTAGGAGATGAAACTACCATGAGTCGCTTAACTCGTGCGGACTTAGTGGAGTATCATCAGACTTATTTTCGTCCAGATAATATAGTAATTAGTATTGCTGGTAGGGTAACACCCACAGATGCAGTGGCGTTGGTGGAAGAAGTTTTTGGAGATTGGCAAACTACAGCCCAAGCACTGCCAATACTGAATTTACCTGAAATTAAGGTGGAACCGCAGGTAAGGCTGAAGCCAGTACAGACACAACAATCAATCGTGATGCTCGGTTATTTGGGAACATCGGTGAGTTCTGTAGACTACGCCCCACTGAAGTTGTTGTGTACCTACTTGGGAAATGGGCTTTCTAGTCGCTTGTTTGTCGAATTGCGCGAAAAGCGAGGTTTAGCTTACGAAGTATCCGCCTTTTACTCAACAAGGCTATTTCCAGCGTCCTTTATAGTTTACATGGGTACAGCACCGGAAAATACCACTATAGCCCTGGAAGGACTGCGTACAGAGGTAGATTTATTGTGTACCGCCGAAGTATCCGAAAGCGCACTCCAAGCTGCTAAAAACAAGATCCTGGGGCAGTATGCTTTAGGTAAACAAACGAACGGGCAAATTGCTCAGATATACGGCTGGTATGAAATTTTGGGCTTAGGAATTGATTTTGACACCAAGTTCCAAGAATTGATTGCACTGGTAAGTGCTAAGGATGCGATCGCCGCAGCTTGTAAGTATTTAAAATTACCTTACTTGTCTTTAGTAGGTCAAGAAGAAGCAATTAATCGAGCGATCGCATAAGGAAGATTATATATGATTACAAATACAACAGCTGCTTTTTAGACAAAGCGGCTGTACCATTAGCATGAGAATATTCTGGGAGAAAATTCCATGCAAGGCAGCCTAACAGTAAGTATTTTGAGTTACTTAAAATTACTAGATCCAACTGTAAATCGCTGTAGGGTGGAAAAACGGCAAAAAGGTAGGTGGACAAAAAGCTGTAAATCTTTATCAGCCATTAAAATACTCTTGTTCTCCATTACGCCTCTGCTTATTGCCTCAACGACTGTAGTATCAATAGCAGCGCCCCAAAAAATAGCTCAAGTAAATCCTGGAGATGTTATTAACCGCCCTACCCTGAAAGTTGGTAGCCAAGGCGAACGCGTGTCTGAACTTCAAGCAGCTTTAAAACTTTTGGGTTTTTACTCTGGTGTCGTAGATGGTAAATATAGTGAGAATACGGCCAGTGCTGTTTCCCGGTTTAAACAAGCAGCTGGCTTAAATCCAGATGGTGTTGTTGATGCCAGCACTTGGCAACGACTTTTCCCTAAAGAAGCGATCGTAGCATCAACAGTTCCTTCATCTAGTCCAAGATTTAACTCACCTACGAATTTTCCGGTTCCAACCCAGGCTAGCAACCTCACCAACGTTGCAAATCCCAGCCCCAATCCACCAAGACAAGCTGTAACACAAGTTCCTACCAGCCCCAATCCACCAAGACAAGCTGTAACACAAGTTCCTACCAGCCCCAATCCACCAAGACAAGCTGTAACACCTGTTCCGACTAACCCGGAGCCAAAGCCTGCTAACCCAAGGCAAGCTAAAATTCCAAGGGCACAGAAAACGCCAAATCGTACTACCTCAACTACACGAACTCAGTCAAACACAAGTACTAAGCGAACTCCTGGTATTCAATACACCGCAGAAGGAATGCCAATTTTGCGTATAGGGTTACGTGGTTCTGAAGTTGTCAAGTTGCAACAACAACTGAAAAGGCTTGGTTACTTGAAAGGCCAGCCAGATGGAGACTTTGGCGTGACAACCGAAGCAGCTGTGAAAGCAGTACAAAAGCGTTATGGTTTAGAAGCTGACGGCGTAGCTGGTGGGGCTACCTGGGAGATTCTTTTGCGGCGTTAGCCTTTACCCGTACTCTCAAAGCTTGCTATGGGTAGCGTCTTGTCCGCCGTAACCAAAGGCGTATACAAGATGCTGCCCTACAAAACTGGATAATTTATTTTTTGGAAACCCCTACAGAGGTTTCTTGACTTAGAAAAACCTCCGTAGGGGTTTTGTGCTTCACACCATTTTTATGAATTTAATTCGGTACATCCTGCAATACGATAAAGATACCCCGATTGGAAGTATCTCTCTATGTCAGTGCTGAAAAATTACATTGCTTTTGGGCTGACTAAAGAGGACAGCAATTTCAGGAGTCAAGCACAACGACACTTAATTGCGTTACAGATCACAGCAAGCAATAGGGAAATTAATTAAACTTACGGCTAATTCTTCTAAAAAACTTATGCAACACTTTTTATTAACTTGGCTCGGTAGTGCGGTGGCGTTATTTATTACTGCTAATATCGTTCCGGGATTCTTTATCAAGAATTTTGTGACTGCCTTGGTTGCTGCCTTTATTATTGGTCTGGTTAATGCATTTATTAGACCAATTTTGCAGATTTTGGCGTTTCCGATTACCTTACTCACCTTCGGTTTATTTACATTAGTAATCAATGCCTTAGCCCTTTGGCTGGCAAGTGTCCTAACTCCTGGTTATGGTTTTGAGATTCAGGGCTTTTTACCTGCTTTGTTAGGTTCGATTGTGCTAGCAATTGTTTCTAGCATAATTAACTATTTTTTGAGAGTTGTTGACTAGAAAAATTAGTTAAGTTCTGTAATATTCATAACATTTGAAGCTTGGGCAACAGCTAGCGTTACCGCTCCTGATTGCCCTTGTAACTGAAAAATTCGTTTAGGAACTAAGAACCTCACCCGCAATTCCTCTATGCTTGTAAAGGGAAAAACAGTGAAGGATGTGAGTTGAGAGGCTGCAAGAATAGCAGCTGCCTCTGCGACGCTAGGTGTACCTACTTTGTGGTCGGTAATTGTGGTAGGGTTGGGGACACAGACAGAGCGAAGGATTTGGGCAGAAAAGGTTTTTAAGGGCAAATTGCGTAGGTTGCAGAATTCTACTAAACCAACTTCCGAAGCTTTAGTGTCGATAGTAGCAATACCCGCGATCGCACTTTGAAAAAGTTGATTTTCTCGAAAGACTTGCTCAATCGCCTTATCGATCAACTGACATGAAGTTCCTCGTTTACAACCGATTCCTACCCATAAAACCTCTTGCACTTGGTCTATTTCCTGATTAAATTCGTATCTAAAAGCGATCGCTCGAAGATAATTTGACATCCAACAAAACGCCCTTTTCCATCAGCTTTAACTCAACTCTTCCTCCGCGCACCTTTGCGTTACCTCCGCGTACCTTTGCGTTAAAAAAACATATTACATCCTCTCCAACACCTGAATTCCCAACAAAGACAATCCCAGTTTCAGAGTTCTAGCAGTCAAATCACATAAAACCAAGCGGGATGTTCGCTGCGGTTCCTGTGCCTCCAACACCTGAACTCCCTGATTGCGATCGTAAAACTGATTAAACTTTTTACTCAGTTCATACAAATACTCACATAAACGATTAGGCAGCAAATCTTGCTCTACATTACTAATAACTTCATCCAGTTGAATTAAATATTTTGCCAGCGCTAATTCTGTTTCATGCTGCAACAGAACAGCATTGTTTCCCAACTCCTTAAAGTTAATATCACCCTTGCGGCTAATCCCTTGAATCCGGGCATAAGCATATAGCA
The DNA here is from genome assembly GCF_015714725.1 of Nostoc sp. WHI. Taxonomy (GTDB): domain Bacteria; phylum Cyanobacteriota; class Cyanobacteriia; order Cyanobacteriales; family Nostocaceae; genus Nostoc. The sequence continues at coordinate 12,900 of NZ_WBKM01000138.1, forward strand.
TATAAGGCGCAGTATTACCTTTGAGATCCAGCATTTTGTCGTAGCTGAAAATGTAGTCACTGGTGCGATTTTGGCTTAAGTCTGCATATTTAACTGCACTGATCCCAACTACCCTAGCAACTTCATTAATAAATTCTTCAGTTTCTTGGCGTTCTTCTTCTTGTAATCTAGCTTTTAGATCAGCATGGGTACGAGAAACAGCTTCATCTAATAAATCCCGCAACCGCACAGTATCCCCAGAACGAGTTTTGAATTTTTTTCCATCTTCTCCTAACACCAACCCAAAGGGAATATGCACCAATTCCACATCATCAGGAATCCAGCCGGCTTTGCCTGCTACTTGGAAGAATTGGGCAAAATGGTTTGCTTGTCCAGCATCCGTTACATAAATTATGCGTTTTGCTTGATTCTGCTGAATCCGGTAGCGGAGGGATGCTAAATCAGTTGTGGCATAGTTATAACCGCCATCTGATTTCTGCACAATTAACGGCAAAGGTTCACCTTCTCTATTTGTAAAGCCTTCCAGAAAAACGCATTTTGCTCCCTGGTTTTCTACCAGTAACCCAGATTTTTCTAAATCTTCCACAACTTTTGGTAGTAAGGGGTTGTAGAAAGATTCCCCTCGTTCAGTTAAGTTGATATCCAGTAAGTCATAAATTACTTTAAATTCTTTTCGAGAAGCTTCACAAAGAAAAAACCAAGCGTGTTTTGCTGGTAACTCATTAGATTGTAGTTCTACTACTGCTTTACGTGATCTTTCTCGAAAATCAGCATCTTCATCAAATTTTTTCTTAGCTTCTCTGTAAAACTGAACCAAGTCTCCTATATTTATAGAGGGAGAGTTAATGAAACCCGGTTGATTGTTCGCCTCATAATATAGACTATTCCAAAAGGAATTATTTTCTAAATCAACTTCACGAAGATGAGTAATTAACATCCCAAACTGCGTACCCCAATCACCTACATGATTTAACCGCAGTACATCGTGTCCTTGAAATTCTAAAATCCGGGCGATGGAATCACCAATAATCGTAGAACGCAAGTGTCCGACGTGCATTTCTTTAGCAATATTCGGACTAGAAAAATCCACAATTTCCCGCTTGGGCGTTTTCGTGGCTGGAACTCCCAGGCGGGAATCTGCTTGAATATCATTGAGTTGTGCTTCTAAGTATGTCGTTTTCAGTTTCAGATTGATAAATCCTGGCCCAGCGATTTGAGGCGGTTCGCAGATTTCGGATACATCTAGTTTATCAACGATCGCATCTGCGATCGCTCTTGGTTGCTTTCCTAATTTTTTACTCAGGGATAAAGCCACATTCGCCTGATAATCGCCAAATTTAGGATTGCTAGCACTAACCAGAATTGGATCTACTCCAGCGAAGTCAGTACCAAAAGCCGCGACTAAAGCCTGCTGAAGCTGAACTTTTAGTTTTTCTTGTATAGCGTTCATATATAAATTTTATCTGTGAGAAGGGTGATGTAGCTTTGGAAAAGCTTGATTATTTTAACCTTAAAAAAAGTGACAATACACATTTTCGGTTAGTGTTTTCAATTTTGGATGACATCTAACACTTAAAGCGGTGTAATCCAATAAGTAATGCCCCGAAGGATTTTACTTTTAAAACCAAACACAGGTAAATTTTCTTCAGATAAACCTACATAAGTCCAATGTGGGACATCGTTTTCTACAGTTTGAAACCAACCATTTTGATTGAGAGCTTGTCTCTGCTTTTGATTTGATATGCGTAAATCAATTGCTAACCCCCAGAGATGTTGTGAAGTTCCCGGAGGTGCAACTATACCGAGTATTTTTGTTTCTTGACCTTGTTTAACTTTTGCCAAAATTTGATTATTGGCATATTTTTGCCAAAATCTTAAATTTGTGTTGAAAGTACGAGTACAATCACCAGAGCCATAACCAGATTTTAGCGGTATATGTTGCTGAATTCGCGCTTTATTTAAAGCGTCTGCTGCCGATTTTTGTAAATAACAATCGTTAGTACCATCAACATGACCCATTGTTAGAGTAGCTTGAAACTCTTGGGTTTCTTGTTCAGTAGCAAAGATATCTTTTGGCGGTAGTTTAATCCCGATATCTTGATTTACAAAGACTGCGCCATAAGTCCGCAGTAAAATATATTCATAAGTACCAGGCTGGGGAATTGTGGGTAAATTCCTGGCGATCGCAGACAAAAAACGTTGCTGGTCATTTAATTCTGGATTGGGAGTAAATGGTTGTAATATTGCCTCTGTAGAGGTATCTATACAGGGCAATGAATCATTAATCAAGCACACATTTAATGGTTGAGCAGTTATAGCTATTTTGTGGTGAGTGATTTCATTACTAGCTACTAATGTAAAAATCATGAATATAACAATAGTAATAAATTTCGTCTTTCTCAAAACTTGTTTCATTAATCAATTGACTTAAATAGATAATTTAGGTCTAATTGTATTGCAAAAATTTATAAAATGTTGAAAACTAGGTAAGTGATGGTTTTTATCTTTAATTCTTGTCAATAATTCTTCTAAGTAATATAGCTTCAGTACCTCACCAGGATTTTTTTCAGAATAGTTAATATTTTTGGCTCTAAATAATTCCTTTAAATAAGCTTTATGGAACTGAGCATGAGTGTTAGATTTATCATAGTTACCCATGATCTCTGGACAATCAACTGAAATATCATAATAACGTGTATAATCTAATAATGGTTTGCTTTGGGGTTGCCTTGAATAAATTTTTCTATTTCCTAAGAACCAAGTTTCAAAACAACGATTTTGGATGATTAGAACAAGCTCTGTACTTCCCATCTGAATTCTTTCAGCAGTTAAAAAATCGTAAATTTCTTGCTCGACATATCTAACTGTACTCTCTTCTGCATCTAGACAGACTACAAGGTAGTTATACTTGCCATTTGCATTGATGTCTGCAACAGCATTAGGAAGACAATTGTAAATCGAATGATAACCTTCTGCGCTGAATAGATAATAGTTGTTTTTATTGACTTCATCGTAATTCTGAACTCGTTGCAGTTCTGGTAAAAGATGTTTTAGCCAAGCTGGATAAACTTTTCTTTCAGTTCTTTTGCCTTCAACAAGTAAGTATAGATTTATCCGACTGCAATTCCTTCTTTATAAGCATCAAGATTAATCAGTTGCATAAAGGCTTCATGCCTAGATTTCCCAAGATTATAATCTTTGGCATTTTTAACTGTTACTACGCCACCTCGACGAGTCACAATTTTCCAATGCTCCATTCCAATTTTATTAATAATATAAGGATGGTGGCTAGTTATTATAAATTGTAATTTTCTATTTTCTAGTAGTAAGTCACTTAAAATATCAATACAGTTAACTCCCAAGCTATTTTCAAATTCATCAATCAGAATTACAGTACCTTCTGTAGATAAATAAAGTTCACTAATATGCATTAGTGTTCTAAACATTCCAGAAGATATACGTTGTTGAATAATCCAATTATTAACTCCTTTTTCTTTGATATTAATGAAAGGATAGTCTGCAATAATTTTAGGTAAATTTTTATCTTTATCAGGTTCCATTCTGATATCTTCTACATGGTCAAATATATCTATAAATAGCTGTTTAATTTCGTGAAAAGTTTGTGGATAATGGTTATAAACTAATGCTAATTTAATTTGAGTTGGTAAGTTGCTTTCTTGAATCTCTTCTAGAGAGGAATATTTTTTTGGCGATGATTGGTTAGTAATAGTTAAGGAATTAATCATATGTCTATTTACAAAAACAGAATTTTCTCCTCTTGATTGATCGCTATAAATAACTTTGTTAAATCCATCTTTAACAGGCGCAATATCTTCTTCCTCGCTCAATATTTTTACAGCACTTTCAAAAGGGGAGAGTTTTGGTAATTTAGTACCATTAAATACTATCTCATGATTATTTCTTTCTATAATAATTGTTCCATTTACAGATAAATGTTCTCTATTGATTATAAATTTATTCTTTTCTGCCTCTTTATCATCAAGGATGAATGCATCTACTTCTTTGGTTTCAAATTCACCAGTCCATTTATATTCATAATTATTTGAAGAAAAATTTATATCCCATTCCACACCATTCAATGAACCGCCTCTAGCTATTTTTCGCAAGTTCATAATAGATTTAAGTATTTGTGTTTTACCAACGCCCGATATACCAACTAAAAGATTTAGTTCATAAAAATATATCGGTTTAAACTGCCACTCTAGTTCATGGTCATAATAGGTTATTTGGTTGATTTTCATAATTACTCCTACAGCAAATAAATGAGAACGAATATAGCGTTTCCTCGTCTAGTGAGTTACGGCTTAACCTCACCCCGATAAAGCTGTGCTTTATCTCCCCTCTCCTTACTAAGGAGAGGGGTTGGGGGTGAGGTTTTAATATGTACTTCATGCACCTGGAAACCGCTATAAATTTGATTATAACTTTACCTAATTAGTCTTTTATTTATAGTAATATTGATAACTTTCTTATCAGAAAGTTACCTCCTGGAAACCACCGGAACAGTTACAATTGAAAATAACTCTAAAGCTTGCCGATCTGTAAGTATGACCATGCACAATTCCGTTGAATTTCAAGACGCTTTTGATGTCATAGTCGTCGGTGCAGGTCACTCCGGTTGCGAAGCAGCTCTCGCCTCTGCACGCCTCGGTTGTCGCACCCTGCTATTGACGCTCAACTTAGATAGAATCGCTTGGCAACCTTGTAACCCAGCAGTGGGTGGCCCAGCCAAATCTCAGTTGACTCATGAAGTAGATGCACTCGGCGGAGAAATTGGTAAAGTAGCAGACCGCACCTACCTGCAAAAACGTATCCTCAACTCTTCACGAGGGCCTGCTGTTTGGGCATTACGCGCCCAGACTGACAAGCGCGAATATGCAGCAGTGATGAAGAATATTGTCGAAAATCAAGAAAACTTGACAATCCGCGAGAGTATGGTTACAGATTTGGTACTGGGTGCTAACGATGAAGTCATCGGCGTTGAAACTTATTTTGGTGTTGGGTTCCAATGTAAAGCAGTCATCTTGACAACTGGCACTTTTTTAGGTGGCAAAATTTGGGTAGGTAACAAATCAATGCCAGCCGGACGCGCTGGGGAATTTGCGGCTGAGGAATTGACACAAACCCTAAATCGCCTGGGATTTGAAACCGGAAGACTCAAAACTGGAACCCCCGCACGAGTAGACAAGCGATCGGTAGATTATAGTAAAATGCTAATCCAGCCAGGGGATGAAGATGTGCGCTGGTTTAGCTTTGACCCGGATGTGTGGGTAGAACGGGAACAATTGCCTTGCTACATCACCCGTACAACCGCCGAAACCCATCGCCTAGTTCAAGATAATTTGCACCTGTCGCCAGTTTATGGTGGTTGGGTGGAAGCCAAAGGGCCGCGTTATTGTCCCAGTATTGAAGATAAAATTGTCCGCTTTGCTGATAAAGAAAGCCACCAAATCTTTATTGAACCGGAAGGAAGAGATATACCCGAACTTTATATCCAAGGGTTTTCTACAGGGTTGCCAGAAAATTTGCAACTGCTTATGTTGCGGACTCTCCCCGGTTTAGAAAAATGTGTGATGCTGCGTCCAGCTTATGCTGTGGAATATGACTATTTACCAGCAACTCAGTGTTACCCCACACTGATGACCAAAAAGATTGCCGGGCTGTTTTGTGCTGGACAGATTAATGGCACAACAGGTTATGAAGAAGCTGCTGCTCAAGGGATTGTAGCAGGAATTAATGCAGCCCGGTATGTTCGCTCTCAGGAGATGATTGTGTTCACCCGCGAGCAAAGTTACATTGGGACGCTAGTTGATGATTTATGTACGAAAGACCTACGAGAACCTTACCGAATGCTTACAAGCAGGTCTGAGTATCGGTTAATATTGCGTTCTGACAATGCCGACCAACGCTTGACACCCTTGGGACGGGAAATTGGTTTGATTGACGATCGCAGATGGGATCTATTTACCCAAAAACAGGATAACATTACCACAGAAAAACAAAGATTGCAAGCCACGCGAGTCAAAGAATATGATGAAATTGGAATAGCGATCGCATCTGATACCCAGCAAATAATTAAAGGTTCAATTACCTTAACTGACTTACTGCGCCGTCCGGGATTTCATTACGTTGACCTCGACAGATTCGGATTAGGTAATCTCAAACTCAACCGCGCCGAGAAAGAAGGTGCAGAAATTGACATCAAGTATTCTGGCTATCTCGCTAGGCAACAAAATCAGATTGAGCAAATTGCCCGCCAAGCGCATCGGCAGTTACCTGCGGATTTGGACTACACCAAAATTGATACTCTATCCATTGAGGCACGGGAAAAGTTGACTCACGTAAAACCACTTACTCTTGGTCAAGCTGCACGTATTGGTGGTGTGAATCCAGCAGATATTAATGCTTTATTATTATATCTAGAATTGCGTAGAGCCAAGAGCCAGTCAGAGTTTCCAGCGTTAGCTTAACACCAAATTCATAAAGACTGAGTATAGTAGTAAGAAGGGAGATTGGTATGATAGATGACATAACTCTTAGTACTGGCATCATCAACAATCCTCAGATTAAAGTTGAGTTTAATACCAATGCTCAATCAACTCGTCTCAATAAGACGGGGGATTGGATGTTTTATTAGTAATCCTGATTTCCAGGCAGTAGGGACGACGGGGAAACGTCGTCCTAGCAGCAACAACCTAAAACGTCTATGTTAAAAGAAGCCAGCACCCGTCTCATAATACCAGAACTATCAGAAGACTTGATCGCCAACGAGCCTTGGTCGATAGAAAGCTATGCTGATGGCCTAATGGATGAACTCTTTGCCGATATCGACTACATTCTGGATGTTAGCGGTAATCTGGCTTCTCAAACCATTAGGCACAGTGGTCAGAATAAATCGAGCCAGCCTTTTGCTGGGGTTTCTTCCGAAGTTCAGAGTGGTTCAAGCAGCCGCTCCGAATTCTCTCCAGTTGGAGTAACTGGCGCGGGGAACCCATCCACGCCACCGCCTCCAAAATACGTGCCTCTGCAAACAGTTACGATACCACAGATTATCTTACCAAAGGCGCCCAACCACCCAGTACAATCAGTTGTTCAAGATAACGACAAAGGATTGAGTACGGTTGTGTTTGACAGTACCACCGTTAAACCAGTTAGTAGAAAGCGTCAGAAAAACAGTCGGGCTTTGGGCAAACTGCTGATTGTGGGAACAACTTTAGGCGTGGCGATCGCTGGTATTATCTACCTAATACAGTCTGGAGTCATACATCTTTTAAATACCAAATTAACCCAGTCATATCTTCTTGTACCGCAGCCACAGTCACAGTTATCGACAAAACCAGAAATCGAGGCCGAGTTGGTTGACTATATGCTGGCAGCACTGGTAGTTATAGATAAGCAGGAAGTCAAAAGCAATCAAAAGTCTTTCAGAACTGGATTCCCCAGTCAGGCAAATACTAACCAAATAGCTACTGCTAATGAGCAACTAACTAATAAGCTACCACCACTTCCCCTTCTAGCGGCTAACAATACACCACCAGCTCCTAGCCGTTCTGGAAGCGTTGTTGAGCGCATATACGTTCCTGTTTATCAAGCGCCGTCGCCAATGCGCTACGCGCTCCCGTCCATTCCTGGTACTCCCACACTTTTACCACAAGTTGCCAGGGCGTTGCAGGGATCTCAACCTAATGTTGTGAAAACTGCCCTGAATACGGTGCGACAAGCCGGCAAGCCCATAACTGTCAACATGTTGGCTGCGGCTGTACGAGCAGAACTCAAACCTGTGGCTGCCAGAACTGCACCCATTACCGTGCGGCAAAGACCTAACCCTTTACCTGCATTACCAGTAGTTCCATTACGTGCAGCACTCGCACCAGAGTCAGAACCAACTATTACCCAGGAACAAGTATATTTGCCAACTGCGATCGCAGTTGGTGATAATACATTAGAGGGGTTGCTAGAGTTGGGCAACAAATCTGCCGCTTTGTTTAAAATTGATGGCGTAACTCGCCGCATCAATATGGGTGAAAGCATTGGCTCCAGTGGTTGGACATTAGTAGATGTTACTAATGGCGAAGCTGTTATCCGTCGTAACGGTGAAGTGCGGTCAATTTACGCAGGGCAGAAATTGTAAATTTTCAATAGAAAAGTTGTTCCTACTCTCAATTACTGGTGATATCTTTCCTTCTAGAAGCTGAGAGCATGTCTTTCTTTGGTAGAGAATAATCCAGTGATTTTCATTTTAATGCCTGTCGCGCTCACATGAACTGGCGATCGCTCAGTATGCACCCTATGCTACTTCTCTCAAGATACAAGCTTGGGTTAAGCGCAAGTGTTACCCAACAACCGTCCAAACTACTTAAAATAGATTTTTGCATCTTTTTGTAGTGACGTGTACTTAATACCAATTTCATGTGAAGCAGCACAGCTTCCTAATTCATCAAAACCTTGCAAGATAGGCTTTTGTATTGTCATATCATGTACAGCCTCTTAAAGAATTGGTATTATCAGGTTACCTGCATGATATGGAAAATAAGAAAAAATAATTGCTAAATATTTAGCATAACTGCTGCTAAATATTTACTTAGAAACAAGATATTTAACTTTCATTTGTACTAGCTTTAAAGAGCAAAAATAAGTAATGCGCTTAAGCAATTTACGCAAACTGCTCCCTAAAAGTTCAGTTTTCTATACGACTTTCAGACTATTTTTAAGTAGCATTACTTATTGACAAATGTGTTATGCCTTTAGGCAATTACAAACTTTCAATTCTCATTTTGACGAATTGTTAGTAAGTAACGAATTTTTCACCATTATCAATTACAAAGTTATACTTTTTACTACAACTTAGTAACAATGTAAGAGTCTGATTATGTGAATAACCCGACCGTGGGAAAATCAAGATACCGAAACTAGAAATTAGAGAGGAAAACCCTATAATATGCATCTGAGCGAAATCACCCATCCTAATCAGTTGCACGGTTTATCTGTTCGCCAACTGCAACAGATTGCCCGTCAGATTCGAGATAAGCATCTCCAAACCGTAGCAGTAAATGGTGGACACTTGGGGCCAGGGTTGGGTGTTGTAGAATTAACACTAGGGCTTTACCAAACACTGGACTTAGATCGGGATAAAGTAATTTGGGATGTAGGACACCAAGCTTATCCTCACAAACTCCTTACAGGACGTTACGATCGCTTCCACACCCTCAGACAAAAGAACGGAGTTGCGGGTTATCTCAAACGCTGTGAAAACAAATTTGACCACTTTGGTGCTGGACATGCTTCTACAAGTATCTCAGCGGCGTTGGGCATGGCTGTAGCACGAGACCTAAAAGGGGAAAAATTTAAAGCCGTTGCTGTTATTGGTGATGGGGCGCTGACTGGGGGTATGGCTTTAGAAGCCATCAACCATGCCGGACACTTGCCGAAAACTAATCTGTTGGTTGTTCTCAACGACAACGATATGTCGATATCTCGTAATGTGGGCGCAATTCCTCGTTATCTTAACAAAATGCGCCTCAGTTCACCAGTGCAGTTTATCAAAGATAATCTTGAAGAGCAGTTTAAGCAAATTCCCTTTGTTGGTGAATCCTTGTCTCCCGAACTCGGACGGCTCAAAGAAAGTATGAAGCGCTTGGCTGTCCCCAAGGTAGGTGCAGTTTTTGAAGAACTTGGCTTTACCTACATCGGGCCAGTGGATGGGCATAATATAGAGGAATTGATTGCCACTTTCCAACAAGCACATCAGATACCAGGGCCAGTTTTGGTACATGTGGCAACAGTGAAAGGCAAAGGCTATGAAATTGCTGAATTAGACCAAGTTGGCTACCATGCCCAAAGTCCCTTCAATGTGGCAACTGGCAAAGCCATTCCTTCCAGCAAACCCAAACCCCCGGCTTATGCCAAAGTCTTTTCTCACACTCTGGTGAAACTTGCCGAACAAAACCCGAAAATCGTTGGCATTACTGCGGCGATGGCAACGGGAACAGGTTTAGACAAACTTCAAGCAAAACTGCCGAATCAATATATTGATGTCGGTATTGCTGAACAACATGCAATCACTCTAGCTGCGGGACTTGCAACTCAAGGGATGCGCCCCGTTGCCGTCATTTACTCTACCTTCCTGCAACGCGCCTATGACCAAATAATTCATGATGTCTGCATCCAAAACCTTCCAGTGTTCTTCTGCTTGGATCGGGCAGGAATTGTCGGTGCCGATGGCCCCACTCACCAAGGTATGTATGATATTGCCTATCTGCGTTGTATTCCCAATATGACAATAATGGCACCCAAGGATGAAGCAGAACTGCAAAGCATGGTAGTAACTGGTGTTAACCATAGTGGCCCGATCGCAATGCGCTATCCTCGCGGCAATGGCTACGGTGTCCCCCTGATGGAAGAAGGTTGGGAACCTTTAGAAATCGGCAAAGGGGAAATTCTCCGCACCGGCGATGACGTGTTGATCATTGGCTATGGCACAATGGTTTATCCAGGGATGCAAGCTGCTGAAATTCTTAGTGAACACGGCATTGAAGCAACTGTGATTAATGCGCGTTTCGTTAAGCCCTTGGATACCGAGTTAATTTTGCCTTTGGCTAAGAAAATTGGCCGCGTCATCACTTTAGAAGAAGGCTGTGTCATGGGTGGCTTTGGTAGTGCGATCGCTGAAGCCTTAATGGATGCAGATATTCTAGTTCCTGTCAAGCGATTTGGTGTCCCAGATGTATTAGTAGATCATGCTGAACCCAATGAATCTAAGACAGAATTAGGTTTAACTAGCCATCAAATAGCAGAGAGAGTTTTAGAAGCTTTCTTTAAACAGCAAGTATCTGCTGTTGTTTAGTTAATTCTTTGTAGTAATAAATCGCCCACACTTGTGAACTCAGGTGTGGGCGATTTGCTTATAAAAACTGTCCGGCAGCAATTGTGCGATCGCACTTTATTAATAAATCTCTAAAAGAAATAATTCCCAAATGAAAAAGCTTCCGAAATTTCTAGGTAGTTTGCTTATATGAACGCTTTCGCAACAAAACAGCACTTGCCACAGCAGCAAACAACCCTAGCCCGGAATTAGCTTCTGGTACAGGGTGAGGTTTAGCCTTATCCGAAAATAGCTCTTGGCTCGTAAATGGCAAGTTAGCTAAACTAGGATTTAAGCAAACATTAGTATTCGGTGGTTGATTGGGAATAGCAACAGTTTGACCCTGATTGACCTCTGGTTTTCCATCCGTATTTACTTCTATGTTTAGCGGCGTAGGTTGACAAAATGATGGCTCGCTTAAGTTAATAGCTGCAACCAAATCCCAAGCTGGGTTAGGAATCAACGGATCATTTCCAGAAATATTTGTCAGAGCGTAGTCCAATAATTGTGATGCCAGAATGCTCTCAGGAGTACCAGTCGCTTTCCATGCTGCTTGATCTGCACGAGTAAACCCAATTTGGTTAGTTGCATCCAATGGAGTTAGAGATATTGGCAATCCTGCGGAAAAGACCTGTTGTGCTGCTACCGGATCAATCCAGATATTAAACTCAGAAACTAGGTTTTGTTTCAATATCGGGTCAAGATGTTCCCTAAGATTTCCTGGAACAAATACTGCACCGCCCATAATTTCTAGGCGCGAAATCTTTTTAGCGATACTTGGGTCGAGCGTCAGTGCATCTGCTATGTTTGTCGCAGAACCAGTCATTAAAATCTCGACTGGTTCTGGCGACTGATTTATTGTGTCTACAAGCAGTTGAGCAGCACTTCTTTGATCAACAGTTTCAAGGGCTTGATCTGGCAGGTTGGTAAAAGGAGCCCAAAATGTATCTGTATCCGCTCGAAATGCATCCGGGAAAGTATTATTCCCTGACAAGGGCGTTTCCCTACCAACAGCAACAGGTATCCCAGTTATTCCCAGTCCTGCCAGCATCCGCATGACATTATTGCCAAATATTTGAGGGCGGGCTAATCCCTGACTTATGGTCATAGCCTTGACCTCGAACTTGGGATTTTGCAATATGTACGCCCAAGCAGTCATGCCATCCTGACTACCATCATCATCCAAAATTAGCGGTGTACGATTCAAGGTACTACCAAAAGCAGGTTGACTCAGAAAAGCAATTGGCGATGTTACTAATAGTGTTAGAGAAGAAAGAAGTAAATAACAAAGATGGTTTTTGAAAAAAGACTTTTTCATGAAACTTTGCTTCTGGTTTGATCTAAATTTGAGTTTAGGAATTGACCCAAAAAAGTTTGATCGTGCAATAAGCACCCTGTAGCGTCAAATATGCAAAAGTGGTAAAAACCGCAGGCACACTGAGTAAAAAGGTAAAAATAAAAACAAAGAATGCCAAATTTACATAAACGCTGTAGCAATAGAAATTGTAATTGATAAAGTAACCATCCGCGCAGCAATATCAATCATCACAATATAAATATAGTTAATTGAATTTTGATTTTTATTAAAATTCAATTATTAGGGTGCATTAAAGTAAAAAATATTACTTATCCACTAATTACCTTTTTCTATGACACCTTCCACAAACCAGGTTTATCCCGTTATTTGGCACAACAACTCAGTGTCACTAATTGATCAAACACGCTTACCAAACGAATATACGTTTGTGGAAATTCATCGCAGTGAAGATATGGCGCAAGCGATTAAAACTATGATTGTTCGAGGTGCCCCTGCAATTGGTGTGGCTGCGGCTTATGAAATGTATCTTGGTGCAAGGGAAATTGAGACTAGCGATCGCCGCGAATTTTGCAACACTTAGATAAAGTAGCCCAGCTGTTGCGTTCTACTCGTCCAACGGCGGGCGGTAAATTTATTTTGGGCAAATTAGCCAGATGATGAAAGCCGAGCCATCAAATACGCAGAGGTGGATTGCACACAACCAAGAAGCGGTATAGAGTTAAGTCGCCAGCATTTTCCAAAAATAAAATCAATAGCCCATTAAATCTCTAAGTAAAAATCTGAAAGCGCCCACACTGGGCTTCGCCCTGCTAAGGCTCACGGATGAAATCAGATGTTAACACAACTCTAGAGCAGAGTATGACAAATTTTTTGCTAACTTCTGTATTATCTACACCGATTAAAGACCCAGTACCGGTTTTTCTGATAATGTTGGGGATTATGCTAATCGCGCCCCTGCTATTTGAAAAAATCAAACTGCCGGGTATTGTCGGATTAATTCTGGCCGGTGTTGTAGTCGGTCCCAATGTACTGGGATTATTGGCACGGGATAACACAATCATACTTTTAGGTACGGTTGGTTTGCTATTTCTCATGTTCATGGCAGGACTGGAAACTAGCTTGGATGAGCTGAAATATAACGCTGATAAAGCAGTCATATTCGGATTAGCTACCTTTGGTGTACCGATGGTATTAGGTATCGCAGCCATGATGGCCATTGGCTATGGTGTATTACCTGCCATTTTAGTTGCTTCTTGTTTTGCTTCCCATACGCTACTAGCACTACCGATAGTCAGTAAATTGGGAATTATGCGCTCTCAGACATTGACGACCACTCTCGGAGGCACATTAATCACCAATGTTTTAGCACTTTTGGTTTTAGCAGTGGTAGTGAGAGCGCATCAAGGCAGCTTAAGCATACAGTTTTGGTTATTCCTGATTCCTTCACTGATTATTTATACATTTCTGACACTCTGGGGTCTACCTCGTCTCGGTCGCTGGTTCTTTCAGCGATTTGGACACGATGAAGGGGCAGAGTTTACCTTTGTTTTAGCTACTCTGTTTGTAGTTTCCTATGGGGCAGAATTAATCCAAATTGAGCCGATTATTGGTGCTTTTTTAGCTGGAGTTGCTATCACTCAGTTAATTCCACAACTTAGTCCTCTGATGAATCGGATTCAATTTATTGGGAATACATTGTTTGTACCCTTTTTCTTGATTTCTGTGGGAATGTTGGTGAATCCCCTGATTCTGATTCAAGAACCGCGATCGCTCCTAGTATCTGCTGTCATGGTAACTGTTGCCATTATTGCTAAGTTCATTCCAGCGTGGGGTTCAGGCAAGTTATTCGGATTCAACTTTGACAATATCATGTTGATGTTTGGGCTATCAGTAGCTCAGGCAGCCTCTACCCTAGCTGCAATCACCGTTGCTTACAAAATCGAGTTGGTCGATCAGTTAACAGTGAATGGGACGATCGCCATGATTTTAGTTACCTGCATTGCTTCTCCTTGGGTGACAGATCGGTGGGGGAAAAAAATCAGGCCAGGAAAGGCTAGTATTCAAAGTCATCAGTTAGGAAATCTAGGCGATCGCGTTTTAGTACCAGTTGCCAACCCCAGCACTGAAGATAACTTGCTCAAGTTGGCAATACTCCTTGCAAAATCAGCGACCGGTACTTTATTACCACTCCACATTTTAATTGAACAAAATTCCCCCATTCCTCCAGAGGATAAAGCCAGACAAAGCCAATTACTATCAACCGCAGAAATGATTGCCCATGCTGCGGTTGCTAATGTTATTCCCATTGGTCGGATTGACGAATCAATTGATAAGGGAATTGCTCGTGTGGCACAAGAAAAGCAGGCCAGTGTGATTGTCTGCGGCTGGAAAGGTTACTCTACTTATCAGGAAAATCTCTTTGGTGGTGTGATTGACAAGATTGTAAATCGCAGTACGGTGCCTGTTTTGGTAACTCGATTCCCATTGCCAATTGAGCATACAACACGAGTTTTTCTAGCTTTCACTACCCAACAAACCTATGCTAGTTCTTTTGGAGAGAGTATCCAATTAGTCAAAAGTTTGGCAACAGAACTCAAGGCTACCGTACAACTTTTGCAAGTTGTCACAAAACAAGGAGTAGATATCGATTTGACTAATGCCGGATTGCCAGAAGATACACCTATTCAAAAAGTGCGGGGCAATTTTGTGCAGCAAGTTTCTCGTTTACTCAAAACCAACGATTTGCTAGTGTTAAACGGGTCTGTTGAAAATAAAACTCAACTAATTTCACTTTTAGGTCGGATACCAGAAGCGATCGCTCGCAATCATCCTAAAGTTGCCATGATTATTGCCTACTTTCCCAAATCGCCCCAAAATTGGCAAGAAGTAGGGGAGCAAAGGTGAGAATATCCAATACCTTCCTATGACTTTTGAATTTTGAATTCGGAGCAAAGCAACGTGACATCTTCAATAAACCAAGTTTATCCCGTTATTTGGCACAACAACTCAGTGTCACTCATTGATCAAACACGCTTACCAAACGAATATACGTTTGTGGAAATTCATCGCAGTGAGGATATGGCACAGGCGATTAAAACTATGATTGTTCGAGGTGCCCCTGCTATCGGTGTGGCTGCGGCTTATGGGATGTATCTTGGTGCGAGGGAAATTGAAACAGGCGATCGCCACGAATTTTTGCAACACTTAGATAAAGTAGCCCAGTTGTTGCGTTCTACTCGTCCAACAGCAGTGAATTTATTTTGGGCAATTAGCCGGATGCTCAAAGCCGCCTACGAAACGCTGGGAACAGTAGAAGATATCAAGCAAATTCTTCTCCAAACAGCCCAAGCAATCAATATTGAAGATTTGCAAACCTGTCACGCGATCGGTGACAATGGCTTGGCAGTATTGCCTACTACCCCAGAAAAGCTGACATTGCTTACTCATTGCAACGCGGGGGCATTAGCTACGGCTGGTTACGGTACAGCTTTAGGTGTTGTGCGTTCCGCTTGGAGAGAAGGACGTTTAGAACGGGTTTTTGCCGACGAAACCCGTCCCCGTTTACAAGGTGCAAAACTTACCACTTGGGAATGTGTTCAAGAAGGTATTCCAGTGACATTAATTACTGATAATATGGCAGCCCATTGCATGAAACAGGGTTTGATTCATGTTGTAGTTGTGGGTGCTGATCGAATTGCTGCTAATGGCGACGCTGCTAATAAAATTGGTACGTATAGTTTAGCGATCGCAGCTAAAGCCCATAATATACCTTTCTTCGTTGCTGCACCCCTTTCTACCGTTGATTTTGAATTAACTGATGGCAGCAAAATTCCCATTGAAGAACGCGATCCGACAGAAATATATCAAGTTGGTGATACTATTCTTACACCTGGGGGTGTGGATTTTTACAACCCAGCTTTTGATGTGACTCCGGCTGAGTTGATTACAGCCATCATTACAGAAAATGGAGCGATCGCTCCTGGGGAATTGGTGAAATCACAGCCACAACATTCAAAGCTTCTTGCTGAATGAACTGATCGCGACGCGTAGGCGTAGCCCGTCGTAGACATCGCCAGTTTCGGCTCAAGGATACATCAAAATGAATGCGTGAATTACTTAAACAAACTAGCAAACAAAGGAATTTAGTAAGTCAAACCTGATTTTGCTTGAGGAAAACACCAAAATGAGTAAGTAAACTGGGGTTTGAGTAAATCAAACCTCATTTTACTTGCGGAAAACACTAAAATGAGTAAGTCAAATGCCATTTTGCTTAAGTCAAAGCTCATTTGACTTGCGGAAAACACCAAAATGAGTAAGCAAACTGGGGTTTGAGTAAGTCAAACCTCATTTTGAGTAAGTCGAAGCTGATTTTGCTTATTGAATATGAAGTTTTTACAAAGTAATAAGCCTTTTTGCTGATTAAATATAAATTTAAGTTAAGTAGGTGATACCTGTGGTAATCGTATCTATCGCTATCATTTTGATCATTTCTATCTTTTAAATCGAGTTATAGAGAAAGGCGATCGCTTAGAGGTTGTTTGAAAAGTCTATGGTTGTATCGAGATCCCCCCTAGCCCCCCTTAAAAAGCTACCGTGTACACACAAGTCATCAAATTACCAGAAATCCTTGGAAAACCTCACCCTGTCCTGGCGGACATCCCTCTCCTTACTAAGGCTACGGTGTACACACAAGTCTAATTACCCCCCTTAATCCCCCCTTGTAAAGGGGGGAAACCGGAAAATCTTGTTCCCTCCCCTTTGCAAGGGGAGGGTTAGGGTGGGGTAATTCGAGAACTGGTAGTGATT
>NZ_WBKM01000150.1 GCF_015714725.1 Nostoc sp. WHI
CCTGGAACATCTTCCATCTCGGCATTGGTTATGTAGCTGGGGACACGAACTACTTCAAAGCCATCGACTAAAAGTTTAAGGCTTCCATAACCGTTATCGAAACCCGCAGGAAAAATTTTTTGTAAGGTGTGAATGTTTGACATCTGCTCCAAGTAATACACTTTAATTTGTGAAAATTATCTGTTCAAGTGATCTGCAAGAGCAAGAGAAAGAAGAATAAAATAACTTCACCCTTATTTTCCCAACTCAAGAGCTTATCATAACCCCTTGGGGGCTAAATGGGGTATAAAATATCAATCAATCAAATATACCCTACATAACACCTATATAGGAGCTATGTGGGAGTCAAAGTATCACAAAAGTCCTGAACTTTTGTTGGGGTATATGTAGCCCCCATATAGCCCCCGTAAAGAATTTTTGAAATTTTTTCTATCAACGCAGCAGAAATTAATTTAGAGCATCGTTGACTCTTTGATTTATACTTTAGTGTCAATCTTTTGTTAGCAATTTATTCTCCAGCAAGATGTCTAGCTAAAGCTCTGATTTACTTGGAATTTACCTACGAGAAATTGGTCGCTTCGAGAGGCTATTGCCTAAAACTTGAGATTTTCTAAGTAAGAGAAGTAAGGTCAAATCAATTCGCTGCTTTTCGCAATTCGCAATGAAGCTCACAGACTCGCTATCGCAATTAAAATACGTTGAACTCCAATTGGATAATTTGTGGGTTTGAAACTTGCACTAATTATTGTAATCATTAGTCTACAAGACGCTGCATGTAGATTGCTTCCCGTAAGAGTACGGTATCAGTAGTGGGTTCAAGCCCCTAAGAATTGAAACTGCGAATTGCGAATTGTTGTGGTTGCAGTCGCGAAAAAATATTGCTGGAGTAACGTAGAACTGCTGGATCTGATTCAACAGGGGGCTATTGGTTTACTTTCATGCTGTAGAGGAGTTTGGCCTAAATCGCGGCTATAAATTCTCGACTTGTGCATACTGGCAGATTCGGCAGGCAATTACAGCAGCAATTGCAGACCAATCGGGTACAATTCGCCTGCCCCAGGAAGTTACTAACAGATTGCTCCAAATCAAAAAAATATACATAGAACTTTTTCAAAGCTTAGGACGAAAGCCTACAATTACTGTATCACCGCGCTTTGCAACTTTGTCACTCGACCTACACACTACTTGAGAGGTTTGGACTTTTGCTGGATAGATTTCATGGCACTTTTGTTTCAGCAAATTAAGCTAAACTATTGCTATTTAATTTAACTTTATTAAAGTTGCATTAGTTATCCTTATAAATCTGGAGGGCAGCTTCTATTTCTTGAAGTTTCTGCTGTAAAGATTGACGAAAATTTTCCAGGTTAGAACGTTCAATTTTGTTCAAATTAATCTTTTTAAAGCCACGCATTATATTTGCTAACCGTTTATCATCGGTATTGGTAGCTGGCTTAGATACATATTTTGCAATGATTTGGTTAACTAATTCCTGAGTTTCTGCAAGGGTAAGACTTTGTTCAACTACTTTTTGAGTAGCTTCGATTCGGAATTTTGATGTCTTTTTTTCATCCATCCCCAGCTTTTTAGCTGATAACCGTTGTAGCACCATTGCATGTGCAGCCTTAAGATTAGACTCTCTAATCGCTATTTGTAAATCTGGAAAAAGTGATAACATCCGAAAATCATTGGCTGTGACAGAGCCTGGATTTAAACCAATACCTAATAGAACCTTAAAAACAGATTTTTCTAAGTCGGTTAAATCGAGTTCATCTAAAACTTGGTTTTGTTTATCTTCACTAGCTGCAATTAATTCACCTACCTGCTTCATACGTTTTTGATAATCTAAACGACGTACAGCAGTAGATAAGATACGTGGCGCTTCAGCAGTATCTATTCCTGTCTGTTCTGAAATTTCCTTTAAAAGAGCTTCCGCTTTATCAAGTGGATTAAGGTCTTCACGATGTAGAGTTGTTATTAACGCTTTCCGATGCAAATCTTGAGGACGAGGCATAGTGACAGCCTTTATTATTTGCCATCCTAATTTTTTAGCTGCACGCCACCTCCGCTCACCATCGAATAAATCAAAATGATCTGCTTCTGGGATAAGAATAATAGGGTGTAACTGTCCATCCTTATCCAAAGTTCGTACCATTGAATCGATACTTAATGAAGAAAATGTTTTTCTTGGTTGCCCAGGATTAGGACGAATTTTTATGATGCTAATTTCTTGTACCCCAGACTGCATTCTTAGTTGCTCACGTAATGTAGCAATCTGTACCTCTAATTCTGGAGCTTGTAAAGCTCGTAGGCGATTAACTTCTGCTTGAAGGTTGTTAATTTCCAGTTCCGCGTCAGACATTTGCGTAGCAGCACTAAACATTTTGGTCAAATCTACTTTTTGGCGTGTCATATTTATTTAGCTCCTACCAGTGCAGTTAAATCAGATGCTAATTTAGCAAAATCCTTACAAGCTGGGTGTTTTTTCCGATAAAGATGTAACGGTAAACCTGCTCCAGAAGCATTACTAAATTCATAAGAGAATCTAATTGTTGGGTAACAATAAGCGTCTGGAAGCTGTAATTGCCGAATTATAGTAGGCAACTGCTCCAGAATCTCATTATGAATAGCCTGATCAGACCTGTACTGATTAGGAACTATACCCATTATTTGTGGATAAGGCTCTAATCGAAGTCGTCTACATTCAATAAAGTAAAACTGAAGCAGTTCAGCTGCTCCGCTAGCACTTTTTGGCTCAAGTTGAATAGGGATAAGGATATGAGTGCTAGCAGCAAGAGCTGCAAGGTTTAGTCTTCCCAAGGTAGCAGGACAATCGATAATTATTACATCATGAGTTAGTGGATAATCCTGGAGATTATCTGCTAGAAGATAAGGCCCGCGTGGGTGATTGACCAAATCATCAGCAGTTTTAAGTAGCGGCTGTTGAAGACTCTGACCAACCTCAACTTTCAATCCAAACTCTGTCCAACAAGGAACTAAAGGCCAGTCCCCTGAGAAATCATCAGACAAGACAGATGAAATGGATTTTTCAGCAGTCGAGGGTTTTTCGAGACCACAGAATAAACTTAAAGAGCCTTGGGGATCTAAGTCAAGAAGACCTACCGAACAGGGGTGATGCCCAACTTTACAGCGAGCTAGTTCGTAAGCTAAGTGCGTCGCTAACGTGGTTTTTCCACTTCCACCAGCGTTACTCAAAATTGCCAAAACTACTTTTTTATGCTTTTTGTTTGACACAGATAATTCTCAGATTTCAAAATCTGAGACTAATATGCCACAATCGAACTCCAGATCCAAATTTTATATTTACTTTTCTGGAAAAGATCCAGCTTATCTAATAACGTAAACGCACTACAAATAGCTTAAATCGTATACTTGAAAGTAACAGAAAATTTAGATAATTTTTTCAAAAACCAAGTATTTTAGTACTAAAATACTACAAATAATCTTCTTTTACTAGTATAATCATGTGCGCCGTCTTCTAACAGGCAATGTCCACTCCTCCAGCCCACTCCCAAAAGCTTAATGTTTCTCTGCAATATGAAATTCTCACTGGAGTAGTTGAAAGACTCACTTTTTATTCCCAGGAGTCAGGTTACACTGTGGCCCACTTAACCTGCGCCAGAGCCACTGACTTAACTACAATCGTCGGCAGCTTTACTAATATTCAGCCAGGGCAGACTCTACAACTTACAGGTTTCTGGCGTGACCATCCATAATTTGGCCCCTAGTCCCAAGTAGTCAACTAAAAAGAAACCAAACCAGCTACTCTCACTGGAATTGAAAAATACTTGGGTAGTGGGCTGATTAAAGGTGTTGGCCCAGTCACAGCAAGACGGATTATTGCTCACTTCGGGCTAGAAACCGTAGACATCATCGAAAACCAGATTGAACTTTATTGAGCTATTTGATTTATACTTTTAAATCCCCTGGTTTAAAAAAGCCGAAGAGTTTGTATGTCCAGCCTGAGTTCCGACATGGTTCGCATCTATTTGCAAGAAATTGGTCAGTATCCTTTATTAAAGCCAGAGGAAGAAATCGCTTATGGTAGACAGGTACAAGAAATGATTGCCATTGAGCAATGTAAAAATGAACTCACTCAACAGCTAGACCGCGAACCAACAATGACAGAATTAGCCAACGCTGTTGAAAAAACCGAAGCACAAATCCGAGCAGCACTACACCTTGGTCAAAAAGCTAAACAAAAAATGGTGACAGCTAACCTGCGACTAGTGGTTTCTGTTGCCAAGAAATACCAGAACCGGAATTTGGAATTTTTAGATTTGATTCAGGAAGGAGCAATCGGTTTACAAAGGGGTATAGAAAAGTTTGATCCCAACCGGGGCTATAAGCTATCGACTTACGCTTATTGGTGGATTCGTCAAGAGATTACACGCGCTATAGCAGAACAATCGCGTACTATTAGATTGCCTGTTCATCTCACTGAAATACTTACCAAAATTAAGAAAGTACAGCGAGAAAGCTTTCAAAAACTTGGTCGTCATGCCACTGCTGAAGAAATAGCAAAATCATTAAACCTCAGTACAGATAAGCTTCGAGAATATCTCGCTGCCTCTCGAACAGCCATCTCTTTAAATAAACAAGTCGGAGATGAGAAAGAGACAGAATTGGGCGAAATTCTAGCAGACGTTGGCGCTTCACCAGAAAAACTGCTCACCCAGGAACTTCTATCGCAAGACGTAGCTAAATTCTTAGAACCATTGACACCTATACAGCGTCAAGTGTTGACTTTAAGCTTTGGGCTAGAGAACGATCAGCATTTCAATCTCGCTCAGATTGGCCAACAGCTAAACCTCAGTCGAGAGCGGATTCGTCAAATTCAGGTCAAGGCGATAAATATTCTCCGCCATCGACAAAACGACATGCAAGAGTATTTATTTGATTAAACCATCATGTAAAAATAAGTTGTACAAATTTGATTTGGAATAAGCTGTTAGCCTGACTTTCCAATTAAAAGTGTTCAAGTTATTTTTGCGTGATTCCTACGTTGCCACCAATAATCTCGATTGTTTCCCGAAAGACCATCTCGAAGTAAAAGCCCAATCTTTAAAAGGCAACATCCGCAGCAATCTCCTGCCAGCGAGTAGCCAAATCCTCCGCAGTAGAACTTTCAACAGCGGCAAGGTTTAATGGATAGTTCACGTTGTCTCGCTCGATCCAGCGCACGGCTGTGAATTGACCATTGCTTGCCCTTAATATAAATCCAGACTCTCGGCATTCACCAGAAGCCAGATATAACACTCCGGGGGCTACTTGCTCGGGTCGCAAATCAAGAGGCTCATCTTGTACGTTCCACATCCGCGTTTTGGCTACCGGCGAAATCGCATTAACGAGAATTCCATGCTCTTTGCCTTCAACCGCAAGCACATTCATCAGACCGATCTGTGCCATTTTTCCCATAGCATAAGGGGCAAGACCACTGAGTGCATATTGCTGATAAATAGCTCTATCGGAAGTAGTAAGCACAATCCGTCCGTAGTTTTGCTGTTTCATAATCGGAAAGGCGGCTTGAGCTAACCACGTTGGCGCTTCTATGTTGATGTTGATGGCACGTTGTAGAAAATCAGGTGTCAGGTCTTGGATTGATTCATAAGCAACCCAGCCAGCATTGTGGATCAAGATATCGAGGCGATCGAACTTTAAGAGCGTCATTTCTACCAGGCTGCGGCAGTTGTCTCGACTATCGAGGAGTACATCGCTGGCGATCGCAACTCCACCAGCTTTGCGAATGTTGCTGGCGACATCAGCCGCCACCATTGGATCGAAACCAATCCCCTCTTTGTTAACGCCTGCATCGTGGATTACAACTCGCGCCCCTCTTTCTGCCAACAGACGGGCATAAGCTGCTCCTAAACCGCGTCCACTGCCTGTAATAACGGCTACTTGATCATCAAGTCGAATCATTTGCCTCTCTCCTGACTGAAATCCTGAATTTGAGTGGGCGTAAGCACCATCTCATGACTTGCTCAAAGTTGGCTACCCAGCGTTCGCCTCTGCATGGCTATCTGTTCTGTATAGAGTTCATTTGTTTTCTCCAATACAAAAGCGATGAGACGCGCCTCATATTTCTTACGATAGGAGACAGTCATGTGACTGTCCAATATATATTTGACTAAGATTAATAGGTTAGACATATAAGTGTGATGGAACTACGGCATCTGCACTACTTCATTGCGGTGGCTGAGGAACTACACTTTAGTCGAGCAGCAAAGCGGTTGCACATTTCCCAACCCCCGCTCAGTCAGCAGATTCGCGGTTTGGAAGATGAACTAGGAGTCAAGCTGTTTGAGAGAACGAAGCGGCAAGTGCAGCTTACTGAAGCAGGCAAAGTGTTTTTAGAGCGCTCCTATCTGGTGTTAGCGCAACTCGAACAGGCGATCGAAGTGACACAACGGGTAGAGCGGGGTGAGGTTGGACGGTTGGCGATCGGGTTTGTTGGATCTGCAACGTATACCGTACTGCCAGATATTTTAAGTGTCTTTCGAGAACAGTTTCCTGCTGTAGAACTGCGATTGCATGAACTGACGACGCAAGAGCAAATTCAAGCTCTGCATCACAAACAGGTTGATGTCGGCATTGTTCGTTCTGCCATCATTGAGCCAGGGCTAAGTATGGAATGCGTTTTGCAAGAATCATTGGTATTGGCGTTGCCACAAACCCATCCGCTCTCTGCACAGGCTAAAGTGTCTCTCTCTGCTTTGGCAGATGAATTATTTATCCTATTTCCTGCCAAAATGGGGCCCATCTTTTACGAGCAGATTATTAACATTTGTCAAGAAGCTGGATTTCGTCCGAAAGTTGCTCAGGAGGCAGTTCAGATGCAAACTATCATCGGCTTGGTTGCAGCAGGATTGGGCATCGCTTTGGTTCCCGCCTCCTTGCAAAATTTCCACAGAAGCGGAGTTACTTACAGACCTTTACAAGAGCAGACACCTAAGACCGGACTTTATCTTGCTTGGCGGCAGCATGATTCCTCTCCAGTAATAAGAGCATTTCTAAGCTTGGCACAGAAAACGACGCAATGGGAGTCAAATCGTGATGATACGTGAGCAGTTAGAGAGCAATCACCTTACCTGCGGGGCCTCCAAGTACTGTCTCAGCAGTAAGCTGAAGCAGCCTAACGATTGATCGATTGATCTGACTTTTCCAGTGAAGTCGTGAAACAACGGAATAGCAAGGATTTCACAAGAGATTTTATTCTCAACAACTTAATTTTAATGATAATGAGTCACGAGAGAATATGGCTTTGGGCTAGGGGTATAGGAATGAACTTTATCGGCTTGTTAGTTATCAATCCACAGTTGAGCAAACTTTTGAGCGCAAGCGTCTTCAAACTCCAGCATCACGCCGCAACTTCAGGCGTAACCCCTTCCATCCTTAAGCTTCTTGCGTTTCGAGACTATGGTAAGATCCAAGACTATGCAGGAGAAACTTGGTTGACGCTCAAACAAGATTTACTGCAAACACTGCAAAATCAGCCAGATTGGGGAATAGGAGAAGCGCAAGTCGATATTTTCCTCCATGAAGGATTTAATTGATGATGCAATTAAAACAGTAGAGAGAGATACTTACTATGATTCCAAACTGGTTCATCGAGTCATGGATGCAGCAGTTTCCCATCGTCCAGATTGGGTAATTGATAACGCTCGCAGACGGGCAGAACCAATTATGGAACAAGGGAAAGCTGACCGTTATGACGCTGCGGTTAATTGACTAAAAAAAAGTCAAAGCTGCTTATATTCAACTAAGGCAAAAAGCTGAATGGTCTGCTTATCGCTCGAAATTAAAAGCGGCTCATGGACGTAAACGTAAATTAATGGAATTATTTAAAGAACTTAATTAATAGTATGATTAATTTGGCTAATGATACTACAAAACTGCAAACAAAACTCGCCCATATATACTTCGAGTTACATCCTTCCTTACAAAAAATTATTCAGTTATTTTCGGTAATTTATGCACCGATAGACAAAAATTCATTTGTAAATTGTCTTAGTAAAACTGGCGCTTTAGATGAAAGCAATAAACTTTGGGTAACTAAAACTCTTAGTCCGCAAATTGATAAATTATTAAAATCAGGCTTATTAGTACAGTCAAGTAGATCGGGTTCTGAATGTCATCCGTTACTCACAGAGATTGCTACTCGTCATGCTGTACAAACCGGACAGTTTGAAATCCTCGTCACAGCAGTAGAGGAAAAGCTACCCATACGTACTCACTGGAACAGGGATTCTCGAATTTTTTACAGCTTACGCCAGTGTATCAGAGAAATCCGCATTGGTATTTATCGTCAAGACCTTAGTTTTATTAATCAGCAAATTGAAGATTACCAGAAGTACAGTGATAGCGAAGAAAAAATAGTAAAAGAAAAGATATTTGAGCAGATATACAATAATGCATTTGATGCAGATTGGTTTAACACCCTACCACAAGAATTATATGAAAGTGGCATATCAAGTATCCTCTTCAATTCAGCCTTAAAATTATCTGCTTCTGAAGATGCGTTGACGCTGCTAGAAGAAGAATGCTCTACACCTGGAAGACATTGCTCAGATTATCTACATCTGATTTTGACAGAACAACTGTTGTTAGAGGGCTGTACCCAAGAAGCACAAGAAAGTCTGGAGCGTGTATCAAATGAATATCAAAATAACGCTGCGATCTTTTGGGGTTGGTTAAGTTTTCTGCGAGGTGAAAATGAACAAGCCATAAAATATTATACAGATGCCCTAAAAGCCATCAAAAAGGCTACCGGCAAACGCCAAATATATTTCAATACAATTGGGGGCTTATTTTTTATCCTTGCACTTTTAAAAGATGGTTCAGTGCAACGCCTCAAAGAAGCAGAAGAGTACACCAGTTTGATGTCCCGTCAATCAGATCATTGGCTCAGGTTCATTTATGGCAGACTGAACATGGTACTACAAGTTCACCTTGGTGATATTACCCAAAAACAATTTGTAGTCAGCGGTCATATTTCTTCTGTGGAAGAAGAAAATAGCTTACAAACATTGTTTTGTTCACTATGCCTTTACTGGATGGATGCAGAAAGTGCTAAAAAACGCTTACCTAATTTACTAGAACCACTATATCGGCGCTCGCTTGCCTCCGGTTATCACTGGTTGGCAATGGAAACCGCAGAACTCCTATCCAGGCTCAAACCAAGTAGCAACTATAATAAACTTGCAGAGGCACTGCGAGAAGATAGCGAGATCCAAACCATCGTAGACTTAATTCGACCCCAAGAAGCTTGGGAAATGTGCCTCAATGCCCTGGCAAATCTCCAAAAAGAACCACAAACACCAGGAAAACTAGAATCGGAACTGCGTTTAGCATGGTTCATTACCTTCTATCCCAGCAGATGTGTCTTACAACCACGAGAACAAAAAGTTAATGCTAAAGGAGAGTGGAGTAAAGGTCGCCCCATAGCCCTCAAGCGTCTAAGCAGTGGATTATCTGAGTTTGATTACATCACACCCCAAGATATGCGGGTATGTAGTTGTATTGAAACATATAATGATGGCTCTTATTACGGCAAAGTTGATTATACTTTCGGTGAAAAAGCCATCTCTGCTTTAATTGGGCACCCGTTGGTTTTTTGGGAAGATACACCCACTATCCGTGTAGAAATTGTTAAAGGAGAACCAGAACTACTGGTTAAAAAAGAAAAACTTGGCCGTCTCACCTTGGAATTTTCTCCCAAATTACCAGAATCACAGAATATTCTGCATATCAAAGAAACTCCAACCCGCATCAAAGTCATTGAAATTACTGCCAAACACAGACGCATTGCGGAGATTATTGGTATAGATAATAAATTAAATGTACCTGCGATCGCCGAAAAGCAAGTTTTAGCAGCCATAAATGCCGTCTCTGGCATCGTTACCGTACATTCTGACATTGGTGGCGGTTCAGAAGGTGCAGAAGAAGTACCCGCCCAGACTCTACCCCATATTCACCTTTTACCTGCCAATACCGGCTTGAAAATCAGCCTTTTGTCGCGCCCCTTTGCCCAAGGTGGCCCCTACTACCGTCCTGGTACAGGTGGTGAAACTGTAATTGCCGAGATTGACGGGAAACGTCTGCAAACCAGACGAAATCTACCTGAAGAGAAACAGCTTGCTAAAGCTGCCATCAAAGCCTGCCCCACCTTGACGCGAACTGAAGAACAAGATGGTGAATGGGTTATAGCTGACCCAGAGGACTGTTTAGAATTGCTGTTAGAACTGCAAGCACTGGGAAATAACATAGTTATAGAATGGCCACAAGGAGAAAAACTGCGTGTTAGCCACAATGCCGATTTGAAAGACTTTAATTTATCAATTCAACGTCAGCAAGACTGGTTTGCAGCAACTGGGGAGTTGAAATTGAATAACGACCTAGTGCTGGATATGCAGCAACTACTAGAACTATTAGAGAAAACCCCCAGCCGTTTTATTCCCCTTGGTGATGGTCAATTTTTGGCTTTAACTCAAGCTTTTCGGAAACGCCTCGACGAATTACGGATGTTTTCGGAAAAGCATAGTAAAGGTATTCGTTTTCACCCCTTGGCCACGTTAGGGTTAGAAGATTTTGTCGATGAGGTAGGTAAGGTAAAAGCAGATAAACATTGGAAAGCACATAGAGAGCGACTTAAGGAGGTGCAGAACCTCCAACCAGAATTGCCATCTACACTTCAAGGAGAACTACGTGACTACCAAATGGAGGGTTTTTGTTGGCTGGCGCGTCTGGCACATTGGGGTGTGGGTGCTTGTTTAGCAGACCAAATGGGACTGGGTAAGACCTTGCAGGCATTGGCGGTTATTCTCAGAAACGCCCATGAGGGGCCAACTCTAATTATTGCGCCGACTTCCGTGTGCATGAATTGGGTGAGTGAAGCACAGAAGTTTGCCCCAACTCTGAATATTATTCAATTTTCTGGTACTAACCGCCAAAAATTATTGGATGGGTTACAACCTTTAGATATGTTGGTTTGCAGCTATGGTTTATTACAGCAGGAAGAAGTAGCGCAAATGCTTTCTGGTGTACAGTGGCAAACGATTGTCCTGGATGAAGCCCAGGCGATTAAAAATATGACTACTAAACGTTCTCAGGCAGCCATGAACCTAAAATCTAATTTTAAGTTGCTGACTACTGGGACTCCGATTGAGAATCACCTGGGTGAGTTGTGGAATTTGTTCCGTTTTATTAATCCTGGGTTATTGGGTTCTTTTGAAAGCTTCAATCAACGCTTTGCTACCCCCATTGAAAAATATCAAGATAAACTTGCACGTAATAAACTCAAAAAACTGATTCAACCATTTCTGTTGCGGCGGACAAAAAATCAAGTATTAGAAGAGTTGCCATCTCGTACCGAAATTCTGTTGCATGTGGAATTGAGTCGGGAGGAAAAAGCATTCTATGAAGCGTTGCGCCGCCAGGCAATATCTAAACTTACCGAAACTGATGCCGAAGCAGGAAAGAAACATTTGCAAGTTTTGGCTGAGATTATGAAACTGCGTCGCGCTTGCTGTAATCCCAGCCTCGTTATGCCTGATACTGAATTACCTAGTTCCAAGTTACAACTTTTTGGCGAGGTGTTGGGTGAACTGCTGGAAAATCGTCATAAGGCGTTGGTGTTTAGTCAATTTGTTGACCATTTGCACATTATTAGAGATTATCTAGAGCAGCAAGGTATTAATTATCAATATCTAGATGGTAGTACTTCAGTGGCAGAGCGGAAAAAACGGGTGGATGCATTTCAAGCTGGTTCAGGAGATGTATTTCTGATTAGTCTCAAGGCGGGGGGTACAGGACTGAATCTAACTGCTGCTGATTATGTGATTCATACAGACCCTTGGTGGAATCCCGCAGTGGAAGACCAAGCCTCAGACCGCGCCCATCGCATTGGGCAACAACGCCCAGTTACCATTTATCGTCTAGTAGCAAAGGATACTATTGAAGAAAAGATTGTGCAATTGCACCACCACAAGCGAGATTTGGCGGATAGCCTTTTGGAAGGTGCTGATATTAGTGGCAAGATATCAACGGAAGCCTTGTTACAGCTGATTAGTGAAGGTTAAGGCATTTACCAAGGCTTTTTTGACAATAATCGCTCATTCAGTAAGTTGCTTTTATCTGACTTGAGCGATGGAGCAATGCGATTTTGTGAGATCATGTTAAAGACAGCAGGGGAGCAGGGAGCAGGGGGCAGGGGGAATGGAAAAAGAACCAATAAAAAGTCATGAAGACTTGGAAGTATATAAAATGGCATTTGATGTAGCCATGAAAATTTTTGAATTATCTAAGAAGTTTCCTGTTGAAGAACGTTATTCTTTAACTGATCAAATTCGTCGTTCATCTCGTTCAGTTTGTGCAAATCTGGCAGAAGCATGGAGAAAACGCCGTTATGAAGCTGCTTTTATTGCAAAATTGAATGATTCAGAAGCGGAAGCAGCAGAAACTCAGACTTGGCTGAAATTTGCTGTTAAATGTAGTTATTTAGACGTTGATATAGGCAGAGAGCTTTATGGAGTTTACAACCGAGTTTTAGGGATTCTAGTAACCATAATTAACAATCCATCTCCTTGGCTCATAAAACGCTAATTTCTAATCCCCCTGCTCCCTGCTCCCTGCTCCCTGCTCCCTGCTCCCTGCTCCCTGCTCCCTGCTCCCTGCCCCCTGCCCAAACGAAGCAAGGCATCTCACAAAATCGCATCGCTCCC
>NZ_WBKM01000196.1 GCF_015714725.1 Nostoc sp. WHI
CTTGCAACTGCAAAATACTTGAAACCCTTGATTTATCGTTACAATAGTATTAGTAGTTAATAACCCCCAGAGGGTTAGTCTGAGCGCTAGTGAGCTTACTCGTCGTCAGGAGATTCCTTATCTTCTTCGTCATCCTTGTCAAAATTTGTATTGCTGAGGGGGACTTATGGGTGAATCGAAACGCCGAAAGGCAATATTAGGCAATCACTATGGTTTGCCTAATATTTTCAATGAAGTCCAATCAATGTGGACACAGATTAATTTCTCGATCAAGCGAGTAAAAGATTCTGATAATGGATGTTTACTTGTTCAGTGTTCCAACAACGACCGAGGATTCCATCAAGACACTATTGCCCAACTTCAAAAAGAAATAGAAAATTGGAAATGTGATTTGGATATTCCTATCTTGATCCAAGTTCTCCCAAGGGGAGTTAAAAATTCAGAAACTAAACTTTTTGATGGGTTCGTTACCCTTTGGTGCAATTGTCCTGAATTTGAATTGTGGCGAGAAATATTTGAAACTAAACGAGTTTAGTGAACTTTGTTGCATTAAATTATTGTTTCCTAGCTGCACCATCATTTCTGTTGCCTCCACTCGATTTTGTAATCCCGTTCCACAGCCGCCAGCAGCTTTGCCTGCAAGGATGACAGATACGGTTTAGCTTGTTTCCCCAAACCCTGCAACAGCCAATCTACAGAAGAGTCACGGCTGGCCACTTGATGCAACTGCTGTAACCTCACACATAGCTGCTGCATGAATCTACAATCTTCATCAAGCAATTCCAGCAACTTCAGGTGTTCGATTTTTACGGTGTAGTCCCCATCCCATGTCTGGAGTGTACAGCTGTATTCACCAACATGAGTTACCACTCCCCAATAACCCGCTTTACCCCTTAAGTCTGGGTCATCTTTAGGCAGAAGAATGCATATTTCACCAATATGGTAAGGATTGGGTACTTTCGTCCTTTCACGTATCCTATCGACAACATCTTTCACTATGCGACCAGAGGGAATCTTATTGCCAGCTTGCTCTACTGCCTGTTGCCATACATCTGCTTGTACAGAAGGTTCCAACTCGGCTTTCGCCAAAAACCGCAATTGTCGTTCATTGGTCGGCATTGGAATTTGCCGACCAATGGTCGGCAAAAACTTTTGGAGATTCTCATAAACCACAGTGGCCGAAATCTTCAAGTACGCCGCGTCACGACTATAATTGAAGCGTTCGCGGCAGTATTCTTCAAAAGTACGGTGCGTGGAACGGTACAATCTGCGATCGCGCAACTCCATCAGCGCCTGACCTGCTTCTAAAAATGCACGTTCCACACGGCGTTCCAAGTGCAAGCGTAAGCTTTGTTCTTCCTCGCTCAACTCTGTAACTTCAACAGCAGTGACCGTAATCGTTACTGAAGCTGGATTTTCGTGCGAAGAAGGATCTTTTGTTGCAGAGTCGCTTGCTGGCTTTAGTTCGCCAGATACCGCAGGGATAACTTTCTTGCGTTTGGATGGGGGTTTGTTCATTGCCGCACCTCCAGGCTGACAGCAGTCGAACAAATATTGAGTTGTGTCATCAGGGAATATAGAGTTTTTATTTATGTCCCTAACAATACTTTGGATGGGGTTTTTCGTTGCTTTTTATATTTTGCAGTCTTAAGGCACTACCAAATATAAAACTCATTAAAAAATCTCATAGAGCAATTATAAAAAAAACACCACACCAGAGCCACCACAACAACAAAATACTGTTTAGGCGTATTATAGAAAATACCCTCTTCAACACACGGGTAAAACAACGGCTAATGCTTGATTATTTGACAGCGAGTATTACATTTTGGATGATTTTGTTTGGAGTACAAGAGTCGTTGTTAGAATTTCGCCTGGGTTATCTCGGTCGTTACTGGTTTCTTGCCATTAGTGCTAGCTTACTCCTGAGCTATTTTGCTCTCTGCCCCGATTACTATCACGCTAATCATTAAATTTGCAGTAGATCCGTTCACTTTTCCAGGTAATGTTATTCTTTGTGCGATCGCGGCTCTAATCTTTAGTGTGATTCTTAGTCTGGCGCAATGGCTGATACTCCGCCAATCCGAGATGACACCAAGAGTCTTTGCTCTGATCAATACAGTTATTGGAATTCTCGTCTACTTCCTACTGGTGTGGCTCAATGAGGGTAGTTTGGAGTGGAGCGGTAATGCCATTCAAGGCTGGAAAACTGTCCTCGTCTTTTTAGCTGGTGGTGCGATTACCGGAGCAGGCACTGGTAAAGCCTTGGATTTTTACTGTGAGCGAGTAGAACAGCGATTAATTCAGCTTGAAAGAGACAGGGTAGCAAGAGAAACTAGAGAGAGAACGGATATAAACAGAAAGAATAGAAAGAGAAAAGCAAGAAAAAGAAAAGCTTGAAATGGAAATTCTAGGAAGAAAAAGGATCTCAAGAGAAATCGCTTTGGAGGAAGAA
Source organism: Nostoc sp. WHI (assembly GCF_015714725.1). Lineage (GTDB taxonomy): Bacteria > Cyanobacteriota > Cyanobacteriia > Cyanobacteriales > Nostocaceae > Nostoc. The sequence goes on from NZ_WBKM01000196.1 coordinate 2,456, forward strand.
AAAAAGTGGTATGAAGAACACGGTGACGATGATTTCGATTATGAGGATGAAGAATAATATCTGAGCTTCGTGTTATCATTTATACAAAATACTAAAATCTTAGAGGTTGTCTGAAAAGTCCTCAAGCGTGTGTTTCATTACCCTGGCTACCGAGAAACTGCTACGAGAGAATCGGAGTTTTGGGATTTGAGATCGCGCCCCTAAGTCGCACTCGAGGCTCAAGCTAACCCTTTTCAAACAACCTCTTAAATACATTTTCTACTCAATCAGAGCATATATTTAATATGGCTATCAAATACCCTCTTTTACTTGCACTGTTATCCCTCTCTATTTTCTGTGTTGGTACGGCTTCCGTCTCTACACTCTATTCACCAATACCAACACCATTAGCACTTATAAAGGGCAACCAAAAGTCCCATCAATCATCTGAGTTTTTCTCTCAACGATTTTACAAAAATTTTTATTTCCTAGAATAAAAAGCTCTGTAATGTGGTATTAATATGCTAATACACTGATACACTGTTTGAAGTTCCCTGTCAGATTTAGTCTGGTGTTTACTCGGCTTTCTTTTGCTTTATGGAAAAAATATATGATGTTGTAATTGTTGGTGCTGGCCCCGTTGGATTAGCAACTGCTATTGGCTTACGCAAGCATGGTATAGAAAATGTTCTTGTCATCGACCAAACTCGTACCTTTCGTCAGGTTGGTCATAGGTTGGATCTTCTCCCAAATGGATTAAAAGCTCTCAAATGTTTAGATTCTAACGCTTACGAAGAGGTCAGGAAAACTAGTGTTAGGCTCTTTAATCCTCAACAATCTAATAACGAGAAAACTGTTAAAACCAATCAGGAACAAAAACCTCCAAAGACTTCTCCTAGATGGGTTTACAAAAATTTACAGGGGCAGCTAATTCGGTCAATATCTCTTGGGTTCGACGACTGGTTTAAAGATTATGGGGAAGGTCGAGTGTCAGTTCCTTGGTATGATTTGCAGACAACCTTAAGACATTTACTACCTCAGGAGCAGGTTCAAGCTAATCACCGTTGTATCGATGTTGTGGATGAACCAGAAAATGTGTGTGTCCGAATAGATTGCGTATCTAATAGAACCATAGAAACCAACCCCTATGCTTATTGGACAAACGAAGATAAACATAATGATACACAGTTCGAGAGTTCAAATACTGTCCCCAAACAATTAAAAACAAAATCGCTTCGAGCTAAATTAATTATTGCAGCAGACGGGATTAACTCTACAATTCGTAAAGTTCTTTACAAAGATAGTCCATATTGTGATTTTGCACAGCCTAAATATTCAGGATTTGCAGCAATATCTTGTATGGAAACAGCTGAGATACCAAGTGAACTGTGGACAGAATTACAAGATAAATTTTTTCAAGACTCATCAATTGTAACACTTAGTAATGATCAAGTATTTAGTGATCAACCTTGGATAGAAAAACCAAGGTTGATGTTATTTCGCAAACAAAGCAGTCAAGTTGGATATATCATAACTCTGGCTTTGCCTTTGGATTCATTACAGGGTAAGTCTGGAAGTTCTTTGATTAATTTAGCTGTACAGGAGTTAGAAAAGGGGGGCTTTCCTCACATACTCAAGCAATTAGTGCGTAGCTCTCCCCCTACTAATATGCAGCAGCGCCCATATTACATTCACCGCGCTACCATTTCAGATCCTATCCAAATTCCTAGCAAAATTGACATTAATACTGAAGAGTACCCTGTCAAATTTCAACCATCCTGGAGTAGCGGGCGAGTTGTATTGGTTGGTGATGCAGCGCATGGAATGCCTCCGTTCACAGCTCAAGGAGCTAATCAAGGACTTGAAGATGCACTAGCTATTGCAACGATTATTGCTAACATCGCTCTCGAAAATAACTGGGATGATAAGCAAGCTATAGCCACAGCCTTTGAGAAATATGAGCATCTTCGTCGCCCATTTGTGACATATGTCCAAAAGGCAACATTGACAGGTTTTCCTCACTCATCAAATGAAAAGTGGCAAGAATATCACCAACAGGTATATTGCCGTAATTTTGACCAAGTAGTAGAAGCGTTGTTGTGAAAGCCTCTGTGAACAAGGCATAGTTAGGACGCAGATTAATTTTTTTCTCACCTGGTATCATCTCTACCACTTGAAATAATTTTTCTGAGTTAATTGGACTTGATAATTTTCTTAATACAAATAATAGCCAGACTTTGTTCTATGATTAGCAAATGCATTTTATTCATTCATTAATCACAAATATAAAAGAGGGGCGTTCAGTGAAACAGCGTGCTACACAATTCTGGAGTATTGAAGGTAGCATCCTCTTTTTTTTGCTAGCCTCCCCATCAGTTACAGCACAAGTTCTACCAGATAAAACGTTACCCGTTAGTTCTATTGTTACATTACAGGATAATACCAGAGTCATTGATGGAGGCACTATCAAGGATAGCAACTTGTTTCATAGTTTTGAACAGTTTTCTATTCCTACAAGCAGCACGGTTTTATTTAACAACGCTCAAAATATTCAGAATATTTTTGGACGTGTAACAGGCTCATCAGTTTCCAACATAGACGGGTTGCTCAAAGCTAACGGCATAGCCAACTTATTTTTAATCAATCCCAATGGGATTATCTTTGGAAAAAATGCACGATTAGATATTGGTGGCTCGTTTTTTGCAAGTACTGCCAGTGCTGTCAAATTTGCTGATGAGTTTGAGTTTAGTGCTACAAATCCTCAAGCGACACCCTTGTTGACTGTTAGTGCTCCTGTTGGCTTACAACTTGGGAGCAATTCAGGTGCAATTCGGGTACAGGGTACAGGTCAAGGTCTAACTGCTCCAAGTACACTGCGTTCACCAATTATTAGGGGTAGTACCTTAACTGGTCTCTCGGTACAACCAGGTAAAACATTAGGTTTATTAGGTGGTAATGTCACTTTAGAGGGTGCCACTTTAAGAGCAGAGAGAGGAAGGATTGAACTGAGCAGTGTTGACTCTGGTATGATCAGCCTTATTCCAATTGTTCAAGGGTGGACTTTAGGATACGAAGAGGTATCTTCTTATAAGGACATTCATCTGTCTCAACAAACCTTAGTAGATACCAGCGGGAATAATAGTGGCTCTATTGCTATACAGGGTAAGCTTATCTCATTAAGCGATGGCTCCATAATTTTAGTTCAAAACCAAGGTTCACAACCTTCGGGCGGTATTAGTGTCAATGCTTCTGAATTACTGAAATTGAGCGGAATCTCTCCAGATGGAAGATTTCCTAGCATCTTGCGGACTGAATCTACAGCTTCTGGAAGTGCAGGAAATATAGACATCTCCACTAAGTCGATGGTTATTCAGCAGGGAGCAGGCATAAGCAGTAGATCTTATAGTTCTGCCAAGGGAGGTAGCATTAATATCAATGCCTCTGATTCTATAGAATTGCTTGGTTTTTCACCCTCTAATCCTTTTATTACCAGCAACATCACTACTAGTACCTTAACTTCTGGCAAGGCAGGAGATATCACAGTGTCAACAGGGCGGTTGATAGCTGAAGATGGCGGAGTGATTATATCTCTAACTCGTGGAATCGGCGCAGGAGGTTCGGTGATTGTAAATGCAACTAATTCTGTAGAATTATTTAACTCTGTGGAATTGATTAATTCAGATAGAGAGTATGTTCCTAGCTATTTAGCTGCTTCAACTTTTAGTGCAGGAGATGCTGGCAATCTAATAATAAATACATCAAAAATGGTAGTGGGAGATATGGCAACAGTTAATACTTCCACTATAGGCTCTGGCTCTGCTGGAAGTATTATTATCAACGCTTCCGATTTAGAAATACGTAATAGGGTAAGTTCGTCTGCGATTTTACCAGATTCAGACACCCAAAAACTATTCGGAGTTCCTCCAGTACCAAGTGGCTCCCCTGGAGACGTAAATATCAATACTGGAAATTTACGTATAACAGATGGTGGACAAGTTAGCGTTACGAATGAGGGAACAAGTACTGATGCTGGAAGGCTTACAATTAATGCTCGGTCAATCACTTTAGATAATAAAAGCTCTATCAACGCCTTCACAGCATCGGGCGAAGGCGGCGACATCTTCCTGAACTCCTCGCTCTTGAGTCTACGCAATAGCACTATCAACGCGACAGCCGGTACCAACGGCAACGGCGGCAACATCACCATCAACACAGACATCCTGACAGCCTCGAACAACAGTGCCATCACAGCGAATGCATTCCTTGGGCGTGGGGGCAATATCCGCATTGATACAAAAGGATTGTTTGTTTCCCCCGACACACAGATTACAGCCAGTTCTGAACGAGGTATTAACGGCATAGTGGAGATCAATGTTCAAGATAGAAATCCAAGCCAAACTAAAGTGCAACCACAAGCGATCGCACAAACCCCAGAAGTAGTGTCTGTATGCCAGGATCATTCTGGTGGAGTAGCGAGTACATTTGTGAATACTGGTGCTGGGGGACTGGCAGGGGATTCTGAGAAGCAACTTTATAGCAGTCCTGGCTGGCAGAGAGATTTTGTTCAGGTTCCGGCTAGTGATAATTCAACAGTCAATGAAGAACCTACAAGGGTTGTAGAGGCTCAAGGGTGGATACGGAATTCCAACGGAGATGTGGTCTTGACAGCAGAAGCTAATCCAGTGAGTCCTTACGCTGATGTATCTGCTTCTACGTGTCATGCAGAACTTAACTTGAAGAAGAATCCAGAAGTCAAAATACATTCGGCAGAATCAATTAATGGGGATTCTAACCCGTCACTAATTGTAGACCACTAAATAGGAAAGCGCAGCGTCTCTGAAAGAGAAGATTTAGTGTGGTATTTCACCACTTATTCATCCACTAGCCACACTCAGGTAAATTCACCAATTCTGGCTGCTGACCCCTAATTCTATTTAGATAACAGAAGTATCAACACAAACACCTGCTCGTTAACATGATTCGATTTTATTATTGGTTGAAATATTTTTTGTTAGGAGTCAATATAAGTTTGTTAGTAATTTCAAGCCAACCATCTCTAACACTTGCTCAGAGGAAAAACGAAGTACAACAGAATCAGGCAGAGCTATTGACTAAAAAAGGTCATGAGCAATTAAATCAAGGCCAAGCAACAAAAGCTTATGATACATGGAAGCAAGCAGCTAAACTTTATCGTCAACGACACGATTCTGAAGGCGTTAGTGGCACCTTGATCAACCAAAATCTAGCTTTACAAGCTTTAGGTTTATATCCTCGTGCCTGCAAGACAGTTTTAGAAGTTTTGAAGATGGACAAGTGGATCTGTGATTCATCCTTAAACCAATCAAATGAATTGACAACAGAAAAACTTAAAGCAGCAATTCATCAGGTAGATCCAATACCAGTAAACTTGTTAGGATTGCATAATTTAGGAGACGATTTGCGTTTAATTGGCAAGCTAAATGAATCTGTTGTAGTTTTGCAGCAAACACTATCACTTGTTCAAAAGGTAATGCCAGAAAAGGATACTAGTAATATCAAGCTTTCGTTAGTTCTTAGTAAGCAGTATATTTATGAGACCGTGCGAGATAAATACTACTCGATAGAAGAACCAGTTTTTAAAAAAGAAACTGTTATTTTTATTCAAAAACAAGCACTAAAATTACTCAATAATTACCAGTCATTGATTGATATCCAACCCACACCAATACTAATCAAACTACAGGCGCAACTATACCGTTTGAGCTTACTATTAGACTTTGAAAAGTGGTTAATAGCAGAATCAAATTCAGGCAATGGACAGTTAGCTGCGATTAAAACTCAAATAGGTCAACAGATTAAACCTTCAATAGAGCTAATACTGAAAAATTCTTCCGCATTCTCTGATTTACCTGCTAGCCAATCTATTTATACTAAGCTAAACTTTGCCAATAGTCTCAATCAAATTCCAGACGAACGATTACATTCGGTAGCCGTCCAATATGCAGAATCAGCTTTGCAAACGGCTAAAAGCACTAATGAACAGAGGCTCATATCTTATGCTTTCGGCACACTGGGTAAACTAGAAAAACAAACACAGCGTTCGCTCAATTATCTTGAAGAAGCTATGGCTTTGGCTCAATCAATTCAGGCATGGGATATCGCATACCAGTGGCAGCACGAATTGGGTTTAGAGTACTACAAACAAGGGAAATATGACAAAGCCGAGAAAGCTTACAATGCTGCAATTAATAACCTGACCCAAGTTCGTGATAATCTCTTAGCAAGCAACGCAGATTTACAGTTTTCATTCTATGAGAAAGTAGAGCCTGTTTATCGTGAGTATATGCGATTATTGCTCTCATCTCCCAACCCCAATCTAGAGTTAGTGATTCAAACAAATGAGCAACTGCAAATAGCAGAACTAGAGAATTTTTTGAAATGCGGAAAACTAGATTTTGTAGCTTTAAATGAGCTTCAGGGCTTGCCTATCACAACCGCAATAATTCATATTATTGATTTAGGCGACAGTATAGAAATAATTGCCCAATCCTCTAATCACTCTCTTATTCGTAAGTCTGTTGACGCTAAGTTAATCAGAAGTCATGTTAATAATATATTAGATGCTGTGCAGTCTTCCAGATTTTTTTCTAGTACTAACAAGGAAATTATTTTATATTATCAAAAACTTTATGATCTACTGATTAAACCTATTCAAGCATATTTACCTTCATCAGGGACGCTTGTATTTGCTTTAGATAGATCATTTCAGAGTTTACCAATGGATTTACTTTATAATGGAAAAAACTATTTAATAGAAGAATACAGTATTGTAGAAACTTTCGGCTCTAAAATCCGACCACCTAAATCTTTATATCAAAATAAATTTACAGCTTTAATAGCTGGACTCAGCAAAGAAAGCCCCAGTTTCAATGACAAGAACGCTCCAAAAGGGTTGAAAGCGCTACGGGAAGTGGCAGTAGAAGTAGCCCAGATTAAGAAAGAGACAGATTCCTCAACTGTACTTTTAAACGAAAACTTTACTAGCCTACAGTTCAAACAAGAACTAACTAAAAATGATTTTTCAATTGTTCACATCAGCACTCATGGACAATTTAGTTCTAACTCTGATAAAACTGTATTTTTAGCTTATGACAAAGTAATAAACGTATTAGAATTTGATAGTTTACTAAAACAAAAGACTCAATTTAATGAAAATACAATCGAATTATTAGTTTTAAGTGCTTGTCAGACAGCTAAAGGTAATAAGCGTTCAACCTTGGGAATGGCTGGAGTGGCAGCACGAGCAGGCGCACAAAGTGTAATCGCTAGCTTATGGCTGGTAGATGAGGATTCTACTGCCATACTCATGCAAGAATTCTACAAGGATTTGAAAAATGGTTTGACTAAAGCAGAGGCACTGCGTCAGGCAAAATTAAGTTTATTATCCAATCCTAAATACGTTCATCCTTACTTTTGGTCAGGCTTTGTGCTAGTTGGCGGATGGTTATAAAATTCTACTATTTTTAAACCTTCTTGTACACGAGCTAGTTCATCTAAGTTATTAGTGTTTTTTGCCAGTTGTGCTGCTTTTTTGTATTCACGGAGCGCCTCCTTTGGTAGCCATGCCTCTAAATACCGATCTGCTAATAATCGGTAGACAGTCGGGTTTTGACTCCCTGCTGCCACTCTTATTTTCAATGACTCAATCGTTTCATTTAAAAGATTTCTTGCCATAAACACAGCATCTAAATCCCATATCGCAGCTTCATCTGGAGGTAAGTTTAATTCTGTAATCTGCTTTACCCTTTCTGCAAAAGCATCTTGTTCTTCTTGTCTCAAAACACTAACTACTAACGTTTCAGAGGAACTAATGGGAGTATCGCCTACATTAGCAAGTACGGTAAATTTATAAGTATTAAAAAATTGCAATTCTTTTTGTTCTTTTGGATAGGGTAATGCAGTAATAGTTTTATCTACTGTCTTCTCCCAGTAAAACTCATAACCGCTAACAACTACTGTGTAACTAGTAGCTTGAGGTATAGCATACCAAGAAATTACAGGTCTGGTACTTAACATTGAACTGCCATAGGGACTAATTAGCATTGGTACATTTGTTGGGCCTTTAATGCCGTCACATTCAGTTGGGTTCAATCCCGTACATAGCCTTACTCTGTCATGTGGTAGCCTACATTTATCTTCAACATCGAAAATGCTACTTTGTTTAAAATCTAGAAATTCTCCGTTCAAGTAACATAAAGTATTAACTGTTCGTCCATTCATTGGAGTAATGCGATCTCCTGAGCACAATAAGCTATTTACTCGCCAACGAAGATCGCTCACGCTAGTAACTCGACCAATAACCTTACACCTACGTTTTGCTTCTGGCTTTACCTGACCCCACGCATTACTCCAACCTAGAAGAAGTATCGTTGATGCAACTACTAAAATTTGGGAGATGTAGACTTTTCTCCCAATTTTGTTCTTTTGTCTGGGTATACTTAGCATCAAAAGTTTTATATAGCTATATGCAAGTTAATAGCATACAAGAATTAAAGAGATAAAAAAAGGTGTTTAGACTTGTAAATTTGAATAATATTTTGTTACTATTGAAACGCTATTAAATTCAAGAAGCTTAATCTTCAATTAAATTAGGAGCTTTTTGTCTAATTCTTTCTATTATTTCGGCTCGCCAGATGAAAACCTCTGGTTCTCTAGATTCAGTTAGCAAACAGGCTTCCCAGGAAAGCCAAGAGTTATCAAAATCACCTAAAATTCCCTGCACTTTTGCCAGCAAACAGTGGGTAGATGTTCTTTGGATATCTAATTCTTTCGCTTTCTCTAAATATCGCTTCGCCTCGCTATATTTCTTCTGCTCAAATTTTGCCCAACCTAAATTTTTATACAAAACTGCTTGCCATCTGGGATTTATAGTTTTTTGTATTCCTTCTTGGGCAAGAGAAATTGCTGTATTATAATCACCTTGTAGAATTTTTACTCTAGATAAATTATTGATAGCAATTATCGCTTGTCTATTAATATTTATGGCTAACTGGTATTGTTGCTCCGCTAAATCATATTTCATTCGTTCATCGTAGTAAGTTCCCAATCCATAATGCCCTTCCCAATTATCAGAGGTTAACTTAAAAGCCTTTTCATAACTATCTATTACACACTCAGAATCTTGTAATTGTTTACACACAATACCTAAATTATTATATGATTCTACATTTGTGTCATTATATTTAATTGCTAATTCATAGTATCTTTTAGCTAATTCTAGACTCTTCGTACTACGAAGTCCTTTTTCAAAATAAAATTTAGAAATTGTGTATCTGGCTTGAGGATTAATTTTTATAGCTGAGTCAAAAAACTCTTGTGCGGTCTGAAAATTATTTGCTGCCTCAGCCTTCTCCCCTTGAGACAGTAAATATTTAGCTCTTAATGGTAATAATACTTTGAAAGTCACAAATACTATCAAAATCATAAATCCAATTGCTGCGCTAACTCTGAACGTTTTAGACCTCGTTAATCTATAAATTTTACTTTGCTGAGGGAGTTTTTTTAGCCGTTGCAAAATTATTTCAGTAGTCTGCGGACGTTGCCCTGGAAGGAAAGCCATTAATTCATCAAGAAAATCAGCAAAGGGTTTATCAATCTGCCGTGCTTTATCTCTCCAAATTAGGTTTCCTGTTTTTTTATCTATTGGCAGATCCATCAGTTGAATACTAGTAACAAGATTTACAAAAGTCCTACCTAAAGCAAAAAAATCTGACTGTGGGACTGCTTTGCCATAAACTTGCTCTAGTGGAGTGTAATAATGAGAAACTACAGTTGTAATTTCATAACTTCCTACTCTTGTATCAGTTCCTCCACTGGAACTAACTTTAGCTAAATACGTATCAGTTATTCGTCGTGCAGTTCCAAAATCAACTAATGCTAGTTCCCCATTTGGTTGAAGAATTATGTTTGCAGGTTTAATATCTCTATGAAAAAATTCTGTATGATGTACTACGTCAAGAATCTCAACTAACTGTCTTAGCCATTCTAATGCTAAAGATTGTGAAATTGGCTCATTAGATTTTATCCATTCTTCCAAGTTTTGTCCCTCAAATTTATCCATTACTAAGCACCGAAGCGTCAAGGGACTCTTGTTGGGAACAAAAGTGAAGAAGTCATCTAAGGTATTACTCTCAGGAATATTCGGATGTTGGATTAATTGTAAGGCGAGGGATTCTCGCTCAATTAACTGAACGAATTTAGGCGAACTCCACTTTACAACTTTTAGAACTCGCCGTTTCCGCACAGGATTCCACTTTGTCCCCCTATCATCTACTTCAAAAATTTCATTGTATGTGAATGGATTTTCAGTCAGTTCTCTCAATGGTTTGAGTAGGCGAATCCGATTGTTAATCAGTAGTGAAGTACCACAAGAAAGGCATATTTCAGCGGTGTCAGGATTTTGACGGTGATTACAGAGGGGATTTATGCAGTAACATGACATATAAGAAAAAATTATGTAGAGGTAGTTAACAATTTATTCCTACGTACTTTGTAATCTAAACATAACTTATCCCAAATCTAATTTTTCTTATCCCACAGCTTGTAGCAAGCATTAATCAAGCATACTAAGTAGTATTTTATCGAGTATTTCTATTGTGAATAATGTATAATTAGTAACTCTTTTTTAGGAAAAAGATTATCAAACAGTGTTAATTTAACAAAAAAAACACTAAAACTTTAAGTAACATCATCAGATATTTATATGTTACTTTAATAAAAACAAGCAGTTATAAAGAAAAAAACCTAGTAATATTGAGTGTGATATAAAGTATTCTCCTGCAATAAACACTAATCTATGAAACATTTTCTACGAAACTCTATTGCACCCAAAGGATAATTATAGTTATGAGTTTAAGTGATGGACAGAGCCTGGAGCTTATGAATTCTTCTCTTTCCTCCGTTATCACAACAGAACAAGAGCTTTCAGAACCAAATTTTTCTCCAACAGTAACTTTTGAAGAGGCTTTAGTCATAGTAAATAACTTACTGTTTGCTCAGAAAGATAGATACTTGTCTGAAGCTGAGATCACTGTTATGAGGGGGGCGTGGGATAATCGGGATTTTGTTGAGATAGCAGAAAACTCGCCTCACACCCTCAATTACTTACAACGGCGTTTAGCTCCTCAATTATGGCATCTACTCTCCGAAGTAATTGGAGATGGCGAACAGGTTTTCAAAAGGAAACTCCGGCCTATTTTAGAGCAAGTTACCAAAAAGTATTATGCTCAACATACGTCAAATGCAGAACAAACATCCCCTATCAAAAACTTTGTACCAATCATTAGAGGTCAACTTCCTGACGTATCTAGTTTTTATGGGCGAATACAGGAACTGTCTCAGTTAAAAGAGTTAATAATTAAGCAGCGTTGTATATCACTAATAGGAGCGCCGGGAATTGGCAAAAGTTCATTAGCTGCAAAGTTGCTAACAGAACTTAATGTAGAGCCTAAACCCATATTTGATTGCTTAATTTGGAAATCAGTTACCCATGCACCACGAGTCCAGGATTTAGTAACCGAGCTGATAGAACTAATCCAGCCTTTAGAGCCATCCTTGGATTTGCCTGAGTATACTCAGGCAATGGTTACAGCATTAATTAAGCAGTTGCAGTCACGCAGATGCTTAATAGTATTAGATGGATTTGAGGCTTTATTTCGAGCAAGTAATTTAGAGCAACGGCTAGAATATAGAATATTTTTTCGTCGCTTATTGGAAGAGCAGCATCAAAGCTGCTTGGTATTAACTTGTCGAAATTTGCCTGATGAATTCAATCTTCTGATAAGAACTAAAAGCCCCATTAACTGCTTTAAGATTCAAGGTTTAGATGCAGATGCTGCAATGCAGCTTTTGGCTGCCCAAGGACTAACAGATGAGGAAAAATGCAGGGACTTAATCAATACTTATCGCGGCAATCCTTTAGAACTAGAGACAATAATCGAGCGAATTCACCACTTTTTTGCTGGTAGTGCTGAAGTATTTTTTAAATACAAAACTACTTTTATTAGCAATGAGTTTCAAGCAATGCTCGATGAAGTATTTGGTGAAGTGCTGAGTCTAGTACAACGGCAAATTATGATTTATATAGCAGAGGAAATAGCTTCAGATGTAAAGTCTATTAGCTTCACTAAGTTATTAAGTGAAATCAATCATAAGCAAAGAACATCTATTTCAACTTCAGAGATAGTTAAGGCATTAGAAAAACTTGAAACACTGTCATTAATTGAAAGTGTTAAAGATCCAGTTACTAAAGAAATTAGTTTTACTCTTCAGCCAGTAATTAAAAAGTATATCTTAACTGATCCGCAAGGATTAGTATGTGTATCCCATGCCTTACCAAATTTAGCGGTTGCATCTTAAGCAAAAGCTTTTCATACGTATTACAGGGTAATCACACCCTACACAGAGGTGATACTAACCCTCGATTACCCTTAAAGCAATCCTTAGTAAATATGGAGGTCACAAGTAAAAATAAAAACGATGCTAGATACCACAAGTTCTGTAATATCAAAATGAACAACAAATGGAGGGAAATATACAATACAAAAAATTTAAAGGACAAATGCCACTAAGGAGTAGGCGTTTTGTCCCAGACTTAAAAACAGAATAACCTCAGAGCGGGGTTATCTCACGAAAACCAAGGAAGTGGGACTTAAAGTTTGGCGACTTAATCCACTGACTGGTCTGACGAGATTGAATCCGCTGCTTCTCGTATTATACGAGAAGCCACACGAAACGCACCAGTTTCGTGTGGTAATTTTAGCTGTCGAAATTCCAAAGATTTAGTAAAGTTAAATTTGATTAAGTAAAAACCCGAATTTCGTAGCAAAAATCTGTAGCAGCGCGAATAACCCCCTCTGAAGCTTGTAAACCGAGTTATCAGGGGAAAATATCGTGATAAATAGCAAACCCAAAAGCGCGCTAGTAGAGCGCATAGGGTGTGATAGTGCAGCTTTGGCACGGCAACTTTGTGCTGTAGCGTCGGGGTCTGATTACTGGCAATTGCCGAGAGCAAGCAAAAAACTAGCTCGCGCGGTAAGATTACTCTCTCCAAAAGCAGATTTCTTACGCTCAAACGTTACTTTACGAGGAAACACACCTCTCTCTTTGCAGTTCCAAGGGGAGAGCAGATGAAATTACGCCCAATTGAATACCCCAACAACCTCAAGGCTGCCGAATACCACGAGTTAACAGTTGGTAGTGCCATTCATCCAGCGCTGGTCGAGAGCAACTTCTTCCATATTGAGGGAGAAACAATTTACGACTACTTGTTCATCTCCAACAAAATTCCTCGCAAAAATGCCGGTCGAGTTACGGATGCATACATAAGGCAATATCAGCATCTATTATTGGGTGGCACATGGATTCAATCTCTTGACCCGTTCAAAAACTGGGAACCAATGGAGTGGGGACGGATTAAGCCCAACTTCCCTCGCATTGATTGGGAGAAAGGTAAGCCAGTTAAGTACGAGTCACCACCCAAAACCCCCAACCGCGTCACGTACTTCGACGTGGCTAACTGTATTTGGGACAAAGTAGCAAAACGCTATTTGATTAAGCGCTATCATTCAGTTTTGGCGCTACGCTTGCTGGATCAACTCAATCCATTAATATTTTGGGAGTGGGTGAAACAGCACCCAGAGATTCCCATTATCTTATGCGAAGGCGAAAAAAAGGCAGCTTGCTTGCTGAGTCTGGGGTTTGTAGCGATCGCACTCCCTGGAATTTGGAACGGGCGCGTGGGCAAATTGGATTTTGATGAACGGTTGCACCCAGACTTAGTAGCTTTAGCACAAGCGGGGCGCAAGTTCATAATTCTTTTCGATTACGAAACCAAAGCTAACACCCGTTGGTCAGTTTTTCAAGCAACAATGCGGACTGGCAGAGCAATTGAGGCACAAGGGTGTGTTTGTGAAGTGGCATTGTTGCCAGGGCCAGAAAAGGGTGTTGATGATTTCGTAGTTAGTCGCGGTGAAGATGCTGATACTTTATTAACTGCGATCGCTGATGATGCCAA
>NZ_WBKM01000209.1 GCF_015714725.1 Nostoc sp. WHI
ACCTTTGATGCATCGCCCTGCACCTTTGATGCATCGCCCTGCACCTTTGATGCATCGCCCTGCACCTTTGATGCATCGCCCTGCACCTTTGATGCATCGCCCTGCACCTTTGATGCATCGCCCTGCACCTTTGATGCATCGCCCTGCACCTTTGATGCATCGCCCTGCACCTTTGATGCATCGCCCTGCACCTTTGATGCATCGCCCTGCACCTTTGATGCATCGCCCTGCACCTTTGATGCATCGCCCTGCACCTTTGATGCATCGCCTTGCACCTTTGATGCATCGCCTTGCACCTTTGATGCATCGCCTTGCACCTTTGATGCATCGCCTTGCAAAAATGAGCTTACCCTTTCTTTAACCTTGTTTTATCTAAAAACTTCACCTTACTGATAGTTTTAGGGTTGCAATGGGTACATTAAATATGTACCTTATAACAATATACTGATATGTCTATCCAAGATACAACACGCCGTTTACGCCCTCAAGTAATTAGTGAAAATGTTACTTCATGGCACGGTTTGCAAACGATCGCTATTTATGAAACAACCCGTGCTGATGCCTCTGCTACCAAATTACAGCAAACTTATCAAGTTATGTTAGCCCAGCAACAAGCCGAAACCGAAAAACTAACTTTATACCGTGCTGCTGCTGATGCTGCGCGATTAGCAGAATGGGAATTTCACAATGCGGTATTAGCGATGAAAGAAGTTGTGCGCGGACAATACGGATCGGATAGCGATCAAGCCCAAGCGGTAGGACTGAAGAAAAAATCAGACCATAAGCGTCCTAGCCGCAAAAAGTTAATCGCATCATGAGCTAGGAAATATTAACATATTTTAGATGTGCGATCGCTGTCAGAAGTAATGTAAAGTGCGATCGCATATTGCGATCGTTCGCGGAGCGTCTCGTAGAGAAGCAAGCTACGCGCTTGCTTCTGGGAATGACATTGTGTAATTGATTCCGTCCAATTACTTATTTCACCTCTCTACGAGACGCTACCGCGTAGCTTGTTTTCCGCAGGAGTACGTCACACTCGCAATGGCATTGTGTAATTAATTCAGCCGACTACTTATCATATTCTGCCACCCGTGTAAGAGCGGCATAGTAAACAATCCCCACGCTAAACCTGTAATTAACCCAAAAGGCGTAACCAGATAGTTATTAAAATTCCACAAACCCAAAACCTCTGCTGCCAATTCTAAAGGATAAGCCATCATTAGCACACTAGCTAAAGCCGCACCATTCCAGCCATACTGACTTAACCAATAAAAATCCTTACCACCACTTACCCCATACAGCAGACGAGTAATCAACAAACCCGTCACCGTCCCATAGCACCGCATACACACAGCCATAATAAACGGTGATGCCAAACCTAATCCCATAGTTGGCTGCGGACATACATGATTACCCATAAAGTAAATGATGTCCGCAATCCCCCCAAGCAAAGACACTCCAGACGCAGCCAGAAAGGGAGCCGCTAGTGGGCCAACAACCATCCCTGCCAACATAAAATCAGCAATCAAGCTAACCCAACTAATCTGCAACTCTCCCCTAAAAGCCACTCTTCCCATCTCCCCTCTCTGCGCCTGGGCGCCTTTGCGTGAGCTTTTCCTAACCTACCTTATTAACATAAGGACTCGTCAACTTATCCAACTGCTGAATCAACAGACTCAGAAACAATCCCACATCTGTCACCACACCCACCGATTCCACAGAACCGCGATCGCTTAACTTAGTCACTACAGCTGGATTAATATCCACACACACCATTTTCACACCAGCCGGAGTCATATTACCCACACCAATGGAGTGCAGCATTGATGATAGCATCAAAATCATCTCCGCACCTTCTAGGTGTTTGGCATATTCCTCTTGTGCTTTAATCAAATCCATTTGGGTATCAGGCAAAGGCCCGTCATCTCGAATGGAGCCAGCAAGGACAAAAGGCACATGATTGTGGACACATTCATACATCACACCATTTTTAATCACCCCCGCCTCCACAGCTTTGGGAATGCTGCCGTAGCGACGAATGGTATTAATTATCTTCAGGTGATGGCGATGTCCACCATGTACGGCGATACCCCGCTTCATGTCCATACCAAGGGAAGTGCCCATGATATTTTGCTCAATGTCATGAACTGCGATCGCATTGCCACCAAGCAACGCTTGCACATATCCTTCTCGAATTAGTTGCGCCAAGTGTTCGCCGCCACCAGTGTGAATCACCACAGGCCCAGCCGTGACAACTACTTTACCACCAGCATCGCGGATTTTTCGCAATTCCCAAGCCACTTGCTCAACCACCAATTCGACGCGCCGCTCACTGGAAACGCCCGATGACATAAAGCTGAATTCTTGAGTGCTGCGTTGTTCGCGTGATTCAGTTTTGCGGATGGTGCGAATGCCTAGCACATCGACAATTACCTGTTCGCCAACTTCTAAATCGCGGAGGATTTTACACCGAGCGACTAAACCAGTGGTAGTTTGAGTAATAGCGATCGCGCCATCCATCCGTTGATTTTCCACCTTCACCCACTGACCATTAATTCGCACTTCGGTAGGATAAATGGTACTGACGTAGAAATCATCAGGCGCAACCCCAGCTTGAATCACAGGCTCAAGTTTGGCATCTCGCTCATCTTCGGGTAAATTTACAGCACCCAAATCAATCAACAGCGAGATGATTTCCTCCATCACCTCATGGGATGGCGCTGATACCCTCACCTCGGCGGCTGAGGTACTTTGTCGTTGTTCTCCCAAGTTGAAATTCAGAACTTGGAAACTTCCCCCGGCATCTATGATCAAATCCAAAGCGCGGTTAATTAAGCCTGCATCAAGTAAGTGTCCTTCCATGCGAATGACGCGGCTTTCTACCGAGACATTGGCATGAACTTCGTCTCCAACTGGTTCCGTCACGCGTAGAGTTAAGCATTTAGCTGCACCTCCAGCTTTGAGAAATTCGGTAAGCGGCGTTTCCAGAACTTGAAAACCTGCATCTACAAGCTTTGTTTTCAAAACATCACTTGCCTTGTTCATGATTACGATGCTGTCCACATTCACCGCATTACAAGCAAAGTTGACTGCATCAGCTTCGGCAATTGCAATCCGCTTTTCTGGTGCGACTCGCATCTCAATTAAGCGGTTGGAGTAAGAATCAAAAGCGCCGGGATAGTAGAGCAAATAGCCGTTTGCTAGGGGACAAAAGCAGGTGTCCAGGTGATAGAAGCGTTCGTCCATGAGTCGTAGGGAAAGCACCTCAATATCCAGCCATTTAGCTAGATAAGGGTGAGAATCTAACTCTGAGCGGAAACCGTATCCTGCCCATAACCAACGTCCTTCCCGATCCAGCAGTGCGTCTCCTGCGCCTTCAAAGGGCAAATCTTTGGGGAGTTCGTTAACTGTATAACCATTTGCCTCAAACCATTGTTTGAAGAAAGGCTCTTCTCCCTGACGTTCTTTGTGCAGAAAGCGACTGAGGACAACGTTATTCCCCAGTACTAAGCCAGCGTTGGCAGTAAAAACTAAATCAGGCCAACCTTTTTCAGGTGGTACTAAGTCGACAATGGCGTGTTGTTTGAGGATTTGGTGTAATCCCTGCCATTGTTCTACGGCGCGATCGCGCGATGATTTGTGAATATTCCCTTCCATCCAGGGATTAATCACGTAGTCTACATCGTAGTGATCAGGGGCACACATCAAAAAGCGAATACGGGAAGTCATAAAAATCTTACAAGCGTTTTAGATGCTACAAGCTTACTTTGAATACAGATTTTTGTTTTTTTAATCAATTGTGTAAAATCTGTCAGTGCAACTCTATCTTTTCATAGGTTGAAGGGTTTACAAAAGCTTTGTTATTAATTCTATTACTGGAAGAGACAAAGTGAAGAGAAGAAGCCCAGAAGGTGACAAAGTAGTGTCGGGTGTGCGGTACAATGATGACGCTAAGAACAGAATAAGTCCGATAAGTGATGAATAATACAATACCTGCACTATGGAGCGATCGCTGGCTGAATCTGCTCGCTCAACTAAACTCAGCCTATTCTGCCCAATTAATTTATACTGTAGAATAATTTACTTACATCTTAACGAGTAGCATTAAAACTAAAATGCCTTCTCAGAAACGGTTTATGAGATAAAATTTTATCGCTGTTTATTAACGCTTTGAGGTAATTGAAAACTGCATGAAAAAGCAATTGTCACGGAACTGGCTTATTTCTCAATCTTGGCTACGCTTTTTAATCATTATTCTATTAGTAATAGGTGTATTTTTTCGTTTCGTAAATCTGGACAAAAAAGTATATTGGCTCGATGAAGTTTATACATCATTACGCATCTCTGGTTATATGAAATCAGAAATGGAGGAGCAGCTACAGAATGGTCGTTTACTCAGCATAGAAGATTTACATAAATACCAGTTTCCTAATTCGGAAAAAAACATAAATGATACAATTAAAGGGTTAATATTAGAAGAATCGCAGGTTGTACCGCTATATTTTGTGATAGTAAGGTTTTGGGTAGAGTGGTTTGGCGATTCTGTAGCAGTCATAAGAAGTTTTTCAGCGTTCATTAGTTTGCTGACCTTTCCTTGTATTTATTGGTTGTGCCAAGAATTATTTAAGTCTTCACTAATAGGGTGGATGGCTATGGTCTTGGTGAGCATTTCACCTGTCCATGTCCTGTATGCACAAGAGGCACGAGCTTACAGTTTATGGATAGTAGCTACCTTAATGTCGAGCGCAGCACTGCTGCGAGCTATGCGCCTTCAAACAAAAGTTAGTTGGTGCATTTATGCAGCAACATTATCACTAGGGTTTTACAGTCAATTGTTTTTTAGCTTTGTCGCTCTGGCACAGGCAATTTATGTAGTTATAATCGAACGCTTCCGATTAACTAAAACCTCAATATCTTATCTGCTATCATCGCTTGCAGGGTTTCTGATTTTTGTACCTTGGTTTTGGATTATTATTACCAACCCCACTCCCGAAGGAGTAAGTTGGACAAGTACTAAACAAACATTACTTCAGTCAGCTATAAGGTGGGCTGGGATTATTAGTCGTGCGTTTCTTGATTTAGGTATTAGCCCTAGTGACCCAGGGAGACTTAAGATAGCCTTAATTCCTGGGATTTTAATGATTTTTGCTTTTATTATTTACTCAATTTATCTTCTCTGTCGAAGAACTTCCCAAGAAGTTTGGTTATTTGTCTTAACTTTGATTGGGTCTGTAAGTCTTCCCCTAATGCTGTTGGATTTTGTCTTCGGAAAGCGATTCGGGACTACTCGATATATACTTCCGTCTATTTTAGGTATACAGTTAGCGTTTGCTTATTTGTTTACCACTAAAATCACATCTATTTCTAGTAAGATTTGGCAGAAAAAGCTCTGGTCACTTGTAACATTGATAGTAATTAGCAGCGGAGTTATATCTTGTATTCTCAGTTCTCAAGCCCAGATTTGGTGGAACAAATTGCCTGAGTTAAATCAACAGTATCCTCAAATTGCTCGGGTAATTGCTCAAGCTAATAAACCGCTTTTAATTAGTGATACTAGCACACTTGCAATCCAAACACTTGGTTATTTACTTGATCCAAAAGTGCGGCTTCAACTTGTATATCCAAATAATTTACCAGAGATTACTACTGGCTTTACTGACATCTTCTTGTTCAAACCCTCTAATTTCTTGAAAGCTGGAGTTGAGAAAATTTATAATTCCAAGTTACAGCAGATAGACAACTTACTCTGGAAAATCACAAAATCGACTTAAACCAAGGATACGGGCGCATCTACCAATTGAGAAACTCGAAGAAGGACCCTAAAAGCAGACAATTGATATTTGAATATCGATCGCAGTTTAAAAATTAATATCAATTAGCCTAATAAGTGGCACAATTAGAGCCAAAATATACTTTAATTAAACCAACAATTTAAGTATATACTCACATGACTGCGGATTATGTCATTGCCTCTTGACCACCTGCTAAAGATTGAAATCAGACTACCGTCCTCTCATCCTCATTTATTAGAAGGGCTAGATATATGGCTGCGCTTAGGTTTGATATCCGATACCCAAGTTAGGCAGCTATGTCGAGAGTTTCTTGTGTGTGCAGTGATGTTGCAAGCTCAACCAAAGGTAGTATTTGCAACCTCCGACCCCGTGGAGCAGTTACCCGTAGCAGCTTTACAATCTAGTAGCCGTAGACAACCGCAACCAAAAGCAGCTAAACCCAACTTTATCAGCACAATGTTGCAGTCCTTGGGAGCAGAACTCAGTGTCCGGTGGCTGCTGTTTCTAGGTGTATTCCTAGTAGTGGTATCCTCTGGGGTATTGGCTGCTAGTCAGTGGAAAATGTTTCCCCCTGCTGGACAGTATGGAGTTTTATTTGCTTATACTTTGAGTTTTTGGGGGTTGAGCTTTTGGGCGACTAGGCAAAGCAATCTTAGATTGACGGCTCAAACATTGTTGATTGTCACCCTTTTGTTAGTACCCGTGAACTTTTGGGCAATGGATAGCTTTCAGTTGTGGCAAAATCCTGTGAATTGGATTGTAGTTGCGATCGCCTGTCCTACTCTTACTGCTATTACTGTTTTACTATCCAAAAATCGGGCTATTTTTCCCAATTTACATCCCGACAAATTATCTGTAGCAAATATTCTGGGGCTGAGTTATCTGCATTGGGGTTGGCAATTAAGAGCATTTCCCTTAATTGCTGTTTATGTGGCAACGATCGGCACAACTATTATTACCATTTATCACAATCTCTACCAACAGCCTAATTCGATCAGCGAGGCAGATAGGCGCGATCAGTTAAATATTAACTTACCTGTTGCGGTAATTATTTATGCCTTAATTGTGCTGTTAGTGCGGGCGATCTTTGTTGCCAGGGTAGATGTCACGCAGTTGGGGTTAGCTATTGGCATTTGTGGCTGGTTGGTAACTTGGTTAGCACAGCAGGGAGCAGGGGGCC
>NZ_WBKM01000238.1 GCF_015714725.1 Nostoc sp. WHI
CCACTCCCCACTCCCCACTCCCTATTAAAGTTTCGCTTCTTGTTGCTGATACAGACAGTAGTAATAACCTTTGAGCGCCATCAATTCTTCATGAGTCCCTTGTTCTATCACAGCACTTTGCTCCATCATCAGAATGACATCGGCATTGCGAATTGTGCTGAGGCGGTGAGTAATGAAAAACACTGTTTTACCTTGGAAGCATCTCGCTAAATTACCGCAGACTTGGGCTTCAGCATTGTAATCTAAGGCACTGGTTGCTTCATCAAGAATCAGTAATTGTGGATTTTGCAGAACAGTACGAGCGATGCCTGCGGCGGGCTACGCCTACGCTACTCGTTGGCGTTGTCCTCCAGAAAGCCCCGAACCCCGCTCACCGACACGGGTGTTATAGCCACTGGGTAAAGACATAATAAAGTCGTGGGCATAAGCTACCTTGGCGGCGGTAATAATTTCTTCATCGCTAGCATCAGGATATCCCAAGGCAATGTTTTCGCGGACTGTCCCATCAAAGAGAAGGGTATCTTGTAACACCATGCCAATTTGACGACGTAAAGAATAAAGTTCAACTTTACTGATATCGTAGCCATCAATCAAAATTTTGCCAGACTTGGGTTCGTAAAGTCGGGGTAATAATTTTAGTAGAGTGCTTTTACCAGAGCCACTTTGACCAACAATTCCCACAAAGGAGCCAGCAGGAAAATCTAAATTAATATTGCACAGTTGCATCGGCCCATGTTCCGAGAAACTGAAGCTAAGATTTTCAAAGCGGACACTACCTTGAATACTGGGCATAAGGATATTTTGACAGTTGCCGATTTCTGTTTCTTGGGGAGTGTCTAAAATATCAGCAAGGCGTTGCAACGAATACTGGTAAGTATTGCTTCGATGACTGCTACTCTAGCAAAAAGATGCCGAAAACTTCTAAAGTATCAGGACTGTTACCAACCAATACTTTATCAATAATCACCTGTGTAGCGAGAGGATTTACCAGCCCAAATAGTTGGATAACAATGGAAGCGATTAGTACTTCAATTAGTACTTTCCGATAGCGCCGCAGTGAAGGTACAAACCAACTCAAACTAAACCGCGCTTTGGGAGTGTTTTTGGTGGTTTGTAGTAACAGTACTTCTCCTTCAGCCCCCCAGTTTTCCGCAAAGTCTCGTAATTTGTAGCGCAGTAGTCCCATCTCTGGAACTGCAATGAGTAACTCTTGATTGCTATTTTTATAGATGATGGCAAAACTATCTTGCCAAGAAATCATTACTGGTAATTGCAAGCGTCCGACTGCGGCGGCGGGAACTTTTACCATCTGTGTTGTCAACCCCATCAACTCGGCGGCGGCGGCGCAAAATTGCAGAGATATAATCCCCTTTTGTTCGTGCTGCTTTGTCAACACCCGCCGCAGTGTATCCTTGCGCCAAGAGATGTTAAAGTATTGGCTCAACATCTGGAAGCAAGCTAACGAACCATCCAGCGGCCCTCTACCCTTGATATAAGGATACTTCTTTTGTTTCCCTTGGGCAGATGATTCTGCTGCAATCGCAATTTCGGAGGCGTAAGGAATCTCTGCGGGTAAGAATGTTTTTGGTGTGGGTGCAAGATTTTCTCCAAGTATTGATTTAGGTAATCCCACCAGACGCATACTTGCATTAAATTTCAGCTTGGGGTTGACATCATCCAACTCTAAGCGACTCCCCACAGGGAAGTAAGCACTCGAACTACTACTAACTAACCACAAGAATTCTGAATCTAACTGCTGAAGGGATGCTTTGCGTGTAGAGAATGTTTTGATAACGGCTGCTTGAGTTGCTGTCCTAGCAAGCTTAACTAAATTCTTGCTACCATCTGCGCGACGACTCAGTTCCTCAATAAGCAGTTCATATACTTCTATGATGGAGGCAGTATTATCTAAAGCTTGAGCAAAAGTTTTTTCCTGCTGAATCAATGCGAGAAAATCAGCGATCGCCAGATTAAAAGTGATAACTTCAGTAGAAGCGATCGCAGTTTCACAAGCAATACCCCGCACATGACTCACCCAACCCAAAACCTCTCCTGATGAAAGTAACTTCAGCGTCGCCGGATTTTGTCCTCGAAAATTATACCCTAATAAACGCGCTTGTCCTTGGTAAATAACACTAATCTGCTCAGGCATAGCTTCCCGTGCTACTATTACCTGCCCGATGCGATAGCGGCAAAACTGCACCTTGTTGAGCAAATTTTCCAAAACATTTAGTGGCAGATAATTAAAAGGAAACAGTTCACTAACAAACTCTTGAATATCAACAGTTGTATTTTTCATCATCTTAAACAGCCATCTTCATAAAATTACTCTTACCTTTGCGCCTTTGCGTGAGATAAATCCATTCCCCTACGCAGCTTCTTGAACCTGCACTGATTTAGTATTAATTCCCATCCAGGTTTTTTCTTCTGGCGACAGTTGATTCAGTTGTTGTTTAAACCAAGTTTCAAAATTCTCTTGTAGCAATCGTTGGCGCATAAAATCGTCTAACTGTGCGCTTATAAACTTTTCCACACGTACAATCACCCATGAATCTCCAAAGGGTACGGGTGCTTGAACTATACCCACTTGGCTTGTGCAAAGTAACTGAGCAAAATTAGGAGTGATAGTACCAAGTTCTACTGGCCCGATGATCCCACTTGTATCAGCTTCCGGCCCTTGAGAATATTCACGTGCTAGTTCAGCAAATGACTGTTCTCCTTCGGTAATTCGGAAAAATAGCTCGTTAGCAGTTCCTCTGTTTTCAATCCGAATTAAAGAATAAATGACTTTATCAAAATGTCTTTTGTAGTAAGGATTCAGGCCTAATATTTAGGAAGCAGGGATGGGCGAGACAGATAATTATTTATATTTCTGTTAAAAAGAGTTGAATCGCGTTAAGTGTTAAGGGTTACAGCACTTCCGGCAGCTATGAGGTACATTTTAAAAGCTGAAAGCTATGCTAGGAAAGGGCAAGGAGAAAAACTGTATTGTATAATAGCGGGAAGCGCTGTAACCCTCTTTTGTCACTCTCCGAGAGAGCGATCGCTAGAAGCCTGATCAGGTAATCAATACAAGCTATCTTATTAGAAAAAAATTGGTGCTGTATTTGTTATTAGAAAAAAATCGTGCGTAGGCGTAGCCCGTCGTAGACATCGCTTACTATACAAAAGCTCTAGAATTTAGAAAAGGCAAATGTTTTCGGAGAGTGACAGAAGAGGGGTAATGTCATGACATACTGTTTTGCTTGGAAATACGGGGATAGCGTTTACCTCTTGGGTGATAGCGCAGTTACTAAATCATCTCTACCAAAGCTTGATAAATCAAGTTTTGGTCAACTCCACGACAAAGTTAGGGGTGAGTACGTTGAGGAATCTTTGTTAAAAATTATACCTATAACACCCGACACAGCTATAGCTTTTGCAGGCGATGTTCAATTAGCAACAGCAATTATTGAGTTTCTGAAAGAAAATTTATCCAGTGCAGAAACATTTGCAGATTTATTCAGAAAGGTAAATGCCAGTTTAAGGCCATTTGATCCTAAGCTACCTGTTGAATTGTTATTAGCCTATGCACCCTCGAATGGTGATCCAAAACTTATCCATTGGGACTCAAGGCATGGATTAGACAGTAACCAGTTTGACTACTATACAATTGGAAGCCTCACCTCCTATCATGCCGCTTTAACACCACAAGTACTATCAATGTTAGTTAATGGTAAGTTGGCATCGGACAGGATTCTGCCAATAATCATTGCTATCGTACAGTCGTATGGTATCCATAGTAATATCATTGAGCAAAATGTTGGGGGAATTATTTTTGGACTTCGAGTTTGCAATGGGGAAATAATTTGGCAAGAAGATACAAACTTTGTTCTATACAATTCTACTGCGGAGAATTTTGAAACCCTTGATTTTATATCAGCCTTTGTTCGTGATGATGTACTAATTGTAAATTCTTCGATCACCAACGATATTCGAGGTTTCGCGTGTTCCATTTCAACACCATCAATTCAAGCTTGGCAAGAATCTTGGAATTCTTTTATTGCTAGTCATATCAATTCAGATAAGTATCGGTATTGGGTATTCTTGTCCACCGCAATAAAAGTGATTACAGTTCTGCGTCGGGATAATTTCGATAGTGAGAATAATTACTTTAGCTTACAGTACCTTGGCGATGGAAATTTCTCCTTTGGTTTAAGTCAGGAATTAACGGCACTACTGATGAAACCTCTTATGGATCGTGATGACGGCAGTCTTCCATTCAGATTGAATTTTCGCAATGCCTGAGCCACAGCAATCTAATCCAGCTACATTTAATATTTAATACCTAAGAACGGGGTCATCGTGCTAATTCAATCCCTAGAATCCAGATTTGGTAGCGTTTCACTAGAAGCGATCGCATACCCTGGATTTAGATAAATTCACAATACATACAAAATGTAATGTTGGTTCAGAACACAAGTCCGTTCGTTCAGAACACAAGTCCATTCGTTCAGAACACAAGTCCATTCGTTCAGAACACAAGCCCGTTCGTTCAGAACACAAGTCCATTCGTTCACAACACAAGTCCATTCGTTCAGAACACAAGTCCATTCGTTCACAACACAAGTCCGTTGGTTCACAACACAAGTCCATTCGTTCACAACACAAGTCCGTTGGTTCACAACACAAGTCCATTCTCAATAATTTGTTGTCTAGCGTCGGGTAATTACTGAGCTAGCAATCCAATCTTATTAATTTTTTGTCTCACGCAAAGGCGCAAAGGCGCAAAGAAGGACTTTTGCAAGAGGTCTATTAGTCACGGTGAATGATGCTCATTGCTTTGCGATCGCATCAATGCTTGAATTTCTACGTAGTCAAGCAATTAACTGTCTTAAGAAATTATTTGTTACAAAGATGACTTCTCTAGCAAATGGTAGACAACATTGAAAAAGTGTATTAGCACCAGTACTTCTGACAATCAAAATAAAAAGCGATTGCTACTAAATCAAGTAACAATCGCCACACAAAAACACTCCTTAGTTTCTAGGATAACGAATATCAAAGTCATAGTTACAGTAGCCGAGAAAATTAAGAGTGAAACATATCATTGATATCCTTAACGGGTTATCAAAGGCAGCAATTAAACAGCATATAACAGACCTCTCTAATTTTCACTCATTGCAATTTGATTTGAACATCTTGACGTAATTTTTGAATCTATTAAACATAAACTAGACTTTTACGATCACCGTCATGGTTAAAGCGATCGCATCATGTCAATAAAGACAGTCTATTCTCAATAGAGTAGAAGCTTATTACTAAAAGGTTCAAAAGTGAGGGTTATTTTTTCTTTAAGGTGAGAAGGTAAGGCAGTCTTTAGAAGAATTAAACTGTAGTAGTATATTTATTGCTACAGATTTAGCTAAAGAATCTGATTGTCGCTTTTTAGTAGCAGAATGCGATCGCCATTTTGGTCGAGTAGATGGTTTAGTTAATGCAGCAGGTTTAAGTACTAGAGGTTATTTAGAAGATACAACCGTTGAATTGTGGGATTTATTATTTGCGGTTAATGTTCGCGCACCTTTTATCCTTACTCAAGAAGTAGTACGAGTAATGAAAAGAGAAAAAATACCAGGAAGTATTGTTAATATTATTAGTGTTTCTAGTTATGGGTGACAGCCTTATTTGACTGCTTATTCTTCTTCTAAAGGAGCTTTAGCAACCTTTACAAAAAATACTGCTCATGCTTTGAGAAAAGATTACATCCGCGTTAATGGTTTAAATATTGGCTGGATGGATACTCCCAATGAGCATCTTATTCAGAAAGCTATGAGTCAGCAGGGTAATTGGTTAGAATTGGCTGAAGCTAAACAACCTTTTGGACGTTTAATTAAGCCTTTAGATGTTGCTAAGTTAACTGCTTATTTACTCAGTGATGATTCACAAATGATGACAGGTTCTTTAATTGATTATGACCAGAATGTAGTTGGAGCTTCTGATTAAAAAACACCGGAGACGCTCCGCCTCTGGTGAATGTGCTGTTTGTTAAACTAATTTTTAGACGTGATTGAGCAATAAAACTATTTTGTGCAAGCTTTTAAATAATTGGTATTATCTGATTGACAATTGACATATTTTGGATGCGCCACTTACCTTTGTACCGAATCAAATCATATCGGACTCGCAAATTATCGTCAGAAGACTTTTTAAACTGGCCATTTTCATAAAACTGTGTTACTTCTTTCACCGTAGCTTCCACTGCGGCACGGTCTGCGAATAAATCAATCTTATCTACAGATTCCACCTTCAGACTATGATTGTACTTTCGGTAGCGGTTGTCTAACCTCTCTTGTTGAGCAATCAGCCGCCATTGAGATAGGGCTGAACCAGTTAAAATCTGCCCTAAACTATCAATCTCATGATTCTGGCCTAAAGCTGCGGCTTTAGTAGATAGCCACGTCTGAATGACTTCCTCCGCCGTTGCATCTGTTAAAAGACCTTCTGGTGATTGTAGTTTACTGTTTCGGTTGGGAATAAATGTTGGTGGTTGATTTATCTCTATGAATAGCTGTAAATTACGCACAGTTGGTGTAGGGAAAAACAGATTTTTTAACCATCCAAAAGTCGTTGTGACTAACACCCATAAAACTAATAAACTCACTAAAGAAATAAACACTTTCCATACTAGCCGTGTTTTTCCTTCTATGGTGTTAGCAAAAGTTCGCCGTCGCCGAGGATGACGAGGACGATTAACCGGTACACGTTCTCGGCTAGCAGATTGAGTAGGTTTTTTCCTCCTACGCTTTTGGTTATGACCGGGTGCAGCAGTTTTAGCTGAACCATTCAAATGCTGATTAGTGCCTCTGGTCAGGCGTTCGGCAGTAGGAACCTGTATAGAAGGTTCTTCTGATTGTCCACTTTTAGACGAATTCCATCTAGGTTGCGAGTAGTTTGAATATTCAGGTCTTTCTTTTATTGGTGTTTCTGGCAAATCTGGGTCAGGTGTTCTACTATGATTAAATTGCCCTGAAGTCCCAGTTGAATTGTTGGGGAAACGGGGATTATTTGTCTGGGGAAAAGATTGGGGGTTAATTACAGCCCATTCATTAGTTGTTTCTGCATCCGTTGGCAGTGCTTCTAAATAAGCTTGCACTTGTTGGTTGGCAAAGTAGTCTTTTAGGAAAGCTTGCTGGTTTAGCAAATCTCGAAAATGGGGAAATACTTCGTGTTGCAACCACTGTTCTGCATATAGACATAGCCCTGGTAATAAATCTGGAGAGTCTTGAGATTTTTCCCGAATAAAAGCTAAAGCTTCGTATTCTTGACTAAGTTCTAAAACACGAGTTGCTTCTTGGGTTTGTCCCAAAAGTAACGCACATAGCGACTGTTCTAAATGTACATCTTGGCGCTTGCCCAAACGCATTAGCATTTGCCTTGCTTGACGAATTAAAGCCGGTTGCCGTTGAGCAAATCCCCGTGCTATTAAGGCGTAAACGGCTAGGTAAATGGCAACAGCAGAAGAACGTTTGCTTTGGGCTTCAAATAACTTGTGCTGCTCTGCAACTGTTAAGTGGTGACGTAACTGCTGGATAAATCGCAGAAAGTCATCTATGTTTAAACCAGACTCATCATTGTTTGTGCCATCAATCCCGCCACGATCTTCTAAAAGGTTTTGCAATAATTCTAAGCCTTGGCGTCGTTCGGCAGTCTTTTCTTGAGATAGTGCCAGCAGCTCTAAAATTCGATATGGTCGCAATTTGTAAAGATCCGCCTGAATTTCCGCCTGTACACTGGAGAAAAACCCTTCGCGTGCTAGTAATTCTTGACCAGTTTCTAGGGATATAGCGGCATTTTCGTAGTGACCTTGTTGCCATTGTTCTCGACCTAGTTCTAGACAGGCAAGGGCAACAGTGAGAACGACATCTGGACGTTCAGCACTTTGATGTATTTCTTCGTCTGCTAAATTATTGCCCTTTCGAGTACTTGGAACACCGCTTTTATTCAGCAGGTACGGACGACCTAGTTTTAGTACAAGTTCGTATTCTCCTAACTCTTGCAAAATTAATAAAGCACCAACTAACTCGTCTTGGGAAATTTCGATGCCCAGACTCTGGGCATCAATACTTCTTTTGTGGCTCTCTGGACGATTTTCCAGTGCTACTGCGGCAGCAGCAAGGTTATCAGGATCATAGGCATGAGCAAGATAAAGCTGATCGTAGGTACTGCGTTCTTTTGGATTTGATAAAACCACGTAAGCTTCTTCTATGAGTTGTTTACGAGAAGAAATTGCTGGTTGAGAATACTCACGTCTTGGCAATTGTACAATGCGATCGCTATATGCCTGCCGCAATTGTTCATCACTTGCCACTAACGGTAGTCCTAAAATTCGGTAGTAATCTAGCGGAATTCGCACAGCCTACTTCCCCTGCACCGTGATCAACATAATTCACCTAGAGCGTCCCAGTCCTGTAAAACCGTGCCATAATGATACCGTGTAGAATCTACTCTACAAGTGTATATTGCAACAACTTGTTTTGTACCTTCCCGAAATTGTGAGTCACATTCTAGTAATAATTTTTTGCTTTCGCCTAGAAAGGCTCAGTTTTTTGCTTTAATTCTTAGTATTTTTGGTTTACAACGACTAGTATCAGCCCTCAATGCCATAAAACACAACTACCGCTTTTGGTAACGGCATAAATGTTGCGATCGCAGGAAGCTATTGATTGATTTTTCGGAACTTTACTTAATGCGGTCATTAAAATACCGCTACTGGGAGTTAACCCTGATAACAGGAGAACAATACAATACCATATTTAACCTTTAATTACAATTAGACATTTAGGTATAGAAACTTTTGCGTCCCTTTTTTTAATAAATTGTTAATGGATATGCAGAAAGCAGTCTATCTTGATTGCTAGTCTATCAAGGGGAATGGTGAAAGAGGAAAACTCACAACGGCAGATATTGCCGTTAGAGTCAAATTCTCAGGGGGCATAAGCTGAAAAGTTAAAAATTCGTCTTGGAAAGTTAAGCCACGACTTTGGGTGACTATGCCGACTTGTACTTTACTCAAAAGCCAAGCTACGCACAGAGGCGACCATAGGTATCGTCTGAGTGCCGAAAGCCAAGGCTCAGACTTTCCGTAAAATCCTAAATTTACCCATTCCTTAAGATCCTTTTTTGGTGCATAAATAAAGTTTGATTGTTGACTCTTGTAAACGCTAGTCTGTTAGAAGCTCAGGTGTTATTAAACCAAACTTATTTAAGACCGTGACTTTAAGTTGTACAACAGGGATACTCAAAAATAATGGTTCAAGAGCGGACTTTACCCACATTTAATGCTGCTACTACGCACATTACTAAACAAGAAGGGTTACGGTTATATGAAGACATGGTTTTAGGGCGCTTGTTTGAAGACAAGTGCGCTGAAATGTACTACAGGGGCAAAATGTTTGGTTTTGTCCATTTGTACAATGGTCAAGAAGCCGTTTGTAGTGGCGTTGTACAGTCAATGCGACCGGGTGAAGATTTCGTTTGTAGTACTTACCGCGACCACGTTCATGCTCTGAGTGCGGGTGTACCAGCAAAAGAGGTAATGGCAGAATTATTTGGCAAAGCCACAGGTTGCAGCAAAGGGCGCGGTGGTTCTATGCACATGTTTTCTGCCAAACATCGCTTACTAGGTGGCTATGCTTTTGTGGCTGAGGGAATTCCTGTAGCAGCTGGTGCAGCTTTCCAAAGCAAATACCGCCGCGAAGTGCTAGGAGATCAAAATGCTGACCAAGTGACAGCTTGCTTTTTTGGCGACGGTGCAGCTAACAACGGCCAGTTTTTCGAGACGCTAAATATGGCAGCCCTATGGAAACTGCCAATTCTTTTTGTGGTCGAAAATAATAAGTGGGCCATTGGTATGTCCCATGAGCGAGCAACTTCTCAGCCAGAGATTTATAAAAAAGCCAGTGTATTTAACATGGTGGGCGTGGAAGTAGATGGCATGGATGTACTGGCAGTGCGAGCCGTAGCTCAAGAAGCTGTAGCTCGTGCCCGTGCAGGTGAAGGGCCAACATTAATTGAGGCACTTACCTACCGCTTCCGGGGTCACTCCTTGGCAGACCCTGATGAAATGCGAAGCAAAGCTGAGAAAGAATTTTGGTTTGCCCGTGACCCAATTAAGAAGTTGGCAGCTTATTTACTAGAGCAAAATCTAGCGGATCAGGAAGAACTTAAAGCAATTGATCGTAAAATTCAAGATGTGATCGACGAGGCAGTTAAGTTCGCCGAAAGCAGCCCCGAACCAGACCCCAGCGAGTTATATCGTTTCGTGTTTGCAGAAGACGAATAAATTTTGGGGAGTAGGGAGTAGGGAGTAGGGAGTAGGGAGTAGGGAGTAGGGAGTAGGGAGTAGGGAGTAGGGAAGAGTTTTCCAAGTACCCAATGCCCAATGCTCACTCCTCACTCTTCACTCCTCACTCCCCACTCCCCACTCCCCACTCCCC
>NZ_WBKM01000251.1 GCF_015714725.1 Nostoc sp. WHI
CACTCCCCACTCCCCACTCCCCGTCCTATGGCAAAAATTTTCCCAGTTCATCCGGATAATCCTCAAATTCGCCGAATAGAGGAAATAAAGTCGGCGCTCTCTAGTGGCGCAGTCATGCTTTACCCTACTGATACAGTTTATGCGATCGGTTGTGATTTGAATGCCAAGTCGGCGGTAGAACGAGTGCGGCAAATTAAACAGCTAGCAAATGATAAACCACTAACATTTTTATGTCCCTCGCTTTCAAATGTGGCAACTTATGCCTCCGTAAGTGACACAGCCTATCGGATTATGAAGCGCCTGATACCAGGGCCATACACCTTTTTGCTGCCAGCGACTAAGTTAGTCCCGCGATTGGTGCAAAGTCCCAAGCGGAAAACTACTGGTATTAGAGTCCCAAACCATACTGTGTGTTTGAAATTGCTGGCAGCATTAGACAATCCGATTATTTCAACTTCAGCACATCTGCCACCAGATGAAGCAGATGATGGCATGATTCGGATAGATCCAGAAACTATTCTGTCGCGGGTAGAGCTATTTGACCGTTTGGACAACTTGGTAGACATCATTGTAGACACTGGCGAGGAACCTACATTTGAAGTGTCTACTATTTTGGATATGACGGAAGACAAACCAATAATTATACGGAGGGGTTTAGGTTGGGAAGCAGCAGCAGCGTGGGTATAAGAATTCAACTTCACCGACGCACCTCTTTGTTTCGGAAAATGTGATAAAAATGACTCCAGTTTTGAAATTGTCATACTTAAAGACCATCACCGTGGATATAACAAGATGGTGGCAACAGTCGGCACACGAAGGTATTTGACAAGTTTAAGAAAATAGTGGATATCCATGTGCCAGCGTTGATGTGGTGGCTTGTAAAAAAAACCGACACATTGCCATAACCGTAACTCTTTCGTATTTCTTACAGTTTTATATATGAGCTTTAGATGTGAGCATTATATGGGGCAAGTCTTGATGGATGAATGCCCAAAGATTTTCCAGCCAAGTCCCGCCTTGATTGCTGTGTCTGCGTTGTAATTACGGTGCAATACTACTCCCTAGAAAAGTTATGAAAGCTAACGTCGTCAATCTACCAAACTCTACACCCATTTTTGAAAACCACATTTCGACCGAAGAATTTTCAGATAGCAGCAGCGATACCTTGATTCAATTGCTGTGTCAGGAAATGCAAGTGCAAGTAAAAGCAGCGCCCAGGTGCGTAGAAATTTTAGCAAAGCGCATAGCCATAGAAGTAGAACGCATTTGCGATAAAAGCTCTCGAATCCAAACATCTGGGCAAATTAAGTCTTGGCAGATAACGTTGGGAAGGCATCGGATGCAAAAGTGCTTACGTTACTACCAACTAGGTTCAAAACAAGGGCGTGTAGAATTACATAGCACTTTGGGCGCTATGGTTTACCGTCATGTAACTATATCCGGCT
This sequence comes from Nostoc sp. WHI, assembly GCF_015714725.1. Taxonomy (GTDB): domain Bacteria; phylum Cyanobacteriota; class Cyanobacteriia; order Cyanobacteriales; family Nostocaceae; genus Nostoc. The sequence continues at coordinate 1,446 of NZ_WBKM01000251.1, forward strand.
CTGAGTTGGGTTTTGAGGCTCGTTACAGCCTGATTGAAGATTTTTTACAAGCATTTTATATTGAAGCTATCAAAGCTTTCCGCAGAGAAAACGAACTACCTGATGATCACACGCCGCGTACTCAGCTGCAATTAGCTGAATACATGGCCTTTACAGAGCAATATGCCAAACGCCGGATCAATTTACCTGGTGGTGCAAATCAGCAATTGATTATCTTGCGGGCCCAAGGTTTTGCTCGTCGTCAGCCTCAAGAAACTACCGTGGATATTGAAATGGCGGTGGAGTCTGCTAAGGGTGAAGAAGCAGAATCTTACCAGCGTAACTCGGCGGTACAACAGCTGCGATCGCAAATGGTCGCCAAAGCCAATTTCGATCCATCAGAAGAGTCAGAACGCGATCGCGTCATCACTGAGTTGATGAAATACCTGGAGTCTCAAGGCCAATCTGATTGTATGAACTACCTCAGTTTAAAACTCCAAGACCTCTCAGCGCCAGAAATTGACCAAATTCTCGGTTTAACCAGCCGTCAACGCGATTATCTCCAACAACGGTTTAAATACCACGTAGAAAAGTTTGCCAAACAACACCACTGGCAATTGGTACATCAATGGTTAGGCGCAGGTTTAGAGCAAAAGTTGGGTTTATCTTCTCAGCAGTGGGAAATCTTTGTGAATCAACTCACAGAGCAGCAACAGCAAATATTACAGTTAAAAACTGCACGAGAAAACGACCAAGCGATCGCCAAAACCATCAAATGCACCCCCAAACAGCTGCAAAAGCGCTGGACTCAACTTTTAGAAATAGCGTGGGCTATCCGCAACGGTCATACTGAGGCACAGACGGGTTGAAGCTAAGGCGAAATCACTAAAATTTATTCACGTTCAATTCCAGTTATTAGAAATTTTGTTATAGATATGGCGGTTCTGGGGTGTAATAATGAAAGTGAATAAAATTATAGAAGAACATGAACCCAGTATTTCCTGAACTCTCTAGTCTTTCGAGAGCGGAAAAACTTCAACTAGTAGAAGATTTATGGGATGAAATTGCAGCCACACCAGCAGCACTCCCAGTTTTAGATTGGCAGAAACAAGAGCTAGCCCGCCGCAAAGCCGAATATCTACAAAACCCAGCCATTGGCAACAGTTGGGAAGATGTAAAAGCCAGAATCTCTCAACGGCATGGCTAGAAAATTAACTGTCCTTACAGCCGCAGAACTAGACATTATCGAAGCTTGTGACTGGTACGAGGAGCGGGAATTTGGGTTAGGCGTTGAGTTTCTACGCTGTATTGATGCCTGCCTGAATTTAATTCAGCGTCACCCCAGCACATACCAGATTGTTTATGAAACCTATCGCCGCGCTACAATCAGGCGTTTTCCCTACGTCATTTTTTACGAGTTTAATGAACAGGAGACTATTATCTACGCTGTTTTCCACTGTTCCCAAGACCCAGAAAAATGGCGTAGTCGCTTGCAATAGAATGCACATTTACAAGAGTTAGGAAAAGTATTAAAAGAAAAAAGCAAAAGGAAATTCCCTTCTTTTCCCTCCTTATCTGAATTAGTAACCTATTACTCATCCAAATTATTAATACATTTGTATTTATTTAGTACAAGGATACTACTCTTTGTAATTTTATCAAAAATTCATATTAAGAAACTTACTATTTGTGACTGCTTCCGTGAAATCCTAGAATAAGAGATACTTTTACCAGAGGAATCTAGGATGGCTCTGACTCAAGGCGGACGGGCAAATAAATCTGGCCAGGTTTTAGAAACGACTGTAGAAGGAACATTAAGGGCACATGAATATTATCAAGTAAGTCCCAATGTACCAAAACAGCACCAAAGAGAATACATATTAAACTCTACTGTGCTACCAAAATGCTATGCCAGAAGTGTTTATATTGGAACCGGAATATATCAAACCGATCTATATGTGGACTTTTATGTTATGGACTCAGTTAAATTTCCATCTGGATTAATTATTGAGTGTAAATGGCAAGAAAGCGGTGGTTCAGTTGATGAAAAATTTCCTTACCTCAACTTAAACATTCAGTCTTTTTATCCTGCACCAACTATTTTAGTCATGGGCGGCGAAGGTATGAGGCAAAAAGCGCTTGATTGGTTTAAAAAACAAGTTGACTATAATCAAAACTTATTAGCAGTTTATAGTTTGGATAGATTTATTGCATGGTCAAACAACCATCTCTAATAAGACGTAATTAAATATTCTGAAATTGTCCCTCGATTTTCTATATTAGAGTTAATTGTTCGTGCTGCTTGTATTGTGTGGATTTGAAAACCAATTTCTTTATAAATGTCTTCAATCTCTTTACAATAGGAGTTTGATACCATAACTTTGACACCTCGGCTTGCTAGCGTTGCACAAATGTCGCTCAATTTTTTTTGGTCATCCTCACTAAAACAGTGGCTACTATAAGCTGTAAAATAGCTAGTTTTACTAATAGGATGGTACGGTGGATCAAAATAAACAAAATCATCACTGCTGTTTGCGTAATCTAGTACTTCCTTAAAATCTGCTGTTTTCACCTCAGCCATAGAAAGTGCTTTTGATGCTGAACCCAGTAAATCTATTTGACAAATCTTGGGATTTTCATATCTACCTAATGGTACATTGAATGTACCTCGTGAATTGACTCTATAAAGTCCATTGAAACAGGTTCTATTAAGATAAATTAAACGAGCTGCTCTTTCAATATCTCTGTCGTAGCTTTCGTCTCTTACCTTGTAGTAATACTGATTTTTATCTTTACTATTGTTACTTTGCCCACCATTTTTTTTATAGTAATTAGCATATTCATTATGTTGTTTTTCATGCTCTTGTAATAATAAAATTAAATCGTCAAGGTTGTTTTTAAGACATTGATATGTATTAACTAATTCTTCATTAATATCAGTTAAATATGACGATTTTATTGTCGAGTATCGATTTACCAAATAGAAAAATAAAGCGCCACTGCCTAAAAACGGTTCATAGTAACACTTAACGTTACCAATATTGGGGGGTAAATATTTAATATATTTGTGAATTAATTTACTTTTACCGCCAGCCCATTTGAGGAACGGACGATAACAACTTTTATCATTGAGTTGAGTTAGCATTACTATTAATTTAATCAAATGGAAAACTATATGGTGCTTATGAGAAATTATATTTTATATTAGTATAGTGCGACAAAAGCAACACGTATTAGAATAAAGCCATGAAAAAAAGGTAAGATAGACCACCTGAATTATAATAAAGGAGTATAAATTCAGATGTTTGACGGATTTTGGGATAACGTCTTTCGCTACCCCCGCTATTTTATTACTGTCCTCTTAGGTGTATTTTTAAACACCTTTGCACCATTAGTGCCACTGTTGAAACGCCCAATTACCTTGATCGCCATCTTAGGTTTATTTGTGGGCAGCCTATTCTTTCTTACTCTTACCCTACGTGCAATGCTAGGCTTGAGTACAATCTAGACAGACTGTTGCTCTTGGCGTTGCTCCCGCTAAGTACTGTCTACCCAACTTGCAATCTATTTTTGTTGTATAACCTCTGTGAGGAGGCGAAATTTTTATGGCTACAAATCGCCGCGTTTCCCGCGTTGCTGAACTGATAAAACGGGAAGTTAGCCAAATGCTGCTCAACGGCATCAAGGATGACCGTGTGGGTACAGGAATGGTAAGTGTTACTGATGTTGATGTTTCCGGCGATCTCCAACACGCCAAAATCTACGTCAGTATCTATGGTACAGATGAAGCTAAGGTAGAAACAATGGCAGGCTTAAAGTCGGCTACAGGTTACGTCCGCAGCGAACTTGGAGCGCGGGTACGGCTGCGTCGTACACCAGAGGTGATATTTCTCGAAGATCGCTCCATCGAACGCGGTAATAAGGTACTGGCACTACTAAGCAAACTTAACGATGAGCGTCCGCCAGAAAATCTGGTAGCAGTAGAAGACAGCACTGAGCAAGATGAGAAATCATTTACTGAATAAGTAACTTAAATAACAATGTAACTTCAGAACAATTAATCTCAGCAAATCCGCCAAACAGTTTACAGACGTGACTTAATCGCGTCTGTTTTAATGTAAACATAACCTGCTTCAGGGAGCGTTAGTTCCATATATACGCTTTCTGTTTGTTTTAGCTTTCGTCCCCAATACAATTCAGATAAGCCCAAAGCCCTCATGTAGAGAGACGCGATTTATCGCGTCTTCAAAGACCAATTACTCTACCCCCCTACAGATGTTTAAGAAATTGTTAATACATGCTAGGTAAAAACCTTGATGGTGTACTTTAGCCGTGATATTTTGCAATAATTTATACCCTAGCTCGTGAAAAACATTCTGATGTTGTTTACTCTTAGATAAATACCAGCAGTTCTAGATACGACTTTAAGGTGATTATTTAATATGTAAGCGATGCGCCTACGCTATGTCAGTTCTTCCCACTCGCTAAATCATGCCCAAAGGCAGTAATAGCAAAACTTTCAGACCTGTTGAATAAAAATCATACAGCTACCTAAGCATGTTAAGTTAACTACTCTGAATTTTTTTGTAAAGCGGATTTTTGCAAAATGTCAGGATTTATTGACTTTCTTAACATTTCTTGAGATAATTTTAGGATATGTAGCGTCAAAATAAAAATAGTTCCGTATAGCAAACTACAAAAATCCTGGCCACAAGTCTAATTTCTGTCATGTTTGTTCCTAATTATTAACGGGAACACTATTTAAGTGTTAATTTGTGAGTAAAAACCATGAGTGTGAATACGGTGCCTTCTATCAATTACTACTCTCTAGATGTGATCCAAGACGAAGCACGCCGATTAGTGCAAAAGGGAATGGTCAGCCGACAACAGCCAATATATACACTCTGCCAATACATTCCAGCGAGAGAGTGGGTTTGCGTTGAATGTGAATTAGAAAAATGTGACTTTTTGTTACGCGATCGCATTGGCGATCTAATTGGTCGCGAACAATGGGACAACGACTAATCAACGTTGATTTCGGATTTTGGGATTGGGAGTTTATTTTCGATTTGTGGATTTCACAATAAACGATTCGACACCCAATCTGGGGGATAATCTCTGGCTTTTGATGAGCATCACCCGATTCAGAATCTTGCGTTTTTCATTAATACGGAAGCATTAAAGTCTCATTTTATACAATTTTTAGGTTAAGGAAAGCATCAGAACCAATTGTTCTCTAGATCTGATGCTACAACTTGAGTCTAGTACCACTACGCAGAATTCGTAATAAGGCTCGTACCCCCTACTGGGAAGCAAGCTAGGTGCAGCGTGCCGTAGTCAAGACTAGCCAACGTAATTCGTAATTTCTATACCGCAAGGGTTTCATTGATTGGGAGTGAGTGGTTTGTTTCCGTCGTGCTGTACTAATATGTAAATTCTCTAACCGGGTAGTTCCCAATGTTGAACTGTTCCGGTAATTTTTTTAGAAATATTACCCAACTTGCTCTAAATACTGATTAATGTCTTCAATAATACGAGTAAGTTCAGCTTCTGTAGTCAAACGAATGTTGATGTTGCGGACAGTCAGCAGGACTTTGGCTGCGAAGGGAGTCGGCCAGATATTAGGATTACAGAAAATTTCTAAAAAGACCTCGCCTGTGTAACGATATTCTAGGGGAGGCTGGTGAGTGACTTTACCACCGCCAGGAATGGGTTTAGCAGCGACAGCTTTCAAACGCTCCATTAATTGATCTGTTGCTGCTTTTAATTCTCGTGCTGCCTGGGGCGAAAAACTGAAGGAGACAGAACCTTCAATTAAGTTCAATGTTAGAGGAATTGAAGACATATGTTTTTTATTAAAACTTTTTGCTATAGCAGTTTTCAATTGCGTGAAGTAGGGTAGCCCACCTGTGCTGCTCGACTTCGTTGTAATAATATTACCGCAATCGGTAGTCAACCTTAATACTCAGTCAATTAACAAATAATGGATTTGGTGGTGGCAGTTAATTAATTAAACTTCCCTAACACCCCTGGCAACTGGATATAAAAAGTACAAAATTATCAGATTTACGGACAAATAAAATAAATTAAAATCTGCCTATTATTAATGCTAAAAATATGCTGTTGTCAGCAAAGCTATTACTACTGGCTGTCAGGCTTATAGCTCATATTAGTTAGAAAAAATGTCAACAGTTAGGATAAAAGTTAGCAGTTATAGAGATACTTAACTTTTACTGTGTAAGACTTTGAAACATTTCATATGTATTTATTTGTGTTTTGAGTTATACATTAGAAGTCATAAAACTTGATGTGATAAATTATCTATGACTTACGATAACCGCGCCGAAGTGCAAAAGGTTTTAATCATTACCTTACTGCTCAACGTATTTGTAATGGGATTAAAAGCACTTGTGGGCTACTGGACAGGTTCTTTGAGTTTGCTAGCTGATGCCTTGCATAGTGTGACAGATAGTGCTAACAACGTTTTAGGATTAATTGCAAGTAAATTTTCTTCTCCACAACCCGATCGCGAGCATCCCTACGGACACCATAAATTTGAAGCAGTAGGAGCTTTAGGAATTGCCTCATTTTTAGGAATAGCCTGTTTTGAAATTCTGCAAGGAGCAATCGAACGAATTCTCAAAGGTGGTGGTGAACCTGTGAGAATATCGCCACCTGAGTTGTGGTTATTACTAATTGTGCTGGGCGTGAATATTTTTGTGGCGTTTTACGAACGTAGTGTGGGTAGGCGGGTAGGTAGCTCAATTCTCATAGCTGATGCTACACATACCATGAGCGATATTTGGGTGACAATCTCTGTAATTAGTGGCTTGATAGGAGTTTGGCTAGGTTATCAATGGATGGATCTGGTGTTATCTTTTCCTGTCGCTTTGTTGGTATTTTGGAGTGGTTGGTCAGTTTTAAAAGAGAATTTGCCTTGGCTTGTAGATCAAATGGCGATCGCACCAGAAGCAATACATGCGATCGCTACTTCTGTTCCAGGTGTAATTAACTGTCATGCGATCGCCTCTCGCGGTGTTCTTGGTCGTCAAGTCTTCATTGAAATGCATTTAATAGTAGATGCACCAGATGTAGAAACTGCTCACCACATCACCGAAGAAGTAGAAAGCCGATTAGAAGAACGGTTCCGTCCAGTGAGGATTTTAATTCACGTCGAGCCACCAGCATACAAGTCTGAGCAAATTAGCTTTGAAACTGGAGCAAAATAGTCTAACCAATTCAAAATCACCGTACTCTTACGTGCAGCGTGACGCTGCGCAGCCAGCAAGAGGAAGAGCAGGTTCCATAACATCTCCATGAACGTTGTTGAAGAAGAATTCAGAAGTCAGAATTCAGGAGCGGAGCCGGAGACGCTGCGCTATCCGCTTTTTCGGTCAGAATTCATTCTGACTCCTGACTCCTAAATTCTGTTTGATAAAATAAAAATTATTTCTAATGAACTCCTTGTTTTGTTTCTGTCACCACACCATTGGTAATTTTACTGCGATCGCGCCGATTTTTCTAGACAATAACTCAATTCGTCTAGCCATCATCCAATTTGCGGCTAATTGTCTGCAAAAAATAGAAAATGCCGACCTGAATCATTTTCAGCGTCGGCATTGCCATTTTGAGATATGTGAATGTGAACTACTCCAAGCGTTCCAAAACCATACAAGAGACTCAAAACTTGATTATTCCCACTCAATAGTTCCAGGTGGCTTAGAGGTGATGTCATAAACCACCCGATTCACTCCTTTCACCTCATTCACAATCCGGGTAGAAATTACTTCCAGCACCTCGTAAGGGACTCTCGCCCAATCCGCAGTCATGCCATCTTCACTAGTAACAATCCGCAAAACAATCGGATAAGCGTAGGTACGTTGATCGCCCATAACGCCAACACTACGAATTGGTAGCAAAACAGCAAATGCTTGCCAAACTTGGTGGTACAAGCCGCGTTGGTTAATTTCTTGCCGCACAATCAAATCGGCATCGCGCAAAATGTTTAACCGCTCAGATGTGACTTCGCCCAAGATCCGAATTGCCAAGCCAGGCCCAGGAAAAGGTTGCCGTTGGACGATTTCTTCTGGTAAACCAATGGAACGCCCAACTTTGCGGACTTCATCTTTAAATAGTTTCCGTAGTGGTTCCACCAATTTAAATCTTAGGTCTTTGGGCAAACCGCCAACATTATGATGACTCTTAATTTTTACCGCTACCCGCTCACCACTTTGAGGATCAACATTGGTATCAGCAGATTCGATGACATCTGGATAAAGAGTCCCTTGAGCTAGATAATCAAACTGACCGAGACGTTTAGATGTTTCCTCAAATACACTGATAAATTCGTGTCCGATGCGGCGGCGTTTTTCTTCAGGATCTGTGATATTAGCAATCGTGGCTAAAAAGCGATCGCGGGCATTAACATACTCTACAGGAATGTGAAACTGCTCTTGAAACAGCTTGACCAATCGCTCTGGCTCATACTTTCGCATAAAGCCTTGGTCGATAAACACGCAAGTTAGTTGATCTCCAATCGCTTTAGACAGCAAAAAGGCCAAAGTAGAAGAATCAACTCCCCCAGACAGTGCCAACAGCACCCGCTTTTCACCAACTCTGGCGCGAATTTCCTGAATTGCTTCTTCGACAAAAGCCGCTGTTGTCCAAGTGGGTTCGCAATCGCAGATGTGGTAGACAAAATTACGGATTAATGCTATACCACCAAGAGAATGCACCACCTCTGGATGAAACTGAACGCCGTAAAATTTCTTTTCGTGATCGGCAATGGCAGCACAGGGGGTATTTTCTGTATGTGCTAGCAATTCAAACCTTGGTGGCATTTGGATAACTGAGTCTCCATGACTCATCCACATGGTAGTGCCATCTTCGACGTTGGTGAGCAAATCTGTCGGATCATCAATATACAATGATGCTTTGCCATATTCACCTCGCTCGGCTTTTACCACTTCCCCACCGAGTTGGTTTACCATCAACTGCATCCCATAGCAAACACCCAAAATAGGTATTCCCAAATTCCAGATTTCTGGGTCACAATGGGGAGCGTTATCACTGTAAACCGAATTCGGCCCACCAGAGAGGATAATTCCCTTAGGATTGAGTTGGCGCAGATGTGCAGAAGTCGTGCGATAGGACAAAACTTCAGAGTACACTTGAGTCTCGCGGATACGACGGGCAATCAGCTCAGAGTATTGAGAGCCGAAGTCCAAAATTATAATTAATTGCCGATCTAGCCGCTTCAAAGGTTCAAGTGTTTGAGGCGTCTGTTCGGTTAGTAGAGTCACCGCTGTATTCATGATGCAGGGAGTTTAAATGTAAGGTAGATAGTTGCTCTGTAGTCTGTAGTGATAGCCTTATCAGATTAGTCATACTGATAATGGTATAGAAAACCTATACAAATACGAACTTAAGTGCGTTTGTATAACCCCTGAGTCTGAGATGGTATTAGAACGATAAATTTATCCTAGAGTGGTCACTGAAAAGATTATTTATTTGGATTGTTTACGATTATTCATCATAAATTAACATAATTTTCCCATTAACAGAGCGGCAGTTTTGCTCTTCACGATAATTTTGCGATCGCGATCAAAAAGAATAGAGCCACAGATTGTTACCCCTGTGCCGCTTTCGCTATGGCTTTGGATGTATTCTTGAGAACGAACATCAATAGTTTCGGCGATCGCAGTGTAAACTTGATTTACCCAATCACTACCAGTAGAAGTATCTAGCGATCGTAAATATGTCAGTGCTGCTTCAGCTGTAGCACTATTAAACACTACTTGGATATCTGGTGATTTTAAACCAGCGATCGCACAGTGCGCCGTCAAAATTTCCCTACGTCCATCAGCCAAGTAGTGATGGGTGTGAAAAATTCCCCCTGCTAGTTTCATCAGCTTACCGTGATAGCCAAATAATAAGATTTCTTTCACACCCAGCACATTAGCTTCTACCAACATTGGACCGAGCCAGTTAGCAGTTTTGACCAATTGTTCAGGATTAATCCCTAGTTTACGCGCCAAATCTAGGCCATTCTCGCCGATACAGAATACCAAACTTTCAAAACGACTGGCTTTATTTTGTAATTCCGCCCGAAAAACTGCTAGTTGATCTGGTGTACTTAAGGGTTGAGAAATGCCGGTTGTGCCTAAAAGGGAAAGTCCTTCAACCACACCAAAGGCAGAATTTGAAGTCCGAACAGCAAGCGATCGCCCTTGGGGTAGAATAATCGTCACCGTGATTTTTTCCCCCGGTGTTAACATCCGTTGCAAATTCTTTTGCAAGAGCCTTTGAGCATACGCATAGATAGCAGGCTTGTCATCAGCATTTACCTGTCTGCCAATTCCTTCCCCACCTTTAATAATTACAGCATCATCACCCTGTTCTCGCCATTCCACCAATGCCCAAATCGGTGTATCTTTAGTCAAATCGAGATTATCACCAGGATCGCTGCGGGTGATTGCTAAAGCCATATTTTCAGATAGTCCTGCTACCTGTTCAATTGGGATTTCGGCGATTTGAGCGGGTTCAATCAAATCTACAGACGCAAATTTTAGGGGTTGGCGATCGCGTAACCAATGTAAAGCTGCAATAGCAGCAGCACAGGCAAATACTGGGAGTGTGTAGCCAGAACGAGACATTTTTTAAATTCAAAACTCAAAATAATTCTTCAAAATTGTTCACGTACCGTCTCATAGAGAAGACAGTTTCAGACAGCAGCAGTAATCAGACAATTAAGCATCCGTCGCCGACACCAGTATTCTAAATATTTTTACCCTGGAATAGATCACAACTTACCCGGCTTTGCCCAAAACTACATTGAGTCTACAGGTCTAAAACCTCAAGATATACAACAGCAATTACTCCAGTCGCAAGCTGGAATTGCCGCTAATGGTAGTTTGTCACTAGATCCAAATAAACTTTATTTAATGCTACCGTCGGACAAAAATCAAGGATATCGGTGCGATCGCTTTATACTCGCTTTCCTACCTACGCCGACCAATGGCCGCCAACAGAGGGAGTTGCAAGCTGGGTTCCGATCGCTAGAGCAAAATGGATCTGTTATCGGACAGGCTTTTTTGTGCGATCAATCATTTGAATAATTACAGGACTTACGCAACTGGCACAATCGGTCTTGGTGTGGCTTCGCCGCACCTTCGATATCAAATAAGGTATTAAGACTTAAAACCCAAAGGGAAAAGAAAGATTTTACAAATTATAACAATAGATTTTTAATTACAAACATCATAAGTAATAAGATATTTATGCTCCTCTCTGGAGCGGAAAAATAATAAATATCTTTTAAGTGTTGATTGATGATTTAATATGAAATTTACAAAACTCGATTATTGTCAATATTTACTTAGTAGTCAAATAAACTACACTCTTACTAATTTAGCAGAACACTTAGAAAATATTAGTCATGATAAAATTAATTATTATTTAAAAAATGAAAAGCTAACTCCTCGTCTACTTTGGGATAATGTGAAAAATTTAATTGTCACTGACGAAGATGCTTGTATTATATTTGATGATACAGTTTTAGATAAAAGATTTTCCGAAGAAATCGAAATAGTACGAAGACATTATAGTGGGAATGAACATGGAATCGTCAGAGGAATCGGAATAGTCAGTTGTGTATATGTGAGAAGAAGGGTGTGGGGGATAGGGTGTCGGGTGTAGGGAATACGGCATTGGACGAGGCTTCCAACCTCGCCCAATGCAAGCGCCTTGAAAAAGCCTCGCTTCTGACTTTAGGGCTGTTGGGGCTTCTTTATAACCTGCAACCCAACACCCCACACCCTATACCCGCCCCAACGGGGCTGGTGAATCCTAACACTCAAAACTTTTGGGTAATTGATTATCGTATTTTTAATCCTGATAATGATGGTTTAACTAAGATAGACCACGTAAAAAATATGCTGCAAGGTCTTGTATATCAAAAGCTTCTCCCTTTTGATACTGTTTTAATGGATACGTGGTATGCGGTAAATAATTTAATGCTTTATATTGATGGTTTAGATAAAGTTTATTATTGTCCTTTGAAAACTAATCGTTTAGTTGATGATACTTTCGGCAAAGAAATCATATTGCTTGTGCTATGTTGGTTTGGCTGAGACTGAAAAATTTAGCCTATCAAACAGGCCAAACTATTTATAAAATCAAGCACAACTTACTATCTAATTATCTAATTCAGCAATTAAAACGTCCAGACGTTCATATGTGTTTGGTCTAATTTAAATTCCCGTGTGTCGGGGCTTCGCCCCGCCCGCATTTTGTGCCAGTTGCGTAAGTCCTGTTGACTTATAAAGTATATTTGTTGTTAGCTAAGAGTAAATATTCTATAGCTGTTGCTCAAGCAGCCAAGATAGTCGGCGAATCCACTATCACTGAGTTGGTTGCGGATCTTGTAGAAATCTTTCGGTTACTTCGCAGAATTCAGACGATATTAATATCATTCACACTTTTAGACTTGAGATATTGCAAAACCTCTTGATATATCTGACTGCTAACGCGATCACCTCTTCTACCATTCTCTAATTTGATATCATCAACGAAGAAATTGAGCTTAAATTCAGCATAAGTAATCCCATCATCGCTATGATTTGTACCTTTGATTAAAACTTGTGGTTCTTGCCACTTTTGTCGCGGTTCTTTGAATCGTTCCCGAACCCATTTATTTAATTCCATCACATAATCATCAATCCGAGTTTCTTCAGTTTGGGGATTAGAAATTTTTTGGTATAAACGCTGCGATCTCCGCTTGAGTAGATTAAGTTTACGTTCCCACTCTTCAGAAACCATGTAACTATCATTATCCAAGAGATTTGGATCGCGAATCCAGATGCGATACCATCCCCGAACTAACTCAATCAACGAATCTTGAACTCTGATTTCTTGCAAGTCAAAAATAGTACGATTGTTTTGAGTTTCCGCAATTGCTTCTAACCCAATCAAAGCTAGTATATCCTTATACTCCTGCTGTACATTATTAATTTCATCTTGCGTTAACCCACCCTTTTCAGCAAACTGGAGTGTAACAACTAGTGTTTCTAGTCCTATTTGAATCTCTTCTAATTTATAGTTAACTTCCTGTTCTGCAATTAAGCGCAATTTGCCTATTTTTTGTTGTTCTGTTAGTTCATCAATTTGATAGTAATCATCAATTATTTCTAATTTTTTACCAATATCTCCTAACGTATCTGGATGAGATAAAATAATTTTTACTATCATCTGTTTAGCTTCATACATATCATACTTGACTAATATTTCTACCTGACTAGAGTGATGGTAATAAGCTGTAGGACGGCTGAGGTTAATAATATTCTGGCTTTGTAAATTACTATTAGGAATGTAAATATTATAATGTTTGTCAGGTACATAAAGTTGCGTAACCCGCACACCAATTTTTCTTAGTATGGCAATAGAACCGTCCTCAAGGCGCAAAACATCACCAAACTGGAAGGGTGTATCAATCAACAACACAACACCACTAAAGAAGTTTGCCAGGATGCCTTGATCTGCAAAACCAATTACGAATGTTGCACCACCTAAAGCTACCCAAATACCAGTAAGATCGACTCCAAAGGAACGTAAAACCAAAAAAGCAGCTATCAAGTAAATTACAGCAGGAACTACTGCTTCTAAGAGAGGTAGTAGCACATCGTCCCACATGGCTTCTGTTTGTTGAGTATACTGCTTCAGGTAATAAATAAAAACTTCAATAAAAACTTGTACTATCCAATAGCTAATTGATATGATTATTCCGGCTGTTATGAGATTTTCAAAGCTGTCAATCACTGCACCTGAAGGCAGACTCTCGAAGGTTAATTTGAGGACACCTAACACAAAAGTAGCTAGAGCCGGATAAGCCGAAACGTTAAGGGTAACTAGGGCAATATCTCGTTCAAATTTGCGAAAAAGGGAACGCAATACATAAAATAAAATGACATAAAGTAAAATGCCGCCAACAAATGTAATTAGTAAGCTACTTAGAACGAAAGCCCAAGTATTTGTTTCAAATGGTAAAAGTTTGTTTAGCATTGTAGTAGTTTTATTGCTCCTATTTATAATTGTTTAATTATCTTTCATCTGAAATCGGTCTTAAATTAAAAGATAATATTTAAAACCCTCATCAGATAAGGGCTTTAAATATTATCAAAGCTACATATAGCAGTCCTAAATCATTTGTGAAAATTCTATATCTCTTTCTTCTTTCTTCCCTTTGTGTCCTTGGCGTTCTTGGCGGTTCGTTTCCTTATTTATATTTTTCACGACTCATTTAGGATTGCTATAGCATAATAAGTACCGAAGAACCAAAAAACTAACGTCCAGCAGTAGCAATGCTTTAAGCTTTTTAGTATATTTATTATTCAATTTCGAGTTTAAGACCAGGGAGTAAACGTTCTAGGTTTTTCAATGATTTTCCTTGCCAAGGCATAGTATTTGAACCTAAGATAAGCAACTGAATTCCTTTTTTCTTACGCAAGCTCAGGACAAATTTTGATAACATACTAATACCGGAACTGTTGAGAAATGCTAAATCTCTTAAGTTCAAAGTCATCGTTGCAGGATCGGTTGCGGCAATTTTATTGAGTAGATTGGTAATTGGTTCATATTCACTCGATCCCCCAAGGCTCAATTCTCCTTTAAAGTTAACTATTGCAGAGTCTGTATAAGCTTCAACAGTGTAATCTCCATCTTTAATCTCTTGCAAAACCATAATATGTTCTTTTCCTAAATAAACAATATTTGAATCAGATACCGATGAATACTATACCTTAAATTGCGCCATTGTAGTTACAGCCATGATTATAGATTCTTGCTGAATAGTTTCTAATTTCCAACCAATTTTAGCTGAGTAGTCATTAATCATGGTTAACAGCCCTAAGCCAGAAGATCCATTTTCGTCAGCACTTTTTTCAACTTGATGCACATACATTTCATGGGTATTTGAAGTTAAGATTTTTTTAATAACTGCTCTCAATTTAGCTTCAGTTTCTAGTTTAATACTATTGCTGGCAAAAATCACGGCAGTGACACTATCTGCGTCATTCAATAAATGAATACCAAATCTTACTTTGTAGTTAGAACTATCATCATTAAACTTCATGGCATTTTCTAAAAGTTCGTTGGCAACATAGCTAACCGCACTTTTACTTTCTTTGATTATTTGTTCTTGATTTGGTTCATTTTCATCTACCGCTAAAAAGTTGGTAAAGTAGTCTGCAAAAAAATGTGCTGAAAGACGATTGCTACGCCAACGTTGTTTGATTGAGCGAGAAGTGGGTGTAAAAGAAAGTTCAAGAGAATCATGTTCTGGAGGAAAGTCAGAGATCAAATCACCAAATAATTCAGTTTTGATTATAGTAGAGACTGTAGATATTGGAATCATAGTTTTTTAATCTCAAAATAATTGTACATAAATGCAGGTTAAGCGCAAATAAGAAGAGTTTTAAAAGGTAAGAATTCAGGAGGCAGAATAGTTAAAAAATCAGAAGAAAATTTGATAAATAAATATACTAGGCATTCTAGATTTCTTATAAATTATGACTACTGAATTTTGGATGCTGAATTCTTACTTTAAAAGTTGAATTTAATGATTTAATACCGCAATTATGCAATACCCAATAAGCTAAAAATCTAAGTCGATGATCGTATATAGGACTAGTATTTGATTTTTGAAATGCACGTAGTAGACTGTCTACGCAAAATAGTGCGTTAGACGTAGGTTGGGTGGAGCAAAGCGCAACCCAACATATATCAGGATGTTGGGTTACGCAAAGCCTCCACCCAACCTACAATTTTTTTGCAATCATTTTAGCCATGACAGCCCATTACAAGACTACCGAGATTTTTTCAGAAATCAAATATGATTCCTATAGCAGTTATAAATCATTTTAAAAATAAATTAACCATAGATGCACAGAGAGAAGAATCGGAGATTTTCATGACTCATTTTGGATTCTAGAGCATTGTTTATATTTGCCGATATTAACTTTCATAAACTTCTTCCTGTCGCTTGAATACTAGCAATGTGATGTCATCAAATACTTTTTGTTTACCAATATGTCGTCGCACATCTAAAATTACTGCATCTTTAATTTCTGATGCTGATTTGTGCCAGTTTTGACTGATTATTTCACATAACGGTTCAAGGCCGTATTGATTTTTATTGATGTCTTTGGCTTCGGTAATACCATCGGTGTAGAGGACAACCCCATCACCTGGTTGTAATTCCAGGGTTATATCGCTAATAAAATCAGTTATGTCATCATCTAAACCAATGGGGAAACCCAAGTCCATTGTGTCAATAAGCTCAATTTGCCCACCTTTGCGGATGATAATTGTTTCTTCGTGCTGTCCACTGATACTTATTTGCCCTTGAGCATAGTTGAGAATCACCAATGTCAAGTTCTTCTCAGAGTTCATCCGTTGCACGTTCTTGCAGATAGTGCGGTTGAGTATGTCAAAGAAGCGCACTGAATCAGATTCGCGGATTTCTTTGAGGAGGCGAACTGCTGTTTGTGTCATTAACATTAACAATCCACTTTCTAGGCCATGTCCAGTTACGTCTCCAATACCAAGAGTTACTACTCCGTCGGTGTGCAGTACATCGTAGTAATCGCCGCCGACTTCATCCGCAGCTTCCATAAAGCCAGCAATATCTAGTCCTTCAATAGCTTCTAGTTCTTCTGGTTTTGGAAGAATCATTTGTTGCATTCGCCGAATTATATCGAGTTCGGCACTCATGCGGAGGTTTTCTCCTTTGAGTTTTTCATTGAGAATATTAATTTCTTCATTAGCTTCGGCTAGTTCAGCAGTGCGTTCTTGAACTTTAATTTCTAGGTTGTGGGCATAATCTTCCAATTGCCGATAGGAAAGCATCAGATTTTTCCATAAAACCTGTACAAGACCAATTATTAATGCGCTGATAACAGTTAATAATGGTGTAAATACAGGAATTAACCAACCACCAAGAAAGGCAATGTAAGCACTGCTAAAAATAATCACCACAGCCAGTAATAAACCACTTATGGTCAGCCAACGTTTTTTAATGTAAATTGCACCAAGAGTGGCACTATATCCAGACCAAAAGATGATTAAGAACCAGTTTAGAGGTTTAACGGTAGCTCGCATCATTGGGCGGCCATCTATGGCGGCGCTGAGAATCTGACTGGTAAGATTTGCGTGAACTACTACTCCAGGGACTAGCTCTGTAGGAAAAAATAAATTGCTATTGTAAGGGGTACTATAGCTATCATTTAAACTGGGAGCTTTTGCACCGACCAAAACTAGGCGATCGCGCATAAAATTAGCAGGTATGCGATTTTCTAAAACATCGGTCATGGAAATATGAGCAAAGCTCTCTAGCCCACCTCGATAATTAATTAAAACTTGGTATCCCCCCATATCAACTTCGTTGTATTGCCCATCATTGCTAGATAGAGGTACAAACTTAGCTTTGCCTAAACCGTAGATTTGTTTATCTGCGTTGATTGCTTTTAATTCAATGCCTTCTTTTTCCAAATATGTTAAGGCTAGTTTGACTCCTAGCCCTTGAGCTAAACTTTGATCAGGTTTACCTAATAAAATAATACCGCGTCGGATTTTGCCATCTGTATCTAAGAGGAGGTCATTAGCAGCTACTTGACCCTGTTTAGCTAGATTCGGTGGTGGTGCAACTGGTTTTCCGGCAACTTTTTCAATGCCAATAAAATTGGGAGTATTTTGAAATTCTTTGACTAGTTCTGCGTGTCCCGGTTCTACGGGTAAATCCCGATAAATATCGATGGCGATCGCTCTTGGTTGTTGTGCTTTGATATTGCGAATCATTTTCGCCATAACGCGATCGGCCATCGGCCATTGCTTGACATATTGAATATCTGGCTCGTCAATTGTGACAATCACAATTCGTTTGTCTACAGCTTCTTGCGGACGAATACGAAATAATTGATCTAAAGTCACCCATTCTAAAATTCTAAAAATACCGATATTACTCCCAGCAATGACTAATCCTGCAACACAGGGAGTAATTATCAGTGTTCCTTGCCATTTTTTCAGTGATTTTTTGAGTTTTTGCCACATCATTCTTTAAAAAGCTGCTGTTAATGGTTCAGAGGCAATATTTTCTAGTCCAACTTGCTTGAGTAAATCGTGCCATTCAGTAGCAAAAGCTTTATTATTTGGTTGCGATCGCTTTGCCGCCGCTAAAATTTTTAGGGTATCATACCATACACCAGCCTCAGCATATTTAGTGGCTAATTCCACAGGAGATGAGGCTAACTCCTGCTCATTAAATGTAGACTTGACTCGTTTTATCCACCCTGTTACAGAATAATTATCAGGTCGGAGAATTCCGCCTGGTTCAATAGGTGCAAAATACCACAGGTAATTTTTATCTATTACTAAAGGTGGTGATGTTGGAGGTAAGGTAATACTAACTACACCGCCATCGGGAGAAACTTTTAGCATTGTCGAATAATGAGGATTTCCGTCTTCGTCTTGGAGGCTGAAAAATACGGTTTCTGCGCCAACTGGAGGCAAATAGACAAAAATTGTGGGGCTTGCTAATACAGTGCGTCCCTGTTTCGTAGGAGGAACTAATGCTGTTAATGGTGCAGTTTTTCCCCTTGTACCACCACCAATACTGCTTCTGGGGGTTGAATTTCCACTAGGTAGAGTCAATTGCACATCACCCCTTGTACCTCCGCCAACGCTGGTTTTAGGTGTTGAACCTCCTGGTAAAGTCAATTGCACATCACCCCTAGTTCCGCCGCCAACGCTGGTTTTAGGTGTTGAACCTCCTGGTAAAGCGAATTGCACATCACCCCTAGTTCCACCGCCAACACTGGTTCTAGGTGCTGAACCTCCGGGTAAAGCAAACTGCACATCACCCCTTGTACCTCCGCCAACACTGGTTCTAGGTGTTGAACCTCCGGGTAAGGCGAATTGCACTTGTCCGCGAACGCCACCGCCAACGCTGGTTTTGGGGGCTGCATCTTTGGGCAGTTTAAATTCCACACTAATGAGAACTTGATTGGTAACGGTTGGATTCTCTTGAGGGAGAAGGCTTGCTAATGTAGAATTGCCTGTCAAAACTATTAATGTGCCGCTAATAGTGAAAAATAAAAATATTTTAGAATTAAACTTAACCATGCTCACCTCTTCTGCTATGTTTACAACCAATTACCGACAAGAACGAAAGAAGACCAAAAATAAGGATGTTTGTATAAAGGATTAGCCATAATTTTGATTTGTGCCTGTTGCAATGCCTCAGCTTTGTTTAGTTTTGGATTACTCAATTGGTGATAAAATTCTTTCATCAAGGAGGAAGTAGACTCATCACTTACTGACCATAAACTAGCAAGAGTACTTTTAGCACCAGAACGTAAAGCAAATCCAGCTAAACCTAATGTTGCACGATTATCACCTACGGCTGTTTGACAAGCACTCATCACTAATAATTCAATCGGTTCTATGTTTGTTTGACTTCTGTTTTTAAACAACAGATCAAAATCTTGAATGGAAATGCGATCGCCCCAGGTCAACAAAAAGGTTTCTTCTGGGTTGGAACTGAATTGACCGTGAGTTGCAAGGTGAACTATGGGGAAAGATTTATTAGCGATCGCCGCTTTTAAACTGTCTCTGCTAAACTTCTGATCTAGCAACACTTGTGAATTAACTTCTGTAGTAACTTCTTTAATTTCTTCTGTAACTCCAGGTAAGGGATTGAAGCCTTGGCGTGCTTCCGTCAATCCAGCCGCTAACACGCTCAATTTTTGGCGTTGCAGTCCTTGAGGAAATAGTTGTAATCCAGGACTGAGAACAACACTATAATTTTCGATTAAATACTGTTTGCCATCATACAGAACAGCCATTGGCAAGTTTCGCAACAAACTATCTGGAATGAAAACTAAAGTTTTGATACTACTTTTCTGGAGTGTTGCTTGAGCAGGTGCAATCAGCCAGTTATAAATTTCTTGGGAAAGTCGCAAACGCTCCTTACTCGAATAACCAGGGGATAGGGAAGAATAAAGTTGTTTTAAAATAGTTTCTATTTGCTGTTTTGGTAGTTGGGTGCTGTAGTGACGCAGAGATTGATTAGGAACTGAAAGAATAACTTCCAGGCGATCGCTTAAAATAATTGGATAAATAACGGCTGCGTGCAAGTCAATTTTTTCTAAAACTACAGGATTGCTATTATCTAAGCAAGCATCCCGAAAAAAGTTATCCAGTTCCGCTAGTTGCAAAGCTTCCATCACTTGCAGAGCTTGTTTAAGGTTGCTTTGATTATCTTTTTGCAACAACAAGCTAACGTAATCTCGATAAATCGGTTCAACACTTTCTTTAAAATTAAACTGTACATCCCGGTTAATTGCCACTAAATCACTACGTAGAGATTGCAAGTTATTAAAAGCAATCTCATAAGCAGGGATGGCGCTATTACTATCTCCTCGTTCTTTAGCAATTGCACCCACCTGTCCCGCCGCACGAGCTACTAAATCTATAGCATTTATTTCTTGAGCTATTGTTAGTGCTTGTTGTGTCAAAGTTGCCGCATCTGCTAACTGGTTGTTTTGTTGGTAGAGTTTACCTAGTTGGTTAAGGGAATAAACTTCGGCTCTCGGATCTTTGATTTCTTTAGCTTGTTGAATAGCTGTTGCTAGCAAGTGGGAAATTTTGACGGCGTTGGTGTCCAAAACTGCTTTTCTACCTTCTCCTGCTGGCTTTAAATCCATCAAACTTTCTGCAAAGTTAATCTTGGCATAAATAGCAGGGCGACTAGGAGGAAGTTGGGTAAGATTGGTTTCTATTTCTGGAATTATTGTCTGTGCTGATTCCCAGTTTTGTAGTTTAACCAACAAGCTCAATTGATTTAATTGTGCTTCTAATTTAGCCTGTAGTTGTGGAGATAAATTAACTGCTTGTTGGTAGTATGTCCAAGCAACATCATATTGTTGTAAGTCTCTGGCAACATTGCCAATACTAAATAAAACTGCACTCACATCAGTTGGAGAGTTGAATTGTTTACTAATTTCCCAACTTTTATCGAGAATTGTTTTAGATTGCTTTAAATCACCAACAGTTTGCAGAGCAATGCCTAAACTTCTCAATCCTTGAGCCTTTAAGAGACTGTCAGGTTGATTTTGCAATTCTGTCACTAGTTCTTCTAACAAAGTTTTGGCGCGGCGATACTGTCCCAGTGTTTGCAAACCTTGCGCCTGATTAATTTGGCTGATGAGTTTACCTGTTTTATCACCTGAGCGCTCATAAGTGACTGCTGCTTGTTTCCAAGTATCTATAGCCGTATCAGTTTGTCCTTGTAGTATTTGGAGCGTTCCTTGGGTGTTTAATGCCTGCGCTAATAGTAAACTGCTTTTAGTATCGGGAATTTTTAAGCTTTTGATGATATTGATACTTTCGGCGATCGCAGTTTGTGCTTGTGGATTTTTTCCTAAATCTTTATATGCTAATGCTAAATAATTAAGAACTTGAACTTGGCTAATTATTTCTTTTTGTGATTGATAAAACTTCAGTGCATTTTCCCAAACTCTAGCTGCTTCTGTGTATTGTCCAGCTTGATAGTAATTTTTACCTTGTTGTAACAACTCTGAAGAATTTGATAGTTGTTGAATTTCCTGATTTGAATCTGATAATATGGATTGATTAGCAACAGCAGGAATATTCTTAATAGCTAATAACAGACTTAATATTAGGCAAATGCAAAAAAGCCAGACAACATTGATTTTTAGATTTGAAAATAACCAAGTTCGCCAAAATTCTTTTTTGTTTAAATAGTTATACCTCTTTCGTCTAGATATTTTCCTCATATTAGTTACAATTTTTAAGGTTAAATTTTTAATAAATTATTTGATTATTTTATATGTAAAATTTATTAATTTTTTTAAATTTATAAAACGCTACAATTAAGATGCTTTTGAGATAAACTCTCTTGAGGTAAAGACGCTACTAATTCTACTTGTCCTTGGGAATTAATTCTTAAGCTTGTGGCTTCGACAATTTGTTGTCTTGTTGGAGGAATTGCAGAAGAACTATTTACTTGATTACTGTTTTGCGTTTGTGCAGTTATAAAATCTCGCGTATCTGACAAGATAGTTTGACCACGAATGGTTGCTGTAGGGTCTGCTGGTAAACCTCCTCTACCTGTTATAGTAAAAGAATTACCTTCCGTGGATGCACAACTAGGAGTAACTATTTTATTATTGCGATCGCTCTCTGGGTTTGGTACTCCTATCAAAGCTGAACTTTGAGCTGCATCCGGTTTATTAATTGATTCAAGGCTAGAAAAATCTAACACAGGATTAAGAACTTCCGGTGGAGGATTAGGAATTTCTAATGGAAGACTAGGAACTTCTGGTGGAGGATTAGGAACCTCCGGTGGAGGACTAGGAACCTCTGGTGGGGGACTAGGAACTTCTGGTGGGGGACTAGGAACTTCTGGTGGGGGACTAGGAACTTCTGGTGGGGGACTAGGAACTTCTGGTGGAGGATTAGGAAC
>NZ_WBKM01000260.1 GCF_015714725.1 Nostoc sp. WHI
CTGCTCCCCTTACCTGAATTCTATCTATGCTTAGTGTTTTAATTCTAGTGCCGTTAATCGGTGCAGCTTTAATTGCTTTCTCGCCCTCTGGCATCAGTGGAAAATTCGCCCATAGAGTAGCTTTGGTCTTTGCCAGTATCGCTTTCTTGTGGACAATCGTGCTAGCAATTCGGTTTCATCCAGAGGAAATTACTCAACAGTTTGCCGAGTCTCTCCCTTGGATAGACGTTTTAGGCTTGAACTATAACCTTGGGATAGATGGTTTATCTTTGCCGTTGCTGGTTTTAAATGGATTATTAACTTGCATTGCCATCTACAGCAGCGATGAATTCCTACAGCGTCCTAAATTTTATTACTCTTTGATACTATTATTAAGCGCTGGGGTGACAGGAGCCTTTCTGGCACAGGATTTACTGCTATTTTTCCTGTTTTACGAATTGGAACTAATTCCGTTGTATCTGTTGATAGCTATTTGGGGTGGGGCAAAGCGGGGTTATGCTGCTACCAAATTTCTCATTTATACTGCCGTTTCTGGATTCTTGATTTTAGCAAGTTTTCTCGGCATGGTTTGGTTGAGTGGTTCCTCTAACTTTGCACTAGCAACTTTGAACGCTACCACTTTACCTCTAGCAACACAGCTTTTACTGCTAGCAGGACTTTTAGTAGGCTTCGGAATAAAAATTCCCCTGGTTCCCTTCCATACTTGGTTGCCAGATGCTCACGTTGAAGCTTCTACACCGATTTCAGTGCTATTGGCTGGGGTGCTGTTGAAGTTGGGAACTTACGGCTTACTGCGATTTGGCATGAACTTGTTACCAGAAGCTTGGGCTTATGTGGCTCCTTGGTTAGCGACTTGGGCAGTGGTAAGTGTACTGTATGGTGCATCCTGCGCGATCGCTCAAACAGATATGAAAAAAATGGTAGCATACAGTTCTATTGGACACATGGGCTACGTACTTTTAGCGGCGGCGGCGGCCACACCTTTAAGTGTGTTGGGTGCTGTGATGCAGATGATTAGCCACGGGTTGATTTCGGCAATGCTGTTTTTGCTGGTGGGGGTTGTGTATAAAAAAGCTGGAAGCCGAGATTTAGAAGTCATTCAAGGATTGCTGAACCCAGAACGGGGTATGCCAGTAATCGGTAGCTTGATGATTGTCGGAGTCATGGCCAGCGCTGGTATACCGGGAATGGTGGGGTTTATTTCCGAATTCATCATTTTTCGGGGCAGTTTCCCAATTTTTCCAGTGCAAACGCTGCTATCAATGATTGGTACAGGCTTAACTGCGGTTTACTTCCTAATACTCCTCAACCGCGCCTTTTTTGGACGCTTGTCTGCACAAGTTAGCAACTTGCCGCGTGTGTATTGGAGCGATCGCGCCCCAGCTGCAATTTTAGCTGGACTAATTGTGATTTTCGGCATTCAACCTAGTTGGTTAGTGCGCTGGACTGAACCAACAATTACAGCAATGGTGAATACCCAAAACGTAGTAGCAACGGTGTCCTTGGATAAGGTAATGGGGACTAGAGATTAGGGCTGGGGGAGTAGTAGTGCTGAGTAGGGAATCTCACTTCTTTACTCAGGACTCTTAACTCAGAACTCGGAACTGTTTTGCTCAATGCCCAATATCCTAATCCGGCGTTGCATAGTTGCGGGATGATTTTTCTCACGCAGAGGCGCCCAGACGCAGAGAGGATAAGGAGTTTTAGATTTCAATACATAACATTTCATCCCTTTATTCAGCAACGCCCCTAATCCCTATATTTTTTGGAAAATTAGCGATGGTAACTATTAAAAAGAAAGCTACTCACAATCCCTTAGCTGAGTATATTGAACGTCTGCAAAAAGGAGAGGCATTACTCCCCGATAGTCCAGAAAATGTACTAGAAGTTGTTGGGATTCTTAAAAGCTATGGGGTAGTTTTAGATGCTTACTCAAAAAATCTTATTTATATTGCCGAGCATCAGTTTTTAGTATTTTTCCCATTTTTTAAATACTTTAATGGAGAGGTTTCTTTTGAGAAATTACTCCGTCACTGGTGGCATGAGCGAATTAATTTTGAATATGCCGAGTATTGCTTGAAAGCCATGATGTGGCACGGTGGCGGCGGACTGGATACATATTTAGATACAAAAGAATTTCAAGAAAGAGCGCAAGCTGCGATCGCGGCAAAATTTAAAAATAATCTTTTAATTCCGGGTATTAACCAACTGTTTCCAGACTTTCTCACAGAACATTTGCGCGTCTCTGCTTACTATACTGGTTTAGGTCAATTCTGGCGGGTAATGGCTGATATGTTCCTCAGCTTATCAGACCGCTACGACCAAGGCGAAATCAAATCGATTCCCCAAGTTGTAGAACACATTAAATTAGGGTTAGTGGCAAATGCATCAAACCCAATTACCTACGCCGTCAAAATTCGGGATGAAGTCTATGAAATCATTCCTAAAAGCGTTGGTTTGACCTTTCTAGCAGATACAGCAATACCTTATGTAGAAGCGGTATTCTTCCGGGGAACTCCTTTCCACGGTACAGTTTCATACAACGCCCAAGGATATCAAATTCCCCCAGATCAATCTCGATTTGAATATGGCGCATTGTATGCTGATCCTTTGCCTATTGGCGGTGCGGGTATTCCTCCCACCTTGTTGATGCAAGATATGCGTCATTATCTTCCAGAGTATTTGCACGACATTTATCGTCGCAGTCTTCGGGGTGAAGATGATTTGCGGGTTCAAATTTGCATAAGTTTCCAAAAATCGATGTTTTGCGTGACGACAGCAACGATTTTAGGACTAATGCCTTATCCTTTGGATACTAAAGATTTAAATGAGGAAAAAGGTAATCGAGTTTATTTAGAGAAGTGGATGAGTCGGTTAGAAACTTCGCGGTTGCGGGATGTGAATAAATAGTTGATTTTTGGTCAAGATTATGATTCTGGTTCGATACCTAGCGATCGCAAAGCAGCTTATTGTGAGACATCACAGTTTTTCTATAAAGCTAGGCTCACGCTGCCAGGACTTTTGGACGTAAATTGTTGGAAGATAGATAAAGGCGATCGCTTTTTCTAATTAGGCTTTAAGATTATTGGATTTTTGGCCCGATGTACCCAATAATAATTTTATCTGGCCCTAATTCTATAGAAAAATGAAGCCGCCAAGCTCCTGCACCAGTCATTCTTAGGTGCAAACTGAATATACGATACACATCATCAGGACACTTAAAGGTGAGCTTTTCGTGTAACCTTTGAAGTCTAGAGTCACTTTCTGGAGTCGCTTTGCTAGGAATAAGGTCTAAATCAAAAGCTCCATCTGTCCAAGTTTTACAGTAGTTTTCTAGTTCAAACAACTTGTTTACAACCTGCCTGAGCATTGGCGTTCGACAATAAAGGCTTTGGATCGGTTTACTGACATTTTCGCAAAACTCCAGATTGGGAAATAATTCCTCTTTTCGATTCCAAAGATCCTCACCGTCAATAACTCCGGTACGAATACGTTTTTGTATCCACTCCGCGTGTTCCTGTACATGGTTGCTACGACTAGCATGGATAATCTCTACAATGTAATCAATTACCTCTCCATCTTCATCAATTCGTCTAGCTGCGAGTTCTAGGTGGCTTAAATCCCAGCATTCCTCAAAAAGCAAGCTGACTGCGATCGCATCAAGCATATAAGCAATACCAAGTCCAATTGCAGCTTCTTCATGATGCCAAAATTCAGATAATCCAGCATTATTTTCAATATCTTGAATATCTGAGTTTGCAATATTAGTTGAGAAAGGACTTCCTGTTGCTAAAGTTATAATAAAACCTCGTTCTACTTGATCTACTTCCTTATCATTAAGCCAACGACGTAAAGGATAGTCAGGTGCAAGTATAGTTGCATGAAAGTCATCTTTGGTGCGAAGATAGACTTTCACGCCCTGAGCTTTGACTGCCTTTATAGTGTTAATGAAGTTCGACATCCACTGTCGCGCTGTTTGCTTATCAGAGGTAGGATTTTGCAGGGAGAGTTCATTTAATATCAGGTCAATCTCCACAATCTACTCTCCCGCAGGTTCTAACAAAACATCCAAACTTTTTTCCCACTCATCAAAGAATCCATCAGGCCATCGATCAATTCTTCCATTCCGATCAATGCGTGGTGAAACTACTTTTGTCAAAGCTTGTCCTTGTTTGTCTTGTTGCTGAAAGTAATGCAACTGGACATAATGCGGGGGAATAATACCACCGTGAACAGCAAGACGAATACCGTTTAAAACATGATCGCTATGAGTTTCTATCACAACCTGAACATCACAACTAGCAGCCAGTGCTAATAGTTCTCCCATTTTCGCCTGTCCTCTAGGATGGAGATGAGCCTCTGGATTTTCAACTAGGATTAGTGTACCAAGAGGAGATGAAAGTATAGCTACAATAATTGATAAAGTGTAGGTAATTCCAAAACCAACGTTGGTTGCACGGTAACGATTACTATCTCCATAAAAATATTTAATAGTCACCAAACCCATCGCTGAGTTAGCTTCTATTTCAATACGTATACCAGGACTAACCTCTCTCATCCATGCTTCCACTTGATCTATCAGATTCATTGATTTCGCTTGTGGAGAGCCTAGATTTGCTATAGGTATTGTTTCACGTCCATAAATATAGAGAAAATGCGCTGTATATTCTCCTCTAGTACCAATTTGTCTAAGTCTTCGGACTTGATAATCAGATATTTCATTAAATGAACGTGGGCCGATTCGTTCCGCTTGAAGGTAGTGAAAATATTTGCTAAAAATATATGATTGATGGATTTCAGATTCATTTGGTTCTGAAATTACATTTAAAACATCTTCTTCTTTCTTATCTGGGTTGTAATTAAAATCCCATATACCTTCATACTTTTCCCAGATAATCTCAAAGCTTATATGCTTATCTTTTGCACTCTCATAAAGGGCATCTTGTGCTGTACCAATACTTACTAATTCACCATTTAGCGCCAAGCCAGTTTTTGGCAATAAATCCTGTTGATAAGATTGGCGTAGTAGTAGTAGTGATTGAAGCACAGAGGATTTTCCAGTGCTGTTAAGTCCAGATATGAGTGTTAAAGGTCTAAATTCAAGCAACTGATCTTCAAATTTTTTGAAGTTAATTAGACGAAGAGAACGAATCATGAAAGCACTTCCTGAATTATTTGACTAATAATCTGAAATCTATACTCAACTTTTTTAGCAGCTTGGGATATGGATGCAAGAAATTCTTTATCATTATCTACATATTGAATAAAAGTCTCAATTAATTTGTGTTTGTATTTCTTTAAAATTTGTATTTCTTTATCGTTTAGTTGACTGAAATATATTGACCAAGTTTCAAATAGAGATTTATTTACTGGAAACTTCCTATTATTTTTGTAAGAAATTTTCCGAAAAGCATTTTCTCCAAAAATATCATAAGCTGTCAGCATTGCTTTTTTAAATTTTTCCTTGATCTTTATTAATTCAGGATCACTTAAATCATTTATTTTAGATAAAGCTTCACTTAAAAATACATCCCTAGTATTCTCTTTATAATCTTTATACGAAGTGAGCATAAATGCAAGATAACCAACTATAAACTCTCGGTCATCCATACGCTTTTTTTTAGACTCACTGAGTGGAATTACTTTTATAAATTCTGAATAATTTGCAAGTTCTCGCAAAAATTTATTGGCTTTACCTGGGTTGAGAGCATGACGCAGTTCTTGATTTGAAAGACCTACACCTCCAGTATTAATCCTTTTGAAGATATTATATTTGACTTCTGTAGGAGTCCCTTTTTCAATTAAATAGACTGTAGGTTGAGTTTCTAGGATTCGCCGTTGGTATCTGAGTTCTAGTTCATCATAAGTTTTACCATTAAGATTTGTGAGGTATTCTAGTCCACTTAGCTTAAGTTTATCTTTACTTTTATCACTAACAAAGTGCTTTAAAGCAGATAGACGTTGTAAACCATCGACAACTACCCATTTATCATCATTAGTAGCATCTATATAAAAAGCTGGTAATGGAATCCGAATCAAAAGAGACTC
Source organism: Nostoc sp. WHI (assembly GCF_015714725.1). GTDB lineage: Bacteria > Cyanobacteriota > Cyanobacteriia > Cyanobacteriales > Nostocaceae > Nostoc. The sequence goes on from NZ_WBKM01000260.1 coordinate 6,049, forward strand.
AATTAGTTTACTTTTAGCATCTAGATTCCATATATTTGCTTGACGTTGGAAATCAGGTGCTAAATCAAGTGCTGATTCATCAATTCGTCTTAATAATTGTTCAATAGTTGGTTGTCTTGTTGTAATATTAATTTTATCAGGATCATATTGAAAAGTAACTTTATCATATTGTTCCTCATCATTATTTTCTTCATCTAAAGTTTCTTCATCAGCTAATTCTACATTGTAGTTACTCGAATCTGTCACAGCGCTTACTCCTTAGTATTAACACTTGTTTGTTCACTCAGTTATTAATGATGCTTGGTGTTACTACATCAGTAAATGAGGCTTTTTAACTGGCTTACTTCAATCCTACTATCTTCCCAAATGACAGAGACGCGGAATTTCGCGTCTCTACGTAACTAGTCTATTACTTGTTCAGCTTCCCCAGCTAAATCGAAAATTGGCGCGATCGCCTCCGCTAACGTCAGGGCAATCGCACCTTAATAGCCAAAAAGCTATGCTTCTGGTTCGATACCCAGCGATCGCAATTGGGCAGTCAAGCAATCGGCTCTTTCCTCACCAGTCAACAATAAATTACCTTGCAAATCCCACCAACGCAGCCAGGGTAATTCTACATTCTGATAAACTCCTAGCCAAATGCCTAACTCAACACCTAAAGAAACTATGGGATAATGTCCTCGCTCATTTGCTGCTAATAAATGATATTGTCCACCAATGAATTCATAGACTTCTACACTAGCTTTTTTCACTTCATAAATACCGTAGAAGGGAGGACGAATTACCTGTTCATAAATCCAAAATTTACCTGTCCAAGGGGTTTTGTCTCTTTCCTCATTTCCATTGTCAGAGACAAATTCTAATGCAATCAATGGAGCAATATACTCTCGCCACAGTACATAAGAGCGTCGCGTTTGTCCATTGAGCAAAAACGGTACATTCGGTACATAAAACCAATCGGGTGCTTCTGCTCCTTTCTCTGGGGGTTCGGTCAACCGCCAGTAAATACCTAAGTCCTGTCCTATACAATATTCACCTTCAGGATTTAATTTTTTGAGAACGGGTGTAATCGAGTCAGTCAGTAAGATGCTTTGGGGATGCTCTTGCCAATTTTTCACAAATGTGCCATCAGACTCTGGTAGCTGCGTATGGTCGGGGAAAGGCGTGAGATCGTTATCGGTGGGTGGATTGGTTGCAGAGGTCATAACGCTACCTTTGCACTAAGATAAGGGTTGTTTTTAGTTTAGCAGTGGAAGGGGAGATGGGGCGATGCCTCCGGTAGGGTACATCAACGCTATCTAAATATTCTCCACCTACAAAAGATTACTGATGTAAACACTGGTTCTCAGTGCGTTGTAAAATTTTCCGTCTGCTGTTACCATCTGGCATTGTTGAGTAATAGCAAGGGCTAAGTATAAACTGTCATAGACTGCGCGATCTGTCTGAATGGCAATATCTAAAGCAAGTGGCATTAACGGCTGAGATAAGTACACCTCTAGAGGAACTACATTTAAATCTGCTAATATTTGTCTCGCATTTTCAGCAGTGTCTTCACCTCGACGGACTAGTTTCCACAAAACGTTTCCCACTTCTGGGAAGAAAAAATCTGGAACTAAGAAAGTATGGTTACTTGCTACTAAACGTCTAGCTGCATCAGAGTAGACTTCAGGGATAAACCACTTGATAGCAATGCTAGCATCTAAAACATACTGACTCACCGTTCTCTGTCCTCGCGGATAAGTTCAGTACTATCACTGAAAATTTTTGCTGTATATCTAACTTGAGCGCGTGCTACAGCTTCTCTGGCTTTTTCCATGTCGCCGCCAGTGTGATAATGTGTCGCTTTTTCAGCCGCTTGTTGTAGAATCTGCTTTAGTTCCTCTTGCAAAGACCTACCGTGTTGTTTGGCAAGAGTTTCTAGCTTTTCTAAAATAATGGGATCTAAATTTTCAACTAAGATTTGAGCCATAATTGCATAGTTATTTTTTTGCTGCTTTTATTCGAGATTTGAAATTAGTTTAGCAAGTGTATACGCGCATAGGCTTTTTCTGAGACATAGCGCTGTTTCTATAAAGCTCCGGTTCTTCAGGCTTTCTTATGTGAAAATTGATATAAGTATTTTGGGAGCTACAAATGTGGCTTGGGTAAAAGATGATCGGTTGCAAAGTGGAAAATACATCATTGAGAGAGAGTTGGGAAGGGGACGCTTTGGCATTACCTATTTGGTCAAAAATAGGAATGGCGATCGCCTAGTCATTAAAACTTTAAATGATGATTTACTAAATTCCCTTAACCAGTTGGAGCGCGGACGGCTAAAAACAATGTTTTTGCGGGAAGCCTTAAAGCTTCAAAGGTGTAAGCATAAATACATTGTAGAGGTGGTAGACTCCTTTGAGGAAGCAGACCGTTTGTGTTTGGTAATGGAGTATGTAGATGGAATCAGTTTAGCTGACCGTCGCCAACAAATTCTTTCTGAACAAGAAGCACTACGCTACATTCAACAAATTGGTGAAGCTTTAATAGTTGTGCATGAGAATAGATTGATTCATCGAGATGTGCATCCAGGAAATATCTTTTTGCGGGTGCGAGAAGGACAATCTGAAGCGGTGCTGATCGATTTTGGTTTAGCTCTGGATTTTGACCACATCTTAACCACAAGCCGAACCAAAGAAACTTCTGAGGGATTTACACCGCCTGAGCTTTACGCTCAACATACTAAACCAACTGGGGCGTATAGCGATATTTATTCTCTGGCGGCAACTCTTTATGTGCTTCTTACCGGAAAAACACCAGTAGATGCTTTTAAACGGAAGGTAGACAAGGCTCGTTTAATCGCTCCGAAAGAACACAATCCTCAGATTAGCGATCGCACCAACCGCGCAATTTTAACAGGTATGAAGTTAGATCCTAAGCAGCGATCGCAGTCAATGCGAGAATGGCTCGATTCTCTGGGGTTGACTGGGGAAAATTCGCAGCCTTCAGTAATTGTACCATCTAACACCAACCCAAATTGGGAGCGAAACATCCAGTTTTGGGGAGTAGTGATAGCTGCGATCGCCGCTATTGGAGCCTTACTCGCTGGCATAGCTCCTTGGATTCCCCTTATCAAAACCTCTCCGTCTCCTAGCCCAACATCAGTATCTCCCAGCCCACCATCTAGTAAAACCCCGTAGAATTAGCTAGACTTTCATCATAATGCTGAAATTAAAGTAACTTTTGTGATTTAGAGGTATTCATGCCTTGGATAGCAGGACAACAATTACAAGGTGGCAAATATGTAATTGAAAAAGTCCTCGGTCAGGGGGGATTCGGAATTACTTACAAGGCATTGGATATTGAGTTACAGCGAACAGTTGTGATCAAGACACCCAATGAATATCTCAGCCATGACCCAGAGTATGACAAATACATAGAGCGATTTATCCAAGAAGGGCGGACACTAGCACGCCTATCTCAAGATCCCCATCCTCACATTGTGGGAGTAATTGACCTGTTCAAAGAAGGTGTTACCCACTGCTTAGTGATGAACTTTGTGCCGGGAGAAAATTTGTTTGAGGCAGTAAGACGCAAGGGGGCTTTACCAGAAGCGGAGATTGTACCTTGCATCTGCCAGATTGGGGAAGCTTTGATAGTGGTGCATCAAGCAGGTTTAGTACACCGAGATGCCCACCCTGGAAACATCATGCTGCGGAGTAATGGCAAAGCGGTTCTGATTGACTTTGGCATTGCTAAAGAACTTGTGCCTAAAACTTTGAGTTCAAAAGGCATTGCGGGTAATGAGGGATTTGCGCCCTATGAGCAGATGAGCAGAGGCAGTCGGGAGCCAACGGTTGATGTTTACTGTCTGGCTGCCACACTCTATTATGGGGTGACAGGTCAACGCCCTACAACTTCTCTGGCTCGCAAATTAGACAATACTTCCCTGACTCCACCTAAACAAATTAATCCAAGCATCAGTGATCAATTAAATCAAGCAATTCTCAAAGGTATGACACTGGAGGCAAAATACCGCCCTCAGTCGATGCAGGAATGGTTGGCAATGCTAGAAGCACCAAAAGCAACGCCTCCACCACCTGTTGATCCAGTTTATAGAAAAGAAATTTTTCGTTCCAAAGCCAAGCTAAACTCACAGGCAATTCTAGGTAAACCAGCGACTAAATCATTTAAAATTATTCCCTGGGGCTGGTTGCTTGGTATATTATTCAGCTACCTATCGCTAGGCTACTCATTAGCCTCGTCTAACGCTCCGCACATAACTTGGGCTTTGGCTGGGGCTTGGGCTTTGGCTTGGGCTGGGGCTTGGGCTTGGGCTTTAGCTGTGGCTTTGGCTGTAGCTGGGGCTTTGGTTTGGGCTGGGGCTGTGGCTTTAGC
>NZ_WBKM01000320.1 GCF_015714725.1 Nostoc sp. WHI
GTGGACTTATCCACATAACGTGAAAAGTCAGAGCTTTTGGTAAGGATTTTGTAAAGTTAAGTTAATTAAGTTTAAAAAAACTCATAATTAAGTACGTGTTTTGGAAGCCTTCAATTCCAGACCCATGTCTATTAACCATTCAGAGATTATCTCTCTGCATCTTTGGACAACGGTTATGTCTTTATGGAGAATCACCAGCCCCGTTGGGGCGGGTATAGGGTGTGGGGTGTTGGGTTGCAGGTTATAAAGAAGCCCCAACAGCCCTAAAGTCAGAAGCCTCGCCTTTTTCAAGGCGCTTGCATTGGGCGAGGTTGGAAGCCTCGTCCAATGCCGTATTCCCTACACCCGACACCCTATCCCCCACACCCTTCTTCTCACAAAGTCATCGGCGTATCCTTTAGGCTATCCATTAGTCACATCTTTCTTTACAATCTTGAAACGCTTGTTTTATAAGTATCTTGAACACTGAGGTGTCAGGCATACTTGACAAATTAGCTCTTAGTCTTCTCGCTAAAATTAGGTTTTTATTGAGAATGAACAACGAACGAATAAGGTTTAGGAAAAACGTGAGCGAATACTCTCGCAAATGTTAAGAAAGATCCGGGTAATGGATAGCCCTTTAGGGCGGGGACTGTAAATGGTCTAGCTCAAGTTGACAAATAAAATCCAATATGAGTGATGTAAATTTCTCAGGATACCAGAGTCCCCATTCGTGGAAACCTTCTTCTACAGTAATTAATTTAGAGTCTGGAATAATTGCCGCCATTTCTTGAGCGTTACTTAATGGTGTAGTTAGGTCTTTTTCTGACCATAATAACAAACAGGGAGCGGGGATTTTTGGTAGCAGATAGTTGATATTTTCGTATAAAGAAATTAGCAATCCTTGAATGACATTTCCTGTGTTGAAAAAAAGTTATAGGAGAAAACCAAAGGAATGTCAACTAATTTCAATCTGCGTCTTGGGAGAAAGATTTGAGCCGTCATTTCGATTGCACTTCGCGGTATCATCTCTGGGATAGATGGCGTAGGAAGCCCGGTACTATCTACCAGAATTACACTTCTGACTTTTTCTGGAACAAGTGTAGATAAAGTAATGGCAATACCTCCGCCGAATGAGTGTCCTACTAGATGAAATTGTTGTAAATCCAAAACTTCCAGAAACGAAAGGAGACATTTGCTATAGCTAAGGTAATCGGGAAGTAGCCCAGAGTAAGTTGATCTCCTAAAACTGGGTAAGTCAGGAGCAATTATAGTATGGTGCTGTGCTAGTAGTTTCAGCACTTCTTGATAAGGCTCAGTAGAGATTCCCCAGCCGTGTAAAAATAGGATAGGGATTAAACTCGACTCCAACCTACTTTGCTGATAAAAAATAGTGCAATCTTGTAAATCGACCCGATGATTAGTTAATTGGGATTTCAAAACCACAACCTCATTTACTATGACTTGGTAAATTACTTCTACTGTGATGTAATAGTAGCAATCCCACAGAGTTGAGGAAACTTTCTCAAGGATTATATAGGTGCGCTGCTGATGTCGTTCGGTTTTGGTTTTCGCCCTTGTGTCTTGCAACTTCTTGAGTTCAGCATCAGGAATGGTAGGAGCAGAGGCGATCGCCTGCACCTAGAGAGGAAAAAGCAGATAAAATGGGAACTAATAGTTCCCAAATTTTGCCCACATCAGAAGTACAAGTTCGACCTCTGGCAAAGCTAGAGCCTCAACAACAGCCAGAAGCATGGCAGCAGGCGGTAGAACAAGTCCTATTTCAGAAAATTTTTGGGCAATCCCTGTATTATGCCCCTATCCATTTTGCTGTGTCTGATGCGGGAGCGATCGCTTGACCATTCACTCATTGATTAAAAACCGTAATCTTTATCTGGCAAGCATTTTGGCTTTTCTTAGTGCCATTGCCTTAGAACTTATTGATTAAATCTTATATAAGTTTTGCTAATTGTGGCTAATAGGAGCTATAACAATTTAACTTTTTAAATATTGACTAAATAATATGGTTCAGCCCCAAAAAGATGACATTTCAATAGAAGCTAGTTCTCTTCCTCCTGTCCCCATTCAAGAAATCTCAGAGGATAGGGCATTAACAGAGACAGTACTTTTTCCAACTCCAAAACTGTTTCTAAAAATTACTAAGCCAGAAGTTCGCCAAAGTCTCAGGGCATTAACTTATGAAAGTGTCTTTGCTGGGGTTCTTTATAGTATCATCGGCGGCGCGTTGCTCAGTAATTTCTTGCTAGAGTTAGGCGCTGGCCCAGTCGAAATTGGTCTACTTGCGGCTATCCCTCAGATGGCGAATCTGCTCCAACCACTGGGAGCGTATTTGGTAAACCGAAGTACCAGCTTCCGTTGGTATTTCATGTGTATTTTCATCTCGTCACGGCTGTTATGGTTGATTCTTCTACCAGCGATTTGGTTGGTTACTTCATCTCGTATTACTGGATACCAAGTAGTACAGTTGACACTGACAATTCTCTTAGTAGCTAATATCATCGAAGCTTTTGGTCGTGCGCCTTGGCTTGGGTGGTCAGCTGTGTTAGTACCTCAGCTGTTGCGGGGGAGATATTTCGGCTTTCGCAATAGTATTCTCGGCTTGACTAACCTTGTTGGTATCCCTCTGCTAGGTTTAGTAGTATCAGCTTGGCCTGGTGGAACCCTTCAAGGTTATGGCACAGTCTTGGTTGTAGGAATCATGCTAGGGCTAATCAGTGTCGGCTGTCAGTTCTGGATGACTGATATAAACCCGCAACTTTTAAAAGTTAAAGTTGCAGATTCAGACACATCACACCCACAGCCCCAAGGAATAGATTTTAGCTTCCTTAAAGATGCTAACTTTTTGAAGTTTGTGCTTTATCTGAGCATCTGGTGCTTTGCTGTTAACGTCAGTGCTCCTTTCTTTAACCTTTATCTGCTGGATAACCTGGAGATAGATATTAGTGTAGTAACGATTTATCACGGCTTAGGAACTGGTGCGAATATGCTAATGCTGCTTTTGTGGGGCAAACTGGCCGACCGGATTGGGAATCGCCCACTATTACTATTAGTGGGAGTCTTAGTAGCGGTGACACCTCTGCTGTGGCTCTTAGTTGGAAGCGATCGCATTTCTTTTTGGATCTGGCTACCCTTGTTGCACATACTAGCTGGTGCAACGTGGGCAGCAATTGATTTATGTACCAACAATTTGATGATGGGAATAGCACCGTTGGGTCATCAGTCGGGTTATTTTGCGATCGCAGCTGCAATTGCTGGTATCACTGGAGCAATGGGTATTACTGTCGGTGGTTTTCTAACAACTCTCCCTGGTGTTGCGGGTTTACTGGGGTTGTTTGTTCTCTCAGGCTTACTACGCATGGTTGCACTTGTACCCTTAGTTTTTGTTCAGGAGCAACGCTCTATACCACTAGGCCAGCTAATCCGATTCTTATTCCCAATGAAGCAGTCAACTGATCTGATAGAAGTGGAATAATAAGTTTTCAATTATGTATTTCAACAACATCCCAGCAAACTATAGAGTCGTTGAGCATCACGAATAGCGTTTCCATCGGTTACTCGTAGTAAGCGGCTATAGCCCTATTTTAAGGTTAAATATATTTATAAGTTATTTCTTTTCATTTTTCCTCAACTATATAAAAAAGTTAATCCCTTTAAAAATTAGGCAAACAACTTCAGTTCCTATGATAAATAAAACTTGATAATGCCAGATATTAACAGTGCCGCTGTTTAAGGGTTTGCTCGCAATCCCTTATCCTGTAATTGCTGCTCTATATGCTGCATTTCTTCGATACTTTCTCCAGCAGCGATCGCATAAATTTCGGTGTATATTTTTCCATATTTGACCTTCTCTAAAGCCGATAGGATAATCAAGTCTTTGCGATCTAGTTCTGGTTTTAAAGTTACTAAAATTGAATCCAACGTTCCTTCCATACGGTAGTCACTGGAATATTTAGCTACTTCTTTTCCCAGTCCTAGTAAGGTATGACGCTGCAAACACAGAGGAGTTGAGCCATTGACTCGAAAATTGGCATCGATCGCATAAAACTGTCCGTCTTGATCTTCCAGCACATCGAACCCAATTACCCCAAAATAACCCTGTTTGTGAGCATACTGACCAATGGCAGCAATCATCTCAAAAAACTTGCTCATGTCAGTGTTGCAGTAGTCAATTAGTCCCCCTAAATAGTTACCTTCTGGAGTGACGAGTTGGGTAGTAGTGCCGATGAGGGTTATCTCTCCCGCCTTGTTAACATAGAACTGTACGCAGTAATTCTGCACCTCATTATTGACGAACTCCGAGACAATAATCGTATCGAGTAACTTAATATCAAGATATTTCCTGATTTCTTCAAGGCAGTAGTTCAAATCGCTGGGGCTTTTGATGATATAAGTGCCTTCTCCTGAGAGTCCGTGCGACGTTTTAATTAAATAGGGGAATTGTGGTAATTGAATCTCTTCGAGATTGATTTGGTGCAGATTGTAGCTCTCATATTTTGGACATTGCACCCCTAGTTCGTCTAGTGTTACTTTGCTGAGTAAGCGGTAATGAGTGTCTGAATCAACAGCGTGTTTTTCTCTTTTGAGGTGATCAAAGGGAAATAAAGTGATGAGTTTGTCAAAATGTTCGCCCTGGCTGAGGTCATCCAAATAAGTTGAGCAATCCATCATCGATAGATTGGAGTCGCTGAAGCTGAAATGCTCTTGCCAGTATTCAAGTAGAGACTTTGGTGGTGGAATAATCACAATTCCTGCAATGCGATCGCCTAACACGGCCAGATTTTTCCAAGGTTCTTTCTGACAAATCTTGTCGAAGGAGGTTTTAGTGGCTTCACTACTGCCATCTTGAATAAAATATTTTTTCCGGTTGGGATAAGCGGCCCAACTACCAGTTGCAGGGTAATTTAAAATAAACCCATAAGATGCATCTGTGATATCTTCAGCAAACAGATCGGAAAGAGAATTCCCTCGAAAGTATTGAAAATTATATTTTGAATTCATCTAGTCCTCTCATAAACCGCATCCACAAAGGGGATGCGGTTGTTTTTAGAAAACGAGTCTCCTGGATTTTCAAATAATACCAACTTGAAAAAATAAAGCTGTATATTTAAACTTGAAAACTCAGATGTAATTTGGCTTCATTAATTACGCATTACCAATTCGTAGCGGATCAGAACCTATCACGAATTGGTATGAGTTATTTCTTGGTAAAGGCAGCCACATTGTCTTGTCCTACCGTCATATAAGCACAAGCCATATGTGACGAATTATATGCCCAGCCAACGCGTCCTTGACGGTCTATGACGATGCACCCAGCTTCACCTTTAACCTTAGAAACCAAAGCGTCAATTGCCATCTGTGCGGCTTCATTTGGATGCCGATCTTCAGTCAAAAAATCGATCGCAGTTTTAGCCAAAACCACCGGGATAATCGACTCGCCATCACCTGTTGTTGAGCAACCGCCGAATTTATTGTCAGCGTACAAGCCACAGCCCACAAGCGCAGTGTCACCGACGCGACCTTGTTGCTGCTTAGTGGTACCACCAGTTGAAGTGCCAGCAGCTAGGATGCCGTTAGCATCCAAAGCCACACAGCCTTCAGTGTTGGGGCGATCAATTACTTTTTCATCCTCCTTCCACTGCTGCCACTGTTCATCAGCTACCAAGTCTTCTTTTTTACACATTTCGGCTCCGTTGTCTGCGGCAAAGCGTTCTGCGCCCCGCGCCACCAGCATCCTGGGTTTATCATCCATAATCTGTCGTGCTATGGAGATGGGATGACGGATGCCCTGAACTGCTGCAACTGCTCCCCAACTTAATGAGCCTTCCATGATCGCCGCGTCTAATTCCACCTCTCCGTCGCTGTTGAGAGTTGCACCAAGACTGGCGTTAAATGTCTGGTCAGCTTCCAGAACTCGAATAGCTGCTTCAACAGCTTCTGGGGCTGTACCTCCACTGATTAGAACTGCCCAACCAGCTTCTACTGCTGCTGTACAGCCTGCATTGTTGGCTACAACTTTATCGTCTGTGATGGTTTTTGCTCCACCGTGAACAATGATAGTCGGTGTCATATAATTCCCTTTAGTTAGTATGAATTTTGTGGAACTGCGTTCTGCGCTTCGGGCAGCGCCGCAGGCATCGCCTCAACTCTTTCGTCAATTAGTTGCAGCGATCGCATTTTTAAATTCTCTAAACCCAAGTGCTGGGTTGTTGATATAAACACAGCTTCGGGATAATCTTGTTGAACTCTAGCCCAGGTTTCGCTATCTACTTTGTCAACCTTGTTAAAAGCAATCAAACTTTTTTCTGGAATCTCAGGCATTTCTTCGAGTATTTCCAGGACACTCGCAATATGGCTTTCCCAAGCTGGATGGGACAAATCCACAACATGAATCATGGCATCAGCCTCAACTACTTCCTCCAATGTGGCGCGAAACGCATCTATCAGTGGTGGTGGGAGTTCGTGAATAAACCCTACAGTATCTGTGAGCAAAATTGACCTGCGTTCATGTGTTTGGGGTTTTGTAATTACCACCTTGCGGGTTGTTGGGTCAAGGGTAGCAAATAGTTGGTCTGCGGTGAAAACCTCCGCATTGGTTAACACATTCAGCAAAGTAGATTTACCAGCATTGGTATAGCCAACTAATGCTAAAACCGGAATTTCTTGCTGTTGTCGTTGTTGTCTAATGCGGCCGCGATGTGCTTGTAAATCGTTTACTTCCTGCTGTAACTGGTTTATTCGTCGTTGAATTGTTCGCCGTTCCGTCTCTAGTTTTGTTTCACCAGGGCCTCGCGTCCCAATACCCGCACCTAATCGAGACATCTCCTGACCGCGACCGCGTAGCCGAGGTAACATATATTCGAGTTGCGCCAACTCTACTTGTAATTTACCCTCTTGAGTCCGAGCGCGTTGAGCAAAAATATCCAGAATGACTTCTGTGCGATCTACAACTCGGATACCTATTTCCTGTTCTAAGTTACGGGCTTGAGATGCAGAAATATCTTGGTCAAAAACGATTAGATTAGCTCTTAGTTTTTGAGCTAAAAGGGTGATTTCTTCAATTTTTCCCTTACCAACCACTGTTTGGGGATGGGCGTGATCGCGCTTTTGCCGCATTGTATCCAGTACAATTCCTCCAGCACTTTCCACCAAACGTACCAGTTCTGCAAGTCCATCTTCAAATCGTTGAACAGAAACATCTTCTGTCTGCACTCCTACCAGCAGCACCCTATCTTGGTCAGAGACAATTTCTTGAGATAGGAATATTCCATCCCCTGCGCCAACAATTTCTCTTTCCCATTCATGAACTAGTTCATCAAATTCCTGTTCGGTTATATCATCCAAACTTAGAGGAGGTGAAATTACCCAAGGACTTTCTGAATCAGGGAAAAGATAAGTTAAAAAATCTTTTTTTCTCAACTACAACTAACAATGTCAATCAAAATTATTGAGATTGAAGTTGCTATTTAATCCCTAAATTAACTAGATTAATGTCCTCGTTCGTCTGCCACAAGTATAGTCTGGTGTTAAATTAAATTGTGATATTTAAAACTCATGATTCTACCATCAGGTAGAGGTGAAAATATTGTTCAGGACTTACGCACTGTACAAAATGACTATCATGTGTATCAACGAAAATCCGTTGTTTCAGACCATTCGCTACTAGCTTTAGATCACTAGCGTAGGCGCAGCCCGCCGCAGGCATCGCTGGCTAATGGTGAAAAAATCAAACTTAAATGTCTGAAAACCCATATTCATATTTAATTGCTTCTGTCAATGCGTAAGTCCTATTGTTGTCAAGACAAAAATTCTTTCGACAGCATATTGTGGAATATTACGAAGCCTTGATGCCAGCCATTGTTTCGAGTTGCGCTAGTTATTTGGTATTTGCAGCAATCACACATTTAGGAATTGTGTCCACTTGGCATTTTCCCCAGTACCACCCAAACAAGATTGATGATTTTGCGTAGGCGTAGCCCGTCGTAGACATCGCTATCATATTCGGAATCATTGGAGCGGTGGCGAAATGGATTTTTATGATTACTTGCTCGCTTGAATTCCTGGCCCCATTTATGTACACACAACACTAGCAGGATTAGGGCTTGGCACTTTAGGAGTTTTATTACCCCTAACCCGTTATTTTGGATATGAAGAGTTAGAGCCAGTCCTCATTTTCGGTAATCTTTTGTCGCTACCTATGCCGTTGTTGATGCCATTGCCAAGCATGGGCGATAATTTCGTTCAGATTAGGATACTTTGGATGCCAACCCAATATTTTAGTTGCTTTGTCACTACTGCCAACTAAAATAGGAGGGTCGCCTGGTCTGCGATCGCGTTCTTCTATTTTAATTTCTTTGCCTGTTATCTCTTTAGCAGTTTCTATCACTTCCCTCACGGAAAAACCACTGCCATTTCCTACAACATTATTATGATAATATTTGGCTGGATCTATGACAGATTCACCCACTGCGATATAAGCAGCAAAATGCATAACCGCAGTTAGATTGTGAGTTGAAAATATATCATCGAGAAGAGAGCGATCGCTTATATCTCCAACAATCAATTTTACCTGTAAAACTTCTTCTACAAGTTCTCGATGTCCGTTCGACAAATTATCTAAAACGATTACTTCATAACCTGCGTTTTTCAGAGCTAATACAGCATGGGAGCCAATATATCCGGCTCCTCCCGTTACTAAAATAGTTGACATAATTGGGGATTGGAAATAATTTTGGATTTTAAATTTTGGATTTTAGATTGAAATCCAAAATCTAAAATTTTTTGTACTAATTTCTTTCTTCCAAGTAGCGAGAAATTGCACTGTCAAGGTGTGGCATTAATTCACCTCGATTGCTACCAAGAACGCTGTAAGCTGGGCGGGTAGCAATCCAACCAAGTTCTTGTGTCGGACGAGCAATTAGACTGCTGACACTCACACCTGCTTTTTTCGCCGCCAATCGTGCCAAGTCAGCCCAAGCAACAGCACTTTTGTTAGCCAAATGCCACAAACCTTTCTCGCCATCAATCAATAAATCAAGGCTGGCATGGACAAGATCGGGTATGTATGTAGGTGAAACGATCGCATCTTCGGCTGCGACAAAAGTATTACCAGCAGCTAATTGCCGTAGAGCGATCGTGACAAAGTTGTAATCATCCCACGGGCCAAAAAATGCGCTGGTGCGAATTACTAGCGATGCCGGATGAACCTGTAATACTAGCTTTTCTGCCAAAACTTTGCTGCATCCATATATATTGAGGGGGGCAACGGTATCAGTTTCAACATAAGGATTAGACTCAGCACCATCGAATACCAAATCTGAAGAGAAAGTTAGCAACGCTACATTATGTTGAGCGCAAGCAGCAGCTAAAATCGCTGCCCCTTCAGCGTTTACTTTTAAACAAATATCGGGTTCGCGTTCTGCATCGTCCACCCGCACGTATCCCGCAGCGTTCACAACCGCCCACGGTTGTAACTCGGCAAGTATTTTATTGACGGAGGCAGGATTGGCAATGTCCATATCTTGGCGTCTTAGTAGACAATATGAAATTCCTCGCACTTCACACAACCGAGCAAAAGCCTTGCCTAGAGTTCCTGTGGCTCCAACGATCGCCAGAGGGCGATTGGAAGTAGGGGAGGAAAGGGGGGGATATGGGAAAGATACGCGACAACTGAGGGCTGGGTATAAAAGGCGTTCTTGCCGATGCCACCATCCTGGTCTATCAAGTAGTGGATGATTCGGTTTATGCCCAGTAGCTAAATCTCGCACCATCTTGGCTAACGCTGTTTGTCTGGGACGTGATGAGCGCAAATCAAATACGCCTGACTCGTAGTAACCTACGGAGCGAGTTACTAAGCTATTCCAATCGTAAGTACCCAGAAGCGACCATACAGTGATGGCACGAATATCTACACCCTCGTGTCGTACTTCCTGCGCCGCATTCCACACCTCAGAAAGCCAGCGTAGTTGTTCCTCACGGGTACAGTTAAGGTGTACTTCAGTCACAGCAAGTGGCAGATTGTAGCGTTCCCATGCCTCTAGTAGCAATGAACGTGGCCCTGCCAAACCCTCAGAACAAACTCGCACCGCATCTACATCTGCATACTTATCCTGCCCATTACCGCCATGTGTCCAAGCTGGATAATTTTCTATGTTTTCATCCAAGAAGCGTTCGCTGGTCACGTAATGGTTAATGCCGATGATGTCAGGGGGACAGGTATTTTGTAAAAATGTCTCAAGTTCAGCCTCGCTGATCCCACAGTCGCGCAAGTAACCCCACATAGGACGAGTTGGGGAAACTAAACCACACAATAAATCAAGACTCAACCAACGACGCTCGTTTTCTAGTTCTGCTTGGTATACTAATCTCGATGTACTATAAGTTTTACCCAAATCCTCAGTTTGTACGAGTTGGGCATTGGGGTTGACTTCCCGGATTGCTTGCATCGAAAGAGCGATCGCTTTACACTCTCCTAACAAAGCACGGGCGAAAGTTAAATCATCTTTTCCGTGAGGATACCAGTGACCGTACATCCCACTGAATCGTGCTGTTGTCAGTGGCTCGTTTATGGGCGTGTAATGTGTGACCCAAGGATAGCGTTTTGCAACCGCACCAGCAAAAGCCGCTAGTTTTTCGGGAAATTCTGGATCTACCAAGCTGGTATCACGCGGCCCACTGCCATGATGTACTAGCCCCACAATTGGACAGATGCCGAGTTCGCGCAAGCGCCCCAGCCGTTCATCCGCCCACGACCAATCAGCATTCTCCAAACCGTTAGGTGCTATTCGCTCCCAAAGCACAGGATAGCGGATGGCGTGTATGCCGAGTTCCGCGAATAAATCTAGATCCTCTAAGCGGGTTGCATGACCATTGCGTTCCAACTGATCAAAATACTCTTCACCCACACGATTGACCGTACACTCTATACCAGCCCAAACTTCTAGGGGAAGTTTTGATTTAGGAGTGTTGAGCGTCGAGTCGAAAGCAGAAGCCATAATTTACAACTCAAGCTGATATTTGATTTGATAGGTTATTTTCGAGTTTTGTAGGGTGTGTTATGCCGCTCTCTTAGCACCATCTTAGATTTTCGGTGCGTTACAGACATTAGTCCTAACGCACCCTACTAAGGAGGCTCGATCGCAAAGTACCCTTAAGCTTTAACCGCAATTTGCTTGTACACAGACAGAGCTTGAGCAACACATTGATCCATGTTGTAGTACTTGTAGGTTGCTAGTCGTCCCACAAAATATACTCCTGGTGTTGTATCAGATAGCGCCTTATACTGCTTGTACATTTCGTTATTTTCAGGACGCGGTACAGGATAATAAGGGTCTCCCTCAGCTTTGGGAAACTCGTAAACAATACTCGTTTTAGAGTGTTCCTGACCAGTTAAGTATTTAAACTCTGTCACACGAGTATAAAGCTGTTCATTGGGATAGTTAATTACTGGCGCTTTTTGAAACACACTCGTGTTGTGCGTCTCATGCTTGAAATCAAGCGAGCGATAGGGTAGTTTGCCGTAGCGATAATCAAAGTATTCGTCAACCGGCCCGGAGTAAACCATCTCGCAGCAAGGTATAGCTTTTTGAATTTCTTGATAATCAGTGTTGAGCATTACCTTGATGTTCGGATGATTAAGCATATTCTCGAACATCCGGGTAAAGCCGTGCAGTGGCATTGCTTGGTAAGTATCGGTAAAATAGCGATCGTCACGATTGGTACGTGTGGGAATTCTGGCAATTACTGATTTATCAAGTTCTGATGGGTCAAGTCCCCATTGTTTGCGCGTATAATTGCGGAAAAACTTTTCATACAGTTCTCGACCGACTTTGCTTACCACCACATCCTCACTAGTGCGGATGTATTCTACGGGTTCAGCAAGGGATTTATAAAACTCTTCCACCTCAAATGAATTGAGATTCATGCCATACAGCTTATTGATGGTGTCGAGGTTAATCGGAATCGGAACAAGCTGCCCGTCTACACTGGCAAGGACGCGATGCTCGTAAGAGCGCCACTGAGTAAAGCGGGAGAGGTATTCAAAAACTTCGCGGGAGTTGGTGTGAAAGATGTGGGGGCCGTATTTGTGTACGAGAACGCCATGATCATCATAATGGTCGTAGGCATTGCCGCCTATGTGGTTACGCTTGTCTACAACCAGCACTTTTTTACCTTGAGTTGCCAAACGTTCTGCAATGACGCTACCAGAAAAACCAGCGCCGACAACTAAGTAATCGAAGACAAAATCTCTGGTAATGATATTTGGTGCTTGTTTACCAGCCGCACCTGTGGAGTTAGCTTTGTCTTCACCATCCCGAGCAGCGATCGCAGAGTCAATCAGCTTCATCATTGATGCCCAAGTGCGATCCCAAGAAATCTTCTCTAAAAAGACATCTACTCGACTCAACCATTCTGAGACTGGGGTATCTTCTTGCATTGCAAGTTCTGCGGCGGTAACAAACTCAGAAACTGTATCTGCAATTCGCACCAGCTTTAACTCTCCGTAAGGACGCACCACATCCCGAATTGAGGTAGATACTACAGGTTTACCTGCTGCAAGATACTCTGGAGTTTTGGTAGGGCTAATAAAACGTGTTGACTCGTTACGCGCAAACGGCAACATTGCCAAGTCCCACCCTGCTAAATATGCAGGTAGCTCTTTATAATCTCTGCCACCGAGATAATGAATATTTTCATGCTGTGGCAGATTTGCTGGATCGATTTTGACAACTGGCCCAATAATTACTAGATGCCAGTCGGGACGTGCTTCTGAGATAAGCAAACTACATCAGGTGTGTCTTTAAAGGTTTCTGTTGATTGAACTTTTTTGTTAGACGAAGTTAAATTCAACCGTGACGCACTCGATGATTGCGTTTCAGCTAGCTGCGATCGCTTTGTTTTACGTTGCTTGGGCGAAATAACATTGCTGACACCGTTGTTTTTGAATTGAGATTTTTCACTTGTCATAGTTCGTCTCATTATTTAAATTATTAATTCTGACTAGCTAAACGCTAATACCTTTTCTTTGTAAGGCATCACCAAGTTTACTTCATGCAAAAGCTTGCAACATATTTTGCTGCTTTTCAATATCAAATTGGTATAATCAATACTTGGTTGCATTAATAACAAGATACTGTTTTATATCTAATTTTTCCATCTACCCAAATAAATATAAAGTTAGTTTTTTATTAAGTCCTAAGCACTATATATTTATGAATATCTAAAAATCAAATTAAATATTAATTTATGTAACGTAATTTTTGATACTTATAAAAGTATGCAAGTATATTTATTCTTGTCTGTTCGGTTTCGTACACAAGATCATTAAAACAATTATTTTTAATATTAAAATTAATAAAATTAACTTATTTATAAGCTTGCTTTGTCATTCATATTAAATATTTTACTCAGTAATATATGTAAATTGATAGTTTTTAAGTAATCAAAAGTATTATTTTTTACAATATATATTTTGACTGTGTGTACAATTGTTCGTAATTCAATTCATAAACCTTAACGCGATCGCTTCTAATGATGCAAATCGGTGAAGCGATCGCTTTTCTCTCAATATTTATCAAATAAAATAGGTAGTGCAGTAAGTGCAAGCATTGATATTTAAAAGTCCTAATGTTGCTTTGTGGTGGCAGCCAGCATTAATAAATTAAGTAGTAAAATTCCTGTATTTAAAAACTTTACTACTTAATGATGTAATTTTTTAATTAAAACTCTTACTTTAGATGTAAAAACTCAAACTCAATATTAAAACTACTGACAGAGAATAAATTGAAACCTGTGACAGATAATTGCAAGGTTCATATTAGCCACAACCTGAGTTATCACTCCATTAGTCGAAGGAATTACGAGTAATGAATGCAAGTGTTTTGTCAACACCTAAGTTCCGTAGCGGTCAAAAGGTAGAGTTTATCGGCGGAGAAGGCATCATCAAAAATTACCGGCCTCAGTCAGGTAGCTGGGTTTATTTACTAGAGATGCCTATGGGTTTAGAGCCAGAAATGGGTCGAGTTGGTTATGAGACTATGATTTGGCTATATGAGGTAGATATCTGTTTGCCCTTCAATAATTTTTCTCAGGATAAAATGCTAAATCATGAACAAAAAATGCCGTTTATAGAAGTCGCTAAAGCAAGGAGATATGACAACAATACAAATAATTAATCAGTAAATATTTTTTAATGTCAAAAAAAGCATTAAACCCAAATCAGTCACACCTCTAAGCCTTGCTTAAGATAGTACTCATTACTTTTGATAGAGTAAAATATATGAAATAAAAAGTTGAATTATAAATATTCTGCTTAGACAGTTAACCAGCTATAGGACTATGATTTGATTTCTGAAAAAACTCCGTACAGATCAAAGAGCATTCTTTCCCGTTGCCTCTTGCCTCTTGCCTCTTGCCTGCCTACCCAGATAAGTTCAAAAATCAAATCGGATTGCTATAGAAGGAATCTATTTATATCTATTAAAAAATTAGATTCTCATAATTTCTCAGCTAGCGGTGACTATTTCGTAAACATCTACACACTTCCCAAGATAAAAAAGATGGAAAACATTAACCAGGCAAAAATGATCGAGCGTTACGTTGCTTTGGCTATCGGAATCAGTTATTTACTTTTAGGTTTAGCTGGATTTGTACCAGCTTTGGTTTCATTACCAGGAACGAACGAATCTTTTGTTCCACTTAATGAAGCTTCTGGTGCTTATTCTGCGGGTTTTGGTTATATCTTTGGTGCAATTCCCACCAACTTTTTGCATAACATTGTACGTTGCGCCGTAGGATTGCTAGGAATTGCTTCTTACAACAATATTACCACAGCGCGTCTATTCAATCGTGGTTTTACAGTTTCTTATGCCTTGCTGGCGATCATTGGATTGTTGCCTTTGGGTAAAACATTTTTCGGCTTAATGCCATTGTTCGGTACCAATGTTTTGCTTAATGCATTAGCAGCGATCGCATCTGGCTACTACAGTGTTGTTATACCAGCCAAAGTGAGCGGTGTTAATGTATCGCAAAATCTTCAATAGTTACTGATAGTCTGCGGTGTCCATGTAGGGCTATTGCAAGATGGCCCTTCTGGTTTCCAGATCAGCATATCTAAGCAGATTTGCCGCATATCCATGTTTTGCGTCCAAGCATGGTAGACAACATACTCAGTCTTACCATCTGGCCCAATAACGATAGAATTATGTCCCGGCCCTCTAACAAAATTAGGAACAGACTTTAGCACCCGTGGCCCGGTTTCGTTACCTGCATCAGAGTAAGGCCCCATTACGTTGTCACCAATGCCATAATCTACGCCGTAGTTCTCAGTTTCCCAGCGTCCACCACTATAAAAGCAGTAGTATTTCCCTCCATGCTTACGAACGCAAGGGCCTTCTAAAGTATGCCAATCATAAATTTCACCGTACATCAAACGGTTGGCTAAAAACCGTTGCCAATCGGATCGCGCACGTAAAACCACTTTCCCTTCACCAGCAAGTTTAGTCATGGTTTGGAGGCGATCTACAAACAATCCTGTGCCAGCACGCACCCCATCCGATGTATCCAGAAAGTCACGGGCGTAAAACAAATACCATTGTCCATCGTCATCCCGGAATGGGTGTGGATCGATCGCAAAAGGACAAGATTTTGGATCTACAAGTGGCTCACCAACATCTTGATAAGGCCCTAACGGAGTATCACTTGTAGCCACACGTAACTGATGATTCTTGTCTTCATGCCCCACTGAGTAGTAGAGATAAAACTGGCGATCGCAGTAAGCAACTTCGGGGGCCCAAAAATTATCCCCAAGGGCTGGATCTGGCCGTTGTAGTGCGTTACCAACAAAATCCCAATTCACAAAGTCGAAAGAGCGTAACAGAGGAAAGACACAGGATTTGTTATTGGAGTTAACATTTGATGCGTCCGCTATTTCATCTATCGTTCCTTCTGCTTCTGCTGCGCCAGTGCCGATTGCATAATATACCCCTTCGTGTTGCCAAACAAAAGGATCGGCAAAATAACCTTTGTAGACTGGATTAGTATAGGTTTGCATCTTAATTCTCTATGGAATAATGACAAAAATCTTTTTTCCACTAGTGGTTAGTCAAGTTAAGAATGCTTGCTTTGTAGTGAGGACTTTAGCGCTTAAATCAAGCAAGGACTAAAGTCGAATGGCACTAAGTTAAGATACAGCCCTTGCCCTGACTGGTTCCCAGCCTCTAGGCTGGGAATCCTATTGGGAGGCTCCGCCTCCTCTTTCTTGACGAGAGGCAGAGCCTCTCAGAATACATTCCCAGTCTTAGACTGGGAACGAGGTGACACAAGCCTTTGGGCTTTTCTTAGTACCATTCGACTAAAGTCCTTACTACAAACTTATTTATCAAGCATTGTTACCTTGAAGGACTACTAATATTTGAAACTCACGTAAGTTTCGACTTTGTTCTTAGGTAAGCTTTCTACTAGCTGACACCGTAGCATCTGCTTTAGCTTTTCTGGCAGGCTTTCATAATAGTCTTTTGGGAGAGTTAAATCTACCTTTGGTGTGTGCAACCAATGCATCGCATAGCCCATGACTACCATCGGTCTTGGGTGGTTTGTCCGATTTGGAGAACCCCGATGCAGTGCTAAAGGCGATCGCACCATCACGTCACCAGGCTGCATATAAAAGGATTCCATCGGAATTTCACCACTGGCAACCTTTTCTAATCCTTCTTCACGCGGTAAGACATGAGTACCGCGTGCCATTTGGAACGGGCCATTTTCTGCGGTTACTTCCACAAGGGGAAAGTTGACTGCTAGGGCGTAAAGTGGGGTTACTATGCGATCGCTAAATAATGGGCGAAAGTCCCGATGGGTTTCCTGATAATCCGAACCCGGGAATGGGACATCAACCCCCATCTGAACCATCACGTATTCTTGGAAAAACACGCGCTCTAGGACACCCATAATCACTGGGTTGGCAAAAACCAATTCATTAGCGAATGGATAAATCCAAGGCAAGGTCAGATAGTAGCGGGAAATTTCACGAGGAGCCAACCCACCTGGTTGATTTTGACGCTCGTGAAATAATTTTTCAAAAGCTTGTGTCCACTCGTCAATTAATTTTTGCTCAAAAACACCAGGAATGACACAAATTCCGTCTTGATTCAGTTCTTGAGCAAATCGGTCTAGGTCGGTAGCTGAATATTTCGCTATACCGCCTATACTTTGAACCATCTTTTTTATCCTCTTTAACTTATAACTATAGGACTAGTATTTGATTTTTGAAATGCACGTAGTAGACTGTCTACGCAAAATAGTGCGTTAGACGTAGGTTGGGTGGAGCGGAGCGCAACCCAACATATATCAGGATGTTGGGTTACGCAAAGCCTCCACCCAACCTACTTTTTGCAATCATTTTAGCCATGACAGTCCATTACAAGACTACCGAGATTTTTTTAGAAATCAAATATGATTCCTATAGAGTGATATTAATAACCTCTAGGAGATTTTTTTATTGCTTGTCGATAGTAGCGCACTATTTTTAAAATTAGTGGCTGATATCAATTCTCCGTAACAATTAATTAAAATTATTTATGCCTAATTACTTTGCAAATTAACTCTTTGATCCTCTAGCCATTGCAACGCTATCACCTGGCTTTGAAGGCCATCTGACAGTCAGAATCGTGCAGTCGGACTCAGCAACCCACCAATGGAACACACCTGCACACCAAAGAACATAATCACCTTCACGAGATAGTAAAATTTCTCTATCTTCAAATTGCAGGCGAAATTCTCCGTGAATGAGAATTGAAAGCGTCGCAGCTTAGTTATTTACTGCCCATTCAGTTCTACTTTCACCTGCTTTGTGAACAGCCCATTTTACTTCTAGCATTTCCGTAGAACGCGGATCGTCTTCAGGGGTGATAAAGTGACCCATGAACCATCCCCAACGATTTACACCTTCAACGGCTGCGTTTCCATAAACAACTTTAGGCTGCATCACTTAACTCCAAGGAAGGAACCAAAATTTGTCCGGTGTAACCTGCTTGCTTGTATTGTTCAAGAATATGGGTTGCAATATCTTTGCTCTGGCCTGATTTCACCAAAGCAACACAAGCACCGCCAAAACCAGCACCCGTAAGTCTTGCACCAAACACTCCTTCTGTTTTCTGCAAAATCTCTACCAATGTATCCAGCGCAGGTACAGACACTTCGTAATCGTCTCTCAAACTGGCGTGGGATGCGTTCATCAATTCGCCAAAGCGCTCAGATGTTACTCCCTGCAATACTTCTAAGACGCGGTTATCTTCTGTAACCACATGACGGGCACGCCGCCGTAGAGGTTCTGGCAGTTTTTCTGTTGCTTCAGCGTCAGTAATATCTCGTAGTGCCTTAACTCCGAGCGATCGCGCCGCCTCTTCACACTCAGATCGGCGCTGGTTATAACCACTACTTGCAAGTGTGCGAGGTACACCGCTATCAATAACCAAAATTTCCGCGTTGTCAGGCAAAGGCATCACCCGGCGTTCTAAAGTCCGAGTATCTAAAAATAAAATATGTTCAGTATCAGCCAAGCTAGAAGCCATCTGATCCATGATGCCGCACTGCACGCCAGCATAGTGAATTTCTGCTTGCTGGGCGAATTGAGCAATTTCAACATCATCAATGGGAAGGTTCAGAAGTTGGCGTAATGCCCGCAGCGTTGCTACTTCTAAAGCTGCGCTACTAGACAAACCCGAACCTATAGGAACCGATGATTTGACGTACACAGAAAGCGATGGTATTGTGTGTCCTGCTTTTTGCAAAACCTCAATACAGCCAAAAATATAACTGGCAAATCCAGCTGGGGTATGATTGTCTAAAATGCTCACTTCCTCCTTGAGATTTTCCGAGTAAAAGTGATGCTGGCTATCGCTACTAAAACCTAGCTGTACTGTCGTGGATTGAGGAATCGCAGTTGGCAGAACGAACCCGTCATTATAGTCGGTATGTTCGCCTAGTAAATTTACTCTTCCCGGCGCACTGGCTTGAGTTTCAGGTGGTTTACCGAATACTTGTTGAAAATCCATAATTTTTAATTGTACAAAGGTACAGGGCGTAACCTTCCTTCTACCTCAACATTAGGAAAATTTGAATCAAAAGTCAGATTTTCCAACTTTCCATCCTTGAGAATCACAAAAGTATCTTCAACCTTTGCCCCTGCTAAACTGGGATTCCAAGCGACAGCAATGCCTTCTGTCAAAATATCAGTAGTAGTTGGATTTGCTACGATTTCTCGTGCTAAATATCCAGTGGTTCCTCCCTGGTGTGTTCGCGGATGGCATTGGGAAATCCATGCTGCTCATAAGCCTGAGCTAGGGCGTGATAAACTGTATCGAGTGTGGTTCCGGGTTGGCACAAATTCAAAATTACTGCTTCTATTTCGCGCACATGGGAATGCAATTCGGCCCGTTCCTCTGAAAGCTTACCAAAACAAACAAATCGAGTCAGATTTGCATACAAACCATAACCTCTAGCGCAAAACACGAGCATTGCTTGCTGTCCAATGTGTTCTCCGGTGGGTGTAGCATGACGGTATAGCGGTAAACGCCTTTCACCTGCTACCAGTGTCAGCGCTGGATGCAATCCTTTCGCCCATAACGCCTCTGCACCTGCACCCGCTAATTGATATTCTGTCCAAGTTGGCTTGGCAACTTTGAGTACCTCTGTCATTGCAAGGCTGGCTTTCTGCCCGACTTGGCGATATCGCTCTAATTCACTTGACATCATTACCCGTTTGTGTAATTGCAGAGATTGGGGTAAGGGCTGTTCTAAATTTGAGATGGGGCGATCGCTAATTGCTATTCCGCCGCCAATTACATCACGAACAAAAGACTCACGGGCAGCATAATCAGCCCAAGGGTTCACATATACCTTAAAATTAGCTGGCAGTTCTTCATCTTTAAGACGCTGGGCTTCAATTTCATCCGTCAATACCCAAGCATCTTGAGTAGTTACTAATACTTCTGCTACGCCAGTTTCAGCAGTCAGCAGCACGGTATTAGAAGCGCCAGCCGTCGCCCAGGCAAACCAGTCTGTACCACGCAAACGCACGCCTTGCAGTTCAGATTCACGCAAGGTTTGCCTGATTAACTCTAGCTTTTTGGAGACTTCTTCGTTCATAGGAAAAACACAGATAGATACAAATGATTATCAAATTTATCTAGGTCTGTCTGCGTCTGTCTGAGGGATTGAACTGACGTTGCCTGGTACAGATACTTTTAATATGGGGAGAATGCTTATTCAGAGGACTTTTGCCACCAATTTCGTAGAGGATCATTTTTTGGTGGTGCGTAATGTCCTTTTATTCTAATTTGATTGAGTATATGACTTAATACTGAAGAGTCAATACTTTGCTGTTCTGACCAATTTTTAATTATCTCTGAGGTTGATAAAATTTGAAGATGGGGAGCTTCGTTTTTAAGAAATGAAATTGCTCGTTTATCGTCAGTAGCGATCGCCCATTGTCGATGAACAGCGATCGCACAAGTTGCAGACTCACCATCATCAAGAATAGCTGCATAGTTGACAAAAGATTCCTCCTCCTGTTCTGATTCAAAGTCCACAACCATCAGTAGTCCTTGCTTAATAGCTTCCTCAAACTGAAACACACCATCGTTATCCTCTTCCTTCAGCTTTTGGAGTGTTTTTAACTCGTACTCTTGGACAACTGTAGTCACCACTACCTCAGCAGGAAGAGATTTCAAGATTGCCAGAAATTGACCCGATGCACAAAAGTTGAGAACACAACAAGCATCAAGCAGAATGTGGGAGTGAGTAATTTGCATAAATTGTCCTCACTTCCCACCTGTTTGCATTTGACGCAAATCAAAATCGATATCTTCCTCCATCATTCCGCTTGAATGCTCCCGTAATGCTTGGGCGATGCGACGAGCTTTTAAGCGATCGACACAGAGGAAATCAGCAAAACGCCCTTCAGTAATTAAACCCTGATCTAGTGCCTCAATTGCTAGGTGTTGATAATGGAGTGGCATCATATCAATCCTTTGTGGGATTTGTTCTAAGCCAAGTTCCTCCTGTACCTTCCTAACTTTTAAACCTCTATCTCGTAATTTCTCCCAAGTTCCTGAGGGTAGAAGTTCCATTTCCTCTAACCGATAAACTAATGCTTCTACGGAAACGCCATAGTAATGAGCTAGTGTAAATAGATTAGTCGGAGTGAATTTGCCATGTGTACGGTACATATCATTAAACCGCTTAAGCAAGCCACTCGTAGGCATAAGGAAATATTTGGGGAAAGTTTCTGCTAATTGCTCACTTTCAGGAAACCGTTGATACTGCCCATCAAAGTGAAACTCAGGCTTTTGCCGATGTACCAAAAAATGCAAATATCCATGCGCCATTGACCAGCGTCTTCGCTCCTCTGGGTGATTAGCATTGATGGCCATGCAACCGCCAACTTGCTCGTTATAGCTATACACTTCTGAGTATTTTTGTGGCATCGGCAAATAGAATATACGTAAACCCACATCTTGCTCCAGGATGTCCCGCAGTTGGGGAATAGGAGCATCACCTAAACCGAGCCGTTGACGTTCTGCCACTGCTATACTCTCCGCAGCAGATTTGATTGGCATATCAGTTACTTGATACTCAAGAGGATAGTTTCGCGGTATTGGCGAATCCATAATCTTTTCAAGTTCTAGGTAATTCTGACATAATTCCTCTAAATGCAGGATAAATGGTTCAATTTCTGCTTGTTGTTCTTGGCTGCGTTGATAAACTGCTCGGAACTGTACTTCAAAAGGTTGGACAACTGGACGCGATCGCACAAAATCACTCACAGAACGTCCGTAAGCACGAGCAAGTTTAATCAATTCATTGGCTTTGAGACGGCGTTCTCCTTTCTCAATTGCAATCATAGTGGTGCGTGCAGCATCAATAATCTTGGCTGCATCAGCTTGAGTCATGCCACATTTTTTACGGGCTTGTTGTAGGAGTTCTCCCAATGTCCGTAGGTCGATGTTATCCAGGATGTTGGTAGTCATAATGTTTTCCCTCAACCTTGTTGAGATGAGACTACGTATTTACTAGATGCCTTCTGATCACTGTGTTTGTTTAATAGTCCGTTAGCAATCTGTGATTCCACAGCATTCCATTCGGAAACATAATTTTGATAAAGTTGAACCAGATGACCTTGCATATCGACAGGTAATAAATTTTCTGCCTTAGCAGTTCGATCAACTATGTCATCCAGTATTGGAAACTTTTTAGTCAGAGTTTTCCAAGGTTCATCTGAGACAGCAAACAAAGAGTCAAGGGTACGAACCTGTGCCTGCATATTCAGAAAACATAAGCTTGGCTCTTTAACTGGACGCTCTCCATGCAATACTACATAACGAGTTCTATCTTTTATGCTAGCGGCGGCTAGTGATTGTCGCCTTAAAAGACAAGAAGAGCAGTAACCACATTGAATCGGCTTCTGGCGATGTCGGCTATCACAAGAAATAGTTAAGGATGGCAAGTCATCTCTTTCATTGTTAGCCAATGATTTGCACATTTCGGCTTTAGTCCAAAACAGAAAGGGGTTTTTTACCTGAAACTCCTTTCCTAAAAGCTCAGAAACAACATTACTTACCATCAGCAAAGTCAAAGGATGAACAGAACGAGAGTGAGCAAGTCCTACAGCCGATTCACGATATGGAAGGTTAATTGCTCCAATTCCGTTTTCATACAGATAAAGAACCTGTTGCCCCATAAGGTACGCACACGCAGAACCAAGGAGAGTAAAAACAACACCCCGCGCACGAGAAAGCTTGTTTTTGTGCTGCTCACTACTAGAATCAAATCGGATTGGGACACGGAAAAGATTGCAACGACCAGGGAAAATAGATTGAATTTCTCTATATACTTTTTTCTGGCGGGCATAGATAGTATGGTTACTGCCAGTTCCAAACAACACGAACTGTTGTTCTGGATACATCAAAAGGCGAGTGTACAAACCTGCTAGGGCATCCAGTCCACCACTCCATAGTGTCACTTCACATCCTTGGGGTGCTATCGGAAGAGATTGATGTTCAACAAGGCGTTCTGGTGCAATTCTTTTTTGAAAGTCGAAAACCCATTTACTATCAGTAGTCCATGTCAATAGGTCATCTAGTTTTGTGCGAAATGTTTCAGCATCTAGCAATTCTGGATGACGTACTGGCAATTTCACATGAAACCGACGCTGCTTCTCTGTCAGATTTTGAGGTGCAAGACGATCTGAAGTATAAATGGCAACAGCAATGTCAATTAGATCGGCAACAATAGGTGGAAAATCTGCCTTAACTCTATATTTGAACTCTGTATCGTCTACATTAATACCAAAATTTAGCTCCTTACCCTGAGAGTGATCGATAAATAGCACAGATCCATCAATATTAGACACAGGTTGAAAGTGCAAAGTGTAATCGTTGTAAACACTTTCATGAGATTTTTGCTGAAGCGACGATTGGTAGTTCATAGCAGATTTTCCTCAAGGTCTATCTCTTTGATTTGCGATCGCCGAGTTCGTTTCAGGTTGGCTACATCCTCATTTATATTCGCCTTGTTTGCCCATTGACTGAACTGGGAAAATATATCTGGCTGGAGTGAATTTACCCGTTCTGTCAGGGTAACTTGATCAACATTGGTGTGGTGCTTAGGAGTAAGTGGTATTCGTTCCTCAAAGTTTGATACATATATTTTCTGCATATATCTTTCTATCACTAGCTCTTGAATCTTGCTGCTATCAAGCCGTTGACCATAACGCAAATCATGGAGGATGCTTTTACCCGCATCAAGGACTAGTGACTTCGTTCTATTGGGTATGTTTGTTTGTTGTGCTAATCTGTCAAGCTTTCTACTTAAATCAGCGTAATCCACAAATTGATTATTGCCAGAATCTTTAATTCCTTGGGCGAGGATATCTCCCATTCGCTTGGCTAACAAAATAGGATCAGCACCTTTTTTCTTTATATCGGTCAGTAAAGCTCTCGTGATAATTCTGCCACATTCGTTGCCCTCAAACTTTCCTTCACAGAGGATTCGGTATGGCTTCTGATAAAGTCCCGAAAGTCCACTGTGAAATATATCCCCGTCAGGCATAGTTCGACCTCCGACGCTGAAACCCTTTATATGATGAACTTAGTTGAAATTTCTAACAATGTCAACTTATAAGATTAATAATATCCTAAAAATGTCATGTTTTCTAGTTCAGTAGATAAATAGCCTATAAAGTCTGAAAAATCAGCCATAATACCCGATCGCCAGTAAAACGTAGGTAAAAAAAATCGCAGGTTGGTGTAAACAGTCGCAACCCAACAACAACTTCGTTGAAGGAGGCAGGAGGCAAAGGGCAGTTTTCCTCCAGCAAGAACTGCCCTCTGCCTCCTGCCTTCCTTGATAATGTTGGATTTTCTACCGTCAAACTAATCTGCGTAGATTGGAATTTTGATTTTTTTCTGAACAATAAGCGCATCTCGTGACGGATGCGCTTATTTTGGTTTACCTATTTTCTCTTTATGCGGAAATCAGCATTTCAATATCTACAGCCACAGCTTGTAGTTCCTTCGCTTTCTCCTCTGGTAAAGCATCATTGGCAAACATCCCGGCTGCAAGTTCGGTTCCTGCCAGATACTTCAGCCTTTCGCTTGTCCGATATGGTGGAAAAAACTCGGCGTGTAAATGCGCTTCGGGATGCGCTAAACCGTCAGTTGGTGCTTGGAACCAAGCCATCAAGTAAGGAAACGGGCGATTCCATAAACCGTCATACTTGAGAGTGACAGTTTTTAACGCTTTGGCAAGCCCCCAACGTTGTTCAGGGGTAAGTTCTATAAAAGTGCTAACTGGTTCTTTTGGTGCAATCCAGACTTCATAGGGGTAACGAGCGCAGACTGGGACAAATGCGATCGCATACTCATCTTCATAAATAATCCGTTGATTGTCTGCAATTTCCTTCTGAATCAAGTCTTGCAGTAAACCCCGTTGATGTTCTTTATAATACTCCTGCTGCATTGACAGCATCCGCGCCGGAACAGGCGGTATAAAAGGATAGGCGTAAATTTGCCCGTGGGGATGGTGCAATGTTACACCCACCTCTACCCCTTTATTTTCAAAGGGTAGCACGTACTGAATTTCGGGATTTAGTCCTAGTTCGCGGGTGCGATCGCCCCACACTTGCAACAGCAAATCAAGATGATCCAACTCCAAGGAACTCAGGGAGGCACGGGCATCTTGAGTAAAAACCACTACCTCACAGGCTCCATTAGCAGGTAACGTCTCCACGATGGTATCAGGTGGATTGTTTGCTGTCAGACTCATTGAAGGAAAGCGGTTATCAAACACTGCCACATCATACTTACCTTGGGGTAGTTCCGTAGGAAACTCCGGGTTGGTGGTAGGTGCAAGGGGATTATATTGTGGGGGCGGCATGAATGTCCGCCCTTGACGGTGACTAGCATAAGCTACCCATTCACCCCGCAAGGGGTGCCAGCGCAAGTGGGGATTAGCTTGCACTGGCACATTACTAGGGCTAGTGGCTTCTAACTGACTAGTAATTGGGTAGCGACTGTATAACTTGAGTTTGCGTCCGTCGGGCTTTAACAGCTTGTGGGAGTACATAAACCTTGTCCTGAGAGGGTTGCAGCGCGGATCGCCTCAATGGGAAATTTCGGCGTGCGATCGCCGTACAATAAACCGTTAGCTTCTTGGAAGGTATCTGTTAATTGTGTGTAACAGAATCCGCTAAATAGCTCAATGTCATTAACGGTTTCGAGCAGAGCAGCGTATTTCATTTGTAATTCGGAGATATTCGAGCAGTTTTCATATCCCCAAGCTTGATCAGCATTAGGTTGATCGAGAGGGGCATAAGCGATACCACCAAGGTCGTGCGGATCGTCTTGCGCCCACACTGTTACCTTTGTTGTACCACTGTCATTTAAGGCATGGGTAATATCGAGACTGAAGGAGGTGTGTCCGCCTTCATGCTCGGCTATATATTTATCGTTTACCCACACACGAGCGCGATAGTCCACAGCGCCAAAGTGTAACAGTAATCTGCCGTTCCCTGGTGGTGTTTCAAATTCCCGCTCGTACCAGCAGTTTGGATGAAACCCGCGATCATTAATCCCACTTTTGGTAGATTCGGGCGCATAAGGAACTTCTATATGATGAGGCCATTGGCTAAAATCGCTGGGTTCGATGCATTTTCCTTGGTCATCAAATGCAAATTTCCACTGCCCATTTAAAGTTTGCCAGTGCGATCGCTTTAACAATGGTCGGGGGTGTGCTGCTGTTAAGTCCACAAAATTACTATCAGTTTTAGAGGCTAATTTAACCTCTGGATTCTCCAAGTGTAACAATTTCATCAAATTTCCTCTCTATCCATAACTCAATCAACCCCTGCTATAGATTAAATCCAGACCTAAATATTGGATTACGGTGCTCTCGCCGCAAGGACACAAGCATGGTATGAAGACCAAAAACGAGTTGGTTACATTGAAACTTCAGCAATGCTGACTAATTGGAAAAAGCAAGATGATTTGCAATTTCTTAATGATGTTAGTAGTGTGCCATTACAGCAGGGCTTGCGACATCTGCAAACAGCCTTTAGTAACTTCTTTGCGGGACGGGCTAAATACCCTAACTTCAAGAAAAAGCATAACGGTGGTAATGCTGAATTTACCAAGGCAGCGTTTAAATTTAGAGATGGGCAAATATTTCTTGCTAAAAGTCCTACAGCGTTAGACATTCGTTGGAGCCGACAGCTACCCCAACGTATAGAACCATCTACTATTACGGTAAAACTGTCGCCCTTTGGACGCTGGACTGTTTCAATGTTGGTAGATGTCGAAATTCAAAAATTACCTGAATCTTTAACCCAAGTTGGCATTGACTTGGGTATTACTAGCTTAGTTGCCTTGAGTACAGGTGAAAAAATTGCTAATCCTAAAAGCTTTAAGGCAAAAAAAGCAAAATTGCGTAAAGCGCAAAAAGCTTTAATCCGTAAGCAAAAAGGGTCTAACAATCGCCATAAAGCACGTAGAAAAGTAGCCAAGGTTCATGCCCAAATAAGTGATGCCCGAAACGATTTTCTTCACAAGTTAACGACTCGATTGGTGCGTGAAAACCAAACGATTGCTGTCGAGGACTTAGCTGTGAAGAATATGGTAAAAAACAAAAAACTTGCTCTCTCGATTAGTGATGCTAGCTGGGGTGAACTAGTTAGGCAGATTGAATATAAGTGCGATTGGTATGGTCGAACACTCATCAAGATTGATCGATGGTTTCCCAGTTCTAAGCGATGTGGACATTGTGGACACATTGTAGATAAACTGCCTTTAAATATCAGAGAGTGGGATTGCCCAAAATGCAGTACACATCATGATAGGGATATTAACGCAAGTAAGAATATTTTGGCTGCGGGACTCGCAGTTTCAGTCTGTGGAGCGAACATAAGACCTGACATCCTTAAGGCTGAAGGGCAGTTGCAAAAAACCCGTAAGGGAAAGAAACAGAAACCTAAGTCGTGAGTCTTAGGAATCCCCGACTGTTCACGGCGGGGAGGATGTCAAATAAGGGAATAACGAAACCATCAATTGAATATTGCTAGATAGATAGATAGCATTTTCGCCTGCAACCACGCCAATTCTGAAGATAAAGTCAAGTTTGCCAGTGCAAGTGCAATTGATTTGCATAAATGGTTAGTGAGATCAAGTAACCCTGCTAATGATTGGTATCGCAAGAGACATTACAAAAACATAAACTCAGCCCCTCTGCATAATACGCTGCTGAAGAAGCACAACCAAAAGTAAGAAGACCATTGACCACACCGAGCAACGTGGTGCTAGCAATGCCGGCGGCGATCGCCACAAAGCTTCCTTGTCCGGCCAGCATTGCTGCGACGACACCGCCCAAAGCAACCAGGGAACCCACGGACAGATCGATTCCTCCACTCAGAATCACGACAGTCATGCCCAGCGCCACGATCGCTAACATACTATTCTGTCGCATAATATTCATCAGATTAAGAGGTGTCAGGAAGGTTTCATAACGAAAGGATGCGAAAACAGCCAAACTAAGGAGCATGAGCAGCACGCCCTGGGAGGTGAGGAGCTTGGCGAAACGCCGCAAACCCGCAATTGTAAGAGACTTTGTGGCAGCCATGACGCGTTAAACCTCCCTCGGACGCTGTAAAAAAATGGCGAAAAGAATGATTACGGATTTCAAAACTAATGACCAGGTAAAGGGAATCAGGAGCATATTGAAACTTGTGGAGATCACCTGCATGAGCAACGCTCCGACAACAGTGCCGGGGATATTTGCACGACCACCGGAGAAGGGTGTACCGCCAACAACAACAGCCGCGATCGCATCAAATTCCGCGTTGACACCGATTTTGCTCGGATCGCCCATGCCAAGCCTTGCTGTCTCAACGAGTCCGGCAACCCCGGCAAGCAGAGCGCTAATTATATAGACTATATATTTCACACGCTCCGCCCGGATACCCGCAAGCCGTGCAGCCTCCTCATTGCCGCCGACTGCAACGATATGACGGCCGAAAAGCGTAGAGCGGATACAGAAAAAAGCTCCTGCGATCGCTACTGCTGCAATTACAACTTGAATTGGTATAGAACCGAGATAGCCCTTTCCCAGCGCTTCAAATGTTGGATTGACAAAAGGAACGAGCTTACCGTCCCCGACAACCTGAGCAATCCCACGCCATAAGATGAGAGCCGCCAAGGTGGTAATCAAGGCATCAAGTTTCAGACGTGAGATCAGAAAGCCATTGATCAGACCAACCAACAGAGCCGCGCTCAAAGCGAACAAGATGAAATCATCAGAACTCCTAGCCCTTGCTCTGCTAGTTCGGCGATTAGCTGCTGGATCTCGCGCTTTGCACCAACATCAATACCACGAGTTGGCTCATCGAGGAGAAGAAGTTTTGTATTCTTGCACAGCCATCGTGCCAGAAGCACCTTTTGCTGATTGCCGCCCGATAGTTCGTGGATCTTCTGCTCGGCGCTGGCGGCTTTGATATCAAGACGCTGCATGAAACGCTCTACAAGCTCGTTCTGTTGTTTTCTGGAAACGATGCCCCATTGTGTAAGGTTCGGTAGGGCAGCAAGCGTAAGGTTTTCGCGCACCGAAAGCTCAGGGATGATGCCGTCCGCCTTGCGATCCTCTGAAAGGAAAGCTATCCCAGCAGCGATCGCATCATGAGGATCGCGCAGAGATAAAAGACTACCTTCGAGTTTTACAGTTCCATCCTCAAGAGGTTCAGCCCCGAACAAGGCACCCGCGCACCAAAGGATATCGCGCGGGCGATCGCCACCATCTGGCGATGGGCAATATTAAGCGAACCAACCACTGAGTGCGGGTCGATATGCAACCCCAGGCGCTCTAGGATATCGGCCGCCCTAGCGTTCATCGCCCGTCTGTCAATGATGCCGAAGCGATGCGGCTCCCTGCCCAGAAAAATATTCTCGGCAACAGTTCGGAAATCCACGAGCTGGATCTCTTGGTAGACGGCTACGATACCTGCTGCCTGAGCTTCGGTCGGGTTCTGGAATGCAATAGTTTTCTGGTCGTACTCTATAACACCTGAGTCCCGTCGATAAGCCCCCGTCATAATCTTAATCAGCGTCGATTTGCCAGCGCCATTTTCTCCGACCAGTGCATGAATTTCGCCTGCTTTCAGTTCAAAATCCACCCCCCAGAGCGCTGGCACGCCGGAAAAACTTTTTTTATACCCGTCATGCACAGGACATTTCTAGTCGCCTGATTCATCGGCTTCACCTAGTTTTTGCCTTAATTGCCGATAGTGGAGATCCTTCTCTTGGCACTATAGTAATGTTTTTTGTCCATCGTGGAAGCTCAGGATAGTTCCAGGTTATCTTTTTTCTATTTTAGGGTGAGAACTAATACTGCTCGGTTGAAGTACTTAAAAGTCGTGTTGAGGTACTTAAAAGTCGTGTTGAGGTACTTGAAAGTCGTGTTGAAGTACTTGAAAGTCGTGTTGAGGTACTTAAAAGTCGTGTTGAGGTACTTGAAAGTCGTGTTGAGGTACTTAAAAGTCGTGTTGAGGTACTTGAAAGTCGTGTTGAGGTACTTGAAAGTCGTGTTGAGGTACTTAAAAGTCGTGTTGAGGTACTTAAAAGTCGTGTTGAAGTACTTGAAAATCGTGTTGAGGTACTTCAAACTTTGTCGCACCGCAATCAAATACAGAGGTGCGTAGGCGTAGCCCACCGTGGGCATCGCTTTCATAAATCTCCACAAACAAAGCGATGTCTACGACGGGGTGTTCGGTGTCGCTTGACTTTTAAAACAGTCGCTACAAATCTTCAAAACTTTCTTAATTACGAATTACGAATTGGTATTAGTATGCTTCATCTACAAAATCCTTAGCGTTGGTCACGTCAAAGAGTCTGTCCTTGAGAATGATTCTAGGAGGAATTTTCTTACTAGCAAAATACTCTTCCATCGTGGCGAAAACAAGCGGGCGAAAACGCGGGTTCGACTCGACACTCACGCCAAGCTCACCACGGATAATCCCCTCAAGCGCGGCTTTCTGACCATCGATTGAACCGACCATCACATCCTTACCAGGCTTCATACCTGCGGATTTGAGAGCCTGGATAGCACCCAAGGCCATTTCGTCGTTGTGAGCATACACTGCGGTAATGTCGGAACCCTTTGCCTGGATGATGTTTTCCATTACACGCACTGCCGCAGCCCGCGAAAAATCCGCCGTCTGCGTGGCGATGATTTTCATGTTGGGATAACTGGCGATCGCATTACGAAACCCCTTAGCCCGATCAATTGCGACCGATGAACCGGCTGTTCCGGTAAGTTCCACGATGGATGCCTTGCCATTGCTTGCCTTAGCCAGCCATTCGCCAACGCGGCGGCCTTGGGCGATAAAATCCGACCCCAGAAAGCTGACAAAATGTTCGCCTGGTCTTCCTGCCGCTTCACGGTCGATGAGAAAAACCGGTATTTTTGCCGCTCTCGCTGCTTCCAGGGCGGGTGTAAGACCCTCATACTCACGTGGTGCGAGAAATATGACATCAACTTGTCGGGCGATTAGATCCTCAATGTCGGCAAATTGCTTCGATGTCTGCCCCTGAGCATCCGTCATCAGAAAATCATAAGTTTTTTTACGCTTGGCCGCCTCCTCCTTAATGCTGTTCGTTTCGGCAATGCGCCACGGGCCGATGTTCTCCGTCTGCGAAAATCCGACAATTTTTTTTGTTTTCTCGCGTATACAACCAGACAAAGAGAAAGCCGAAACAGTAATCACAGCGTAGGTGCTAAATACCAAGAAATTTGGCATATAGGCTCCGATACCTAAGCATCCAAAACAGGTTTTATTCTTCATAACCCACTCATGTCTGAACGCTACATTGAGCTTATCTCAGATTTTGCCGACATCACAGAATTGGTGTCAAGTTAAAGCAAATCCCCAAATGTCAAATGACATAGCAGCAGTGCGTCGGGGTCGTTGACGCACTGCCTTAACTAGTCCCATAGAACGCTGATGTTCGATTAACCAATGTAGGGAATGAAAGAACAACTGCTTCATTATTGAGTTTGATTCAAAATTGAATAGATATCTGGAGAATTAGAGCGTGTTTGAGTATCCATACAGGTGGAGGCAACAGTCTTTTAATCAAATTTTAGATGCACCTTGTGGCTTCTAACTGCACATAATTGCTAGTAATTAGCAATTCTTTGATCGTAGTAGCTGTTAAAAGTTCAATTCAATTATTCTGATATTAGGCAAGTAGCGCAAATTTAACCATGACCACAAGCATAGCCATTGCAGAAAAAATTACCACCCTTCGCCAAGTCGAGGAAAAACTGGGGTTAAGGCTAAGTGGTGATAGCCAATTTTTTACCGAATGGATGGTAGATTTACCACCCTTAAGTGAAGCAGAGCAGACAAGATTAGAGCAAGTTAGACAAAACTATCTCTACCAAATCTCAGATGGAAGTCTTTTAGAAGAAACTGTCAAAATGGTCGTGCTGTCACCATTACTTGAACTTGCAGGCTTCTATCAAGCACCTTACAGATTTAAAACCGAGGTATCCGTTGATATTGTTGCACAAGGAGATAATGATGAGATTTTACGGGGCAGAATTGATATTTTAGTTTTGCAAGGTAAATTATGGATTGTCCTAATTGAGTCAAAAAAGACGACTTTTGATTTAGAATTAGCGATTCCCCAGACATTAGCTTACATGGCGACTCATCCCAACCCAGAACAACCTCTGTATGGCATGATCGCCAATGGTAGCAGCTATTTGTTTGTCAAAACCTTGGGTAAACAGTACGGTATTTCCGATCTCTTTGCAACCCGATCGCAATATCTTAACAATTTATCTGGAGTTTTAAGAATCCTCAAGCATTTGGGTAGAATTATTACAGAATCTTAAGTTATTTACATATAGGACTATGATTTGATTTCTGAAAAAACAAAAACTTTTTTATGCGTGATTTTCTGCACTCAGAAATTTCTCAAATTGAAGGGATTCCAAATATACCAGATAATCCTGATTTGGCGATCGCCTCCGGCAAAAATCTTTGTGAACAAGTTTTAGAACCAATTCAACAAGCTTTCGGAAGAATCAGTATTCGCTCTGGATATCGGTCATCTGCCGTAAATGCTAAGGGTGCAGAAAATAAAAACCAGTACAATTGTGCTAGTAATGCATCTAACTACGCAGGTCATATCTGGGATGTTCCAGACGCTCAAGGTTATATGGGTGCTACAGCCTGCATTATTGTGAATTCTTTCATTGATTATTATGAGAAAACTGCCGATTGGACAGCCTTAGCATGGTG
This sequence comes from Nostoc sp. WHI, assembly GCF_015714725.1. GTDB lineage: Bacteria > Cyanobacteriota > Cyanobacteriia > Cyanobacteriales > Nostocaceae > Nostoc. The sequence goes on from NZ_WBKM01000320.1 coordinate 32,843, forward strand.
GATTCACGATCGCATTGATTATCACAATGCAATCACCTTTTTTCCCAAGTATGCTGCGTTCAATATTGGTTGGTCTGAAAATCCCAAATGCAGAAAACTATACATTTACAGTTATGTCCCTAATCCTTACACAAGCAAAAAGGGATACTTAACACGCTTAGGTGCAGAAAATTATTCAGGTTCACATAAACAGTTTTATGAAGAGTTGGCAACGCAGTTAGCTATTACACTTTAACTTCAGACTCTAGAAGGCTCAAAAGTTTTTCTTCCAACTCAGTTAGATAAGGGCGATTCAGCTTACCCAACGACTGCAACAGATTTTTGACCGTCTCCTCCACTGAGTCTGAATACACCCGATTGATGCGAACAGCAGTTCTTTGCCTTTAATAACCGCAGTACCGTACATTTGTCCATTTTTGGTCAGACGCTTGACTTGCCAATGTTTCCAAACGTCTGTAGAAAGCGATCGCATTTCTGGATACTTTGCTCTGACAATCTTCAGCCAGATTGCCATCCGCCCTAAATCAATGGCTGACCAACCAATTTCTTCGCGTTTTTCTAGTTGACCATAATTAACGGGTACGAGGGTTTTTGGATTGTAGACCTTGTTAGGTAGTTCCCCTTTGTATAAGGGCATAGATGCTAATGTCTTCAACATTTTGCTCATTTTGGCTTCAAATTCAGCCGCAGGCACGATATTGAGTTCTCTAGCACTAACCAAAGCTGCGATCGCTGCTGTCTGATCCCACATACTTACAGAGGCAAAGCCATCAACAGAATTGACTAAGCCACTTTCATCGTTCCAGTTACGCTGGAAGTATGACCAAGCCTGACGGGCAGTTGTTGTTTCCTCGGGGGTCAGTTTTCCAACTCCAGGAGCAATGTATGGAATTATCGCTACTGTTAGTTGGTTTTTAGGAATGGGTTGACCTGGTAAAACTACAGATTTCGCATCAAGGCTGGCAACTATTTCGGCTTCTTTAGCACCAGAGAGGGGACGTTGGGCTTTTTCCGGTTGTACTGACTGTCGTGAAGCAGTGTCGGATTTTGATATTCCAGCTTTTTCTATAGAAGTTTTGGAAAGTTGCTTAGACCAAATATTTAAAATTGCGATCGCTATTACAGCAGTAACTACTCCTCCGACAGAAGCTGGTATGGACAAGCTCTTAGGTGGCGGTTGAAAATCAGAAGTCATGCAGATAAAAGCCTCATGTTGTAAGTCAGTGTTGCTTGCGTAATTTCACCAAATACATTTTTCCCAATTTTTAAATCTAATTAACACTCTGCTTTGGGCACGTTTTATCGTCGCTGGGTTCAGTAACGCCTTTTTTCTTTGTCATGTCTTAACAAGCATATATTGTGGGCATCATAATCCCAAGCTAAATACATCAGCTAGCAGCCATAAAACTCTTTGGCAGCAAGTTTTTCATTTACAACTACAGTATCCACCTATGGCAAATAATTTTAGATGTTATTTCTTTGTTTCTCGATATAGTTTGTACACTGAGTTGATTTTAGAATGCCTACAGATTCAATTGGGAGTAATCTGTAGCGTAGGTATTTGGACATTAATTGTTGCTATTTGTCAAATGCGCGACCGGAGCGTATGCAGAAACTCAAACTTGCGGCGAATTCAGGCTAGAATTCAGGTTTCGAGTACTTGCTCTCGTGCTGGAATGATCCGGCATTGGTGATAATGATCAAGAAATTGCTGGCGAAGTTTCCACAATGGAGGGTTGCATGTGTAGATGAGGTATTGGTGAAGTGGGAGGAGTAGCACGATTGCCTAACATGGCAAATGCAAGAGTGCGATCGCTTCCATGACACTGGCATCAAGGACAATTACCTGAATCATTCCGGCACTGTTCAATAGCTTTAAAAGCTCTAGTCCTTATATAGCATAGCTTAGACCAATAAAGCGTACTATTTTGGTATGACCCATATGGAGAGATTTTTATAATAAGAAAGGTATTATAAAGTTAGTATGAGGCAATAAAACTATTGCATGAAGGTTAGTTGAATGTTTGCTTAACTTTCTTAACTGTCTTAACTGTCCTTGCATCGTGGTCATAGCTATAAGAATATATTTGAGTGCAGAAAGTAGAGCGCAATTAGTAGAGTGTGTTAGTAAACGCCCTCCATATATAGAGTGAGTGCGTTAGTCCTCAGTTGACTATTACTATTGATTTTGAGTAAAAAATATGACAAATCAGCAAACTCCACAGATAGAAATCACCAATGTTGTCTACAAGAATAAGGTCAAGAAAACTCAATCTGACGAATACGTTGAGATTACCAATCAGAAAAACACACCCGTCGATGTATCTGGTTGGCAAATTGCTTCAGGGATAGGACGCAATAAAGCGTTCACTTTTCCCCAAGGAACAATATTAGCCCCAACTCAGAGCGTGCGGGTTTATACAAATGAGGTACATCCAGAGTCAGGCGGCTTTAGTTGCGGTAGCGGTATATGCCTTTGGAAAGATTCAGGAGATGAGGTCAGACTTTTAGATGCTCAAGGAAATTTAGTATCGGGTTTAGCCTATGACAGCAAAGGCAATTTCACAAAAACAACCACTGCTAACGAGAAGGCATCAGCCGTAGACAGAGTTGTCGAAAATCAAAGTACAGATGCAAATATCAAGGAGCTACTAAACAAATCTGTTTTCATTGAAAATCAAGAGACAAAACGGTATCTATTTTCCGACGGAGAGCCAATCAAAGGACAGCGAGGATATGAAGGTGGCTGGCTAGCATCAAGCGGCTTTGAAAGTCCTAAAGTCGTTGGCGCTGATGCCAATGAAATATCTAGAAAACAGAAAACATAAGGAGTTATAGATAAGGTAATAAAAATTGGGTGTCAAATCACCTTATTTGCAAGTACAATTAAATAATTTTATTTATCAAATGCTGTATTTAAAAAAACTTAAAAGCTTTATACTCTGTACAATATTCATCTATGGTGGCAACTGTTGGGTAAGCATCTCTTGCCGAATGTTTCAAGATTTGTAATTCTACATCCATTACCCTACTTACCTTTCAGGATTTTCTTTTTTTATTCTTTTATTCAAAATAATCGGAAGTGACAGAAGAGGGATAATATATAGGGTTAAACCCTTGCTATTTCCTTGTTTCACGACTTAACGGCAAAAGTCAGCGCAAGTTACCAGTCCAGGTAGAGACTTCCCCAAATTATAGGTAATTATCATACTCTGGTGCTATAAACTCATGTTCAGATACTAGCTAAATAGTTGAACACTTGCATCTTTCTTATAGAGAAAAACAATGCAGATTTAGAAAATAGCTAAGTTAGATGTAACTTCTTTAGGAGTAACCTTCGTGATGTTTGAGCCTACACAATTAGCCTGGCACAATGGTCGCATCGTCCAGTTAGAGCAAGCTGCACCGTCAATTGCCAGCCACTCCCTTCATTTAGGGATTTCTGTTTTTGACGGTATGATGGCCTATTGGAATAACGACCATTACTATATTCATCGCATGAGCGAACATTTTCAACGTCTTCGTCATGGTTCAAAGCATATGGGGCTAGACTTTTTATGGTTTGAAGACGAATTAAGTTTAGGAGTTGAATTACTGCTCAAAAAAATTCCTCCCACTAACTACTATATTCGTCCGATTGTTTATCGTCCTAGTCCTCAAATTAACGTCACCGGCAGTGAAGAGATGCCTGTAGATGTAGCTATCTTTGGTGTTATCGCTCCCCGAAATGTGGATCAGCCTCTTAGTTGTCATATTTCTCCAGTAGAGCGCGTTTCCAGCCGTGCAATTCCTGTGGCTTGGAAGGTAGGAGGAACTTATGTCAACAGTTATTTAGTTCGGCAGGCTGCAAAGCAAGCAGGTTTTGATGACGGTCTGATGACTAACAGAGAAGGCAAAATTTTAGAGGCATCAGCTGCTAACTTATTTTTTCTTGATGAAAATAGTATTATTACTCCCTCTCTTGACCCTGATATTTTCCCTGGGATTACTCGTTTCACAATCATAGACCTGGCAAAATCTTTAGGCATTGAAGTCATAGAGCGAGATGTAAAAATTCCTGAGGTATTCAATTTTGCAGGGGCTTTCTTAGCATCTACTCTCATGGAGTTAAGACCTATTGATAGGCTGGAAACGGAATATTGGAATTCGTCAAAACATCCAATATTTTTAAAATTATTAAAGGAATTTCGTGAAGTTACCCATCAATAGACGGACAATCATTGATAAAGAAAACATGCAGTCTTATTACACTCTTTTTCAATACAGTCACTAATTAATGAATCCCAAACTCATCAATCTTTTTGATTACGAATCTCTCGCAAAGCAACGACTGTCTCAAATGGTATTAGATTACTACGCCAGTGGTGCTTGGGATGAGGTAACGTTGCTCGACAACCGACGTGCTTTTGAACGCTACAAGCTTTGTCCTCGGATGTTAGTGGATGTCAGTCAACAGAACTTAAGCACAACAATATTAGGACAACAGCTAGATATACCGATATTAATTGCACCTATGGCATTTCAGTGTTTAGCAGATGCAGAAGGGGAACTAGCAACTGCCAGATCTGCTGCTGCATTAGGTGCAGGAATGGTTATTAGCACCATGTCAACCAAAAGTTTAGAGGAAGTGGCCGCAGTTAAAAATGAAAATTTCCATCATTTGTGGTTCCAACTCTATATTCATCGCGATCGCTCTCTGACGCGTGCTTTAGTTCAAAGGGCGGAAGCTGCTGGTTTCAATGCCTTATGCCTGACAGTGGACGTACCAGTGTTGGGATGTAGAGAAAGGGATCGGCAAAATCAGTTTACTTTGCCATCTGGTTTGGAATTAGCGAATTTATCTGGCCGCAAAATTCCCGAAACAGTCGGGGAATCAGGTGTATTTGCCTATGTAGCTCAACAATTCGATCCAGGATTAACGTGGAAAGATATTGATTGGCTGCGATCGCAAACTAATCTACCTCTGGTAGTTAAAGGAATTTTACGAGCAGATGATGCAGTGCGAGCGGTGGAACATGGAGTCCAGGCAGTAATTGTATCCAATCATGGAGGTCGGCAACTAGATGGTGCGATCGCTACCATCGACGCTTTAAGTGATGTTGTTGCTGCGATCGGAGATAGAGTAGACGTATTAGTAGATAGTGGTTTTCGGCGTGGTACTGATGTTTTGAAAGCTTTAGCATTAGGTGCAAAGGCCATTTTGATTGGCCGTCCCGTATTGTGGGGATTATCTGTGGCCGGAGAAACTGGTGTTAGGCATGTGCTAGAAATATTACGTGATGAGTTAGGGATTGCAATGGCATTAAGTGGCTGTAGAACGATACAAGAGATTGACGTAAGTTTAATCAAGAAGGTTTAAGCTTTGTCATCAAGTAACGTTTAACATCCAAATGGTTGGAGCATAATTTCAACAATGCACCGACGCAGAAATTCTCCTATATGCTGAGTGCAATTAATTTTACTTTTTACTCAGCACTCGTTACTCGGCACTCAGCACTGTTTTGGTGAAAAAAATGAATCATACATCATACATAAATATCTTCGGAAAGTCAAAAACTTGATGATGAGTAATACCAATTCACGGAAAGTATGATATACCAAAAAGAATAAGTAAAAAACGAATAAGGTAGCCAGGGTGTATGAAATTAGAGATAAAGGAATCACAAGAAGAATTGTATAAAATGCTGAGTGAACAAAAAACAGCATCAGGAAAAGAAAGAGTGCAAGCGTTATATCTATTAAAAAGTAAACAAGTAAAAAGCATAGCAGAATTGGTCAAAATATTGGCAAGAAAAAGAATTACGTTACAGAGGTGGTTAAGATTATATAGAGAAGGTGGAATTAGTAATCTATTATTAGAGAGAAAAAGCACAGGAAGACCACCACTTATAACAAAAGAAGTCAGAGAGAAATTAGAAAAAGAACTAGAGCAACCAGAAGGATTCAAAAGTTATGAAGAAATTCGGAGACATTTAGAAGCCTTGGAGGGGATAGAAGTTTCATACAAAGTGGTACATGATACTGTGCATTATAAAATGAAAGCAAAGCTAAAAGTGCCAAGACCAGTGGGGATAAAACATGATGCAGAAGCGGAAGAAGAATTTAAAAAAAACTACCGCAGACCCTAGAAACCATTAAAAAACACTTCATTCCAGCGAGTGAACACAGTCGAAAAATACGATACTGGTGTGTAATTCACCTTGAGGAATGAAAATGACGTGAGAGTTTGGGTCATTGGGAAGGAGGTTGGCGATGGGATCAATAAGTAACTTGTGTAGTTGTTGTAATTGTTTTTTTTGCTCTGCTGTATCATCTACAGGCTCTATCTCAATACTTGCACGTCCTCTAACACCAATGGACTCACGGCTGCTAGTAACAAGCTTTGCTAGAGAGGTGTTTAAAGATTTTTTCAGAGCAATGGAGCGAAACTCTACCTTACCTGTAGGCTGGACGACCCAAATATAGAGGTCTTCATCGGAAACTATGGAGTATTCAACCACAGAGGCATTTTGCGTTCGGGCAATTTGTTTGATTTGCTCAAGATTGATAATGAATTTTTTTTGCAGAGATTCAAGATTCTGCTGTTGCAGATCGGGGGATAAGCGGGATGCTAATAACTCAATAAATGCTTTTGCTCGTCCCCTTTCAGCTACTTCTAGCGCCTGATTAGTCTTCTGTTGAGCAACTAAGGCTAATTGTAGAAGTCGGTAAGTGAATTCTTGAGTATCAAAGATGGAGATTTTACTTTCATCAGTTAATCCAGGTCGCAGGGATTCCCAAATTTCAACGGCGGCTAGTAGGTTTCTTTCCGCATTGACGTACTGTTTCAAATTATAGTAAGTTCCGCCAACGTTGTTGAGGGTAGTGCCTTCCTTAGAGCGATCGCCGATTGGTTTAATAATGGCTAAAGCTTGCTGATAGAACTCCAAGGCTTTCGGGTACTGTCCGAGACGGGAGTAAATCAAGCCAATATTGTTGATGCTTTCTCCAACGCCAGAGCGATCGCCGATTTTTTCACGAATAGCTAAAGCTTGCTGATAGAACTCCAAGGCTTTCGGGTACTGTCCGAGATGGGAATAAATAAAGCCAATGTTGTTGAGGGTATTGCCAACGCCAGAGCGCTCGCCGATTGGTTTAATAATGGCTAAAGCTTGCTGATAGAACTCCAAGGCTTTCGGGTACTGTCCGAGACGGGAGTAAATCAAGCCAATATTGTTGATGCTTTCTCCAACGCCAGAGCGATCGCTGATTTGTTGACGAATGGCTAAAGCTTGCTGAAAGAACTCCAAGGCTTTTGGGTACTGTCCGAGACTGTCATAAATTCCGCCAATGTTGTTGAAGGTAGTGCCAACACCTGCGCGATCGCCGATTTGTT
>NZ_WBKM01000338.1 GCF_015714725.1 Nostoc sp. WHI
TCAAAAAGTTCGTGACTTATTAGCAACTCGGACTAGTTTCTTTAATGATATTCGTACCTTATTAAAATTTATTTGCTTTAAAAATTGGTCGGAGTTTTTCTTATTTATTCTTACCGAATATGTCCCTCTCACAAAAGTAAATTCTAGTTAAAAATGTCAAATTTTTGAGAGGAGGTAAAGATTATTAATTAAGAGAATTTACAAAGTAGGTCGGAATTTCAGCTATATTTATAAGTTGAAATCTATTTTTTCATGGGCAGATTTTTAAAATTGTTTCTCTTCAGTTAATTATTATGATTATCTTTCAAATAAATCATAATTAGACAGAAGTTCTCTATGTAAACAAGAGGACTTTATCTTCTTTTGTTTTCAAAATGAGAATTGCTGGGTACATGGCACAAATGCGCCGCCGTTACAAAGCCTATCGTGAAAGTGGAATGGTTGAGGAGCAATGGACGCAACACTTAAGAGACACAAACCAACATTTCTGTGTAGTCGCTGAGGAGTTTACAACTTGGACAGATAATATAACTGAGCCAATGCCAGATGATTGTGAGGATGATAAATGGAAGCCCGACCCTGATTTTATTGGTAAATGGTTTCGCTGTGCCATGACTGAATCTCGCAAACAATTAATGATTCCTTTGTTCGTGGCTCACGACCGCACAATGGAGATTTTAGCCAAAGCCAAAGGATTATCAAAACTGAGAGATGCTGCACTATTAGAAGTTGAATTAATCGCAACTATTGACCCAATTACGACAGAAGCTAAAGCTAGCGGTCAGGGCAAGATTAAGCTACCTGGGCATGGTCAATGGATTGATATTGAACTGCCCAAGTTAGACCACAAGCGAATTGATTTTCGGCTTGATAAACCTTTAACCAGTAATGAACCGCCAACTATCGATAAAGCCACTTTAGAGCGGATTTATGAACTGGAATTCAATCTTGGTAACAAAGCAGGTGATACCCAAGGTGAACCTAATAAACTATCACCAATGGCGCAAAAGCTGTATGAATATCTCACCAGAACTGAACGAATATCAGCTGATGTTAGAGAGTTTAAGGGCAATTTTAAAGTGAACGGTGAAAGATTTACTGTTGAGCAAATAAAGGGCTGGATGTATGAAATTGTGGGGGCTGATTTGGCTGACTGGATAGGCGAGGGTGTTATCAAGCTCAATCAAATTTAGCCGCTTTGGTGTCCGCGTGTCTGCTCCCAAAACCCCCCTTTTTTGGGGACATCGGACACGCCTACTCCACAGACACCAAAGCCCAAAACCCTTATACAGCAAAGACACCGCCAGACACGACCCCAGACACCACCCAGACACCAAGTGTCTAGTAGGTGTCTGCTAGACACCAATAAGAAATAACCTCATAAACAGCCATTTATTATTAGAGGATTATCAACATTATGCTGAGAATAGTAATTGTTGAACCAGAAATATTCACTCTCTTAGGCATCAAAGGCGCTATTTCACAATCCCCAGATATAGAAGTAACTGGTGATGCTACCAGTGGAAAACTATGGTTTCAGTTAATTGAACAGACTAATCCTGATGTTGTGTTAGTTGATTTACTATTACCCGACATGAGTGGTTTAGAACTGACTCGCTCAATCAAAAGGAAAACTAATAGTAAAGTGGTAATTTTTACTAATCAGACTCATTCCGACTTTGTTAACTCGGCTTTTCGTCATGGGGCTGATTCTTATATGCTCAAAAGTGCTGATGTAGAATTGATTGAACTAGCCATCAAGAGAGCTTACTTTAATGAATGTCTACTTGACCCGAAGCTGGCTAAAAAACTGTTAGAAAGCCTTTATCAGAACAGATATATCGACCCCAACTTCGTTGACAAAAACTTGCTTGAACCACCTACTGAGCGACAAATACAAGTCCTGCGTTTACTGGCTCAGGGTTTAGTTTTTGAACAGATTGCCAAAGAAATGTTTCTCTCTGTTAGTACAGTCAAAAATTATGCCAGTGATTTGTACAGTAAATGGCACGTCAAGAACCGTTATGAGGCGATAAAAAGAGGGGCGATGCTTGGTTATATTGACTATAACTTGATTGTGAATGAATGATTTATCGGTGAGGAGAGCGAAAGGATTAAGTCGGGTATTGGTGGGGTTTATTTTTGTACAAAATCTCTATATCCCTAACTAGCCCAATCGTTGCTGCAATTCCGAAGAGCGCACCGTCAGAACATCGGCAGTCATTATTGAGATACAGCCCAACTTTAAGGTAAAAGGTCAACGGTTCAGTTCCGAGGAGTTGAAGCGACTGTTTAATGAGTTGGTTGAGAACAGTCTGGCCATGCTACGACCAACGAAATCACCCCAATTCATGCAGTCCTAAAGAACAGACAGACCTAGACAGAATCCTTGTACTATTTTCCCGAATTGGGAATAGTTATCCGGTTTCACAAACCTTCAAAAACCTCAGAAGCTACCTCGTTTACGTATTCATCCCGTTTCTACAGGTGTTGACCCCTGGTAAATTAGCAGAGGTATTGTTATATAAAGATAATTTAAACTTAACCTTATTTTCAGTATAAATACTAGACCGCCAAGCAGGTTTGCGGTTTTAAACTGTTTATTTGAATGCTAACCCCTTAAACAACTGTGTTAAACAGCATCAACTACTCCAATTTACGTACCTATATGTTTATGTAGGTAACTAAACGTCATTTCTGGCACGAGTTTTGATGTATTACATATAGGAATCCGGTTTGATTCCTGAATTTACTTGCGTGGGCAGGGAACAGGGAATAGGGAATAGGGAATAGGAAAGAAGGGATATATCTGTACTGAGTCTTGTTCAAAAATCAAATAGGAGTCCTATATGTGGGGATTCCTGATGAGGTGGCGGATGATGTGAGCTTTGAAGACAGGATGAGGGCTTTAACTACGGACTTGGCAGCACAAATGCGTGAGGCTGAGGCTTTGGATTTAGAGATTAAAATACAGTTAGCAAAGGTAGGGTTTAGTTTAGAGGAGGTTCTATGATGACTTTGCAAGAAATTATTAATTCTATTAATAGTTTGCCTACGGAAGATCGAGAGTATTTATTTGAGTTTCTGCGCCAGCAACGAATTGAGAATGGGCGGGTTGAAATTTTGGCTAATGCTCAGGAGGTGATGCAGACTTTTAAGGATGGGACACCAAAGAGCGGAAGCGTTGATGAATTGGGCGCTGATTTATTAGAGGAAGAACAAACAAAGTCTGAGGGCTTTTGGGATATGACTTTACGATTTAGAGAAAGGATGCAGCAGGAGAACATTACTTTTGATGATGCAGATTTTGCGGATCTTCGCGATCGCTCTGTCGGTAGGGATGTTGAGTTTTGAGTATCAAGTATTTATTAGACACAAATATTATTTCAGAAGCCACTCGTCAAAGTCCTAATGTTAATGTAGTTAAAAAACTGACTGAGCATCAACTAGAGACTGCGACTGGTTCGGTTGTAATGCACGAACTTTTATTTGGTTGTTTACGTTTGGTGGAATCACAAAAACGTCGATTTTTGCTGGAATATATTAATCAAATACCTTTAAAAATGACAATACTAGATTATGATTTAAAAGCTGCACAGTGGCACGCCCAAGAAAGGGCTAGATTATCTAAGATGGGCAAAACTCCAGCTTTTATTGATGGTCAAATTGCGAGTATTGCTTACAGTAATAATTTAATTTTGGTAACTAATAATGTTTCTGATTTTGAGTTGTTTAATGATTTAACGGTTGAAAATTGGTTTGTTAATAGTGGTGAAGGCTGAATTATGAGTGAGTGGACTACTAACGATGAAAAATGCCCAACACTGTCTGGCACTTTGATTTTGGTTGAGTAGCTAATATTTATAATCAGCTTCATTTGCCAGATACCGAGGTTTTAAAACAGGATTAAAGGCAGCTTTTTGAGGGGAGCGATGGGTAAGTTTAAATTTTTTGTTTTGGGAATCAAATGATAGTTAGTAAAGGTATATTTTAAGTTTATGAGTGCCAAAAAACTTGGTGATTTTATTACTCTTCAGAGAGGTACTACTTATAAGAGCCAATTATTAGGGCAGTCAGGAGCAGTTTTAATTGGTTTAGCTTCCATTCATAGAGAGGGCGGTTTTCGTGATGACAAACTAGAAACATACGGGGGTGAATGTCCAGAAAAAATATCTCTAAGGGCAGGTGATTTATATGTGTCTCTTAAGGATATAACTCATGATGGACATCTTCTTGGAGCAGTTTCTCGTATTCCAGAAAAAATAAAGCTAGGTAGACTAACTCAAGACACAGTAAAGTTAGTTTTCCTAAAAAACGAATTTCCAAGAAATTATATTTATTGGCTTTTGCGAACTCCTCAATGTAGAAATTATTGTCGCTCATTTCAAACAGGGACAACAAATCTAGGATTAGCTAGAGAGGATTTTCTCTCATTTCCAGTCCCTCCTCTTACTGATTTTGCTAGTTCTATAGTTGGATGTCTTGAGGCAATAGAAAAGAAAATCGAAAATCTGAGGCGACAGAATGAGACTTTAGAGGCGATCGCACAAACTCTATTTAAGCATTGGTTTATAGATTTCGAGTTCCCCAACGCAGACGGTAAGCCCTATAAATCATCTGGTGGGGCGATGGTGCGATCGGAGTTAGGCGAGATTCCCGAAGGTTGGCGTGTTGGAAAATTAAAAGACATTTCTGATATTACTTCTAGCAAGAGAATTTTTAGCGCAGAGTATGTCGAAGCAGGTATTCCATTTTATAGATCGAAAGAAATTATAGAACTTCATGCAAGACAAAACGTGACCACTGAATTATATATTTCATTCGATAAATTTAATGAAATAAAATCAAAATTTGAAGTTCCCAAAACTGAAGAAATTTTACTTACATCTGTCGGAACAATCGGTATTCCTTATCTTGTTAGAAAAAATGATGAATTCTATTTTAAAGATGGTAATTTAACATGGATAAAGAATTTTAGAAATGGATTTAGCGGTATTGTTATATACTACTGGTTAAAATCAGATTCCACTCAAAATAAAATTAAACAAAATACTATTGGTAGTACCCAGAAGGCATTGACTATTCAGGCTCTTGGTAATATTTCAATCTTTATTCCAGATTTAAAAATGTTAAGTGAATATACAAAGTTTATTGAAATATTAAATTCAAAAATTGAAAATAATATTTATCAAATCCAAACTCTAACTAAAACCCGTGATACTTTATTACCTAAACTAATGAGTGGTCAAATCCGCGTCAAGGAATAACCTATAAAATCTTTCACTGAAGACACCATATAAAAATGAAATTATAATTAATTAACTCATTTACCAAATTGCTATGTCTAATATCACCATTCACCAGCTAGAACCAGATATAACTAAACTTTTAGAACAACGCGCCGCCCAACACGGACACACCATCGAAGCCGAAATCAAAGCCATACTTCAAAGTGTATTAGCTCCAGAACTATCACCTAAAATTAACCTGTCCGCAGCCATAGAAAAACGCTTTGCAAACCTCGGTGATTTTGAACTAACCGAAATCACCAGAAAATAATGACACATCATAAAATTTAAACTTTTGGTCTATTGTAATTATTGTTAAACCTTCTACCAAAGCTTGAGAAATTAACATCCTATCAAACGGGTCTTTATGATGCCAAGGCAAATTACCCACATTTAAACAATGCTCCGCCGAAATATCCAAAACTTGAAACCGATTATCCCGAAGCACCGCCAACAAATCATCGGGTTGCTTCAACTTTCCTAATGAAGTTTTAATCGCTATTTCCCATATTGTTGCTGCGCTAACAAAACTATCATTTACTGGATTTCTAATAATTTCTCGCACATCTGCCGACAACTTCGGGTCATTTGCTAACCACCACAACAAAACATGGGTATCTAATAAAAAACCCATTAACCTTTTCCATAGAACATAGCGTTAATCTCCTCTGACTCATCATCAAAATCATCAGCAATCCAAACCCGCCCTTCCCAAGCCCCAGGAGTACGCGGCTCAAGTTCCGCCTCATAGCGTACCAAACGCACCAACGGTTTACCCTCTCGACTAATGACCACATCTTCACCCTCTAACACTGACTCTATTAATTCGAGAAGATATGCCTTTGCCTCTTGAACCGTTGCATTCTTCATAGACAAAAAAACCAGATAGATTAAAATCTAATTATAAAATGAAAATTTATGTATCATTCCACACTTCTTTAATTTTTAATCTAAATGACCGCCTTCACCGAAGACGAAATCGAACAATACCAACTCCAACTGCTGCAAAACCTCGGTTATAGCTACTGCAACGGCTACGATATTCAACCAGAAGGCAGAAACCAAGAGCGAGAAAGCTTCGGTGAAGTGGTTTTAAAAGATAGACTGCAACAGGCAATATCACGCATTAACCCCAAAATTCGCCCCGATGCCCGATATCAGGTACAACGGGAAATATTCAATATCGCCAGTAGCGAACTACTCAACAATAACGAAATATTCCATAAATACCTCACCGAAGGCATCACCGTTGAATATCAGAAAGACGGTGAAACCAGAGGTGAACCTTTTAAATTAATTGACTGGGAACACCCCGAAAATAACGAATTTCTCGCGGTTAACCAATTTACAGTTATTGAAGATAACCATAACCACCGCCCTGATATTGTCATTTTCATTAACGGCTTACCCCTCGTCGTCATCGAACTTAAAAACGCCGCCGATGAAAAAGCCAACCTCAACGCCGCCTATAACCAACTTCAAACCTATACACGAAGAATCCCTAGCTTATTCACCTATAACGCCCTATTAGTAATTTCTGACGGACTATCCGCCCGTGCTGGTTCGCTCACGGCTGATTTTAACCGCTTCTCCACATGGAAAACAACCACAAACGAAAACCAGATCAACGAACTGGAAATCTTAACCAATGGTCTGCTCAACAAGCAAACCTTACTAGACTTAATTCGCCACTTTACCGTATTTGAAAAGTCCAAAACCGAAGACCTCAAAACAGGCATAATTAGCATTACCACCATTAAAAAAATCGCTGCCTATCATCAATATTACGCCGTTAATAAAGCCGTCGAATCTATCATTAAAGCCTCATCCCAAGCAGGCGATCGCAAAGGCGGTGTACTTTGGCATACTCAAGGAAGCGGTAAATCTCTTTCAATGGTATTTCTGGCAGGAAAACTGGTTTTAAACCAAAACCTCCAGAACCCCACCATCGTCATGTTGACAGATCGCAATGACTTAGACGATCAACTATTCGACACCTTCGCAGGTTGTCAGCAACTCCTCAGACAAGACCCCCAACAAGCAGGTGATAGAGAACAAGTCCGCCAACTACTCAACACCAACTCAGGCGGTATCATCTTTACCACCGTCCAGAAATTTTCCCCTGCTGATGGCGAAACCCTCTATCCAAAAATTAGCGATCGCTCTAATATTATTGTCCTTGCCGATGAAGCCCACCGCAGCCAGTACGGTTTTAAAGCCACACAAGTTAATGTCCTTGATGCCGAAGGAAACGTTATCGGTAAACGCACCAAATACGGCTTTGCAAAATACATTAGAGAAGCTTTACCCAATGCTACCTTTGTCGGCTTCACAGGTACACCCGTAGAAGAAACCGACAAAAACACCCCCGCCATTTTTGGCGAATATATTGACATCTACGACATCTCCCAAGCCGTCAAAGATGGGGCAACCGTGCCGATTTATTACGAAAGCCGCTTAGTACAAGTTGATTTAGACGCAGCAGGTAGACAACTCCTAGATGAACTAGACGAAGACCTGAGCTTTGAAGAACTTAGCACCACCCAAAAAGCCAAAGCTAAACTTGCCCAACTACTAGAGCCGTTTTGCCACCCATTGTGCTTATACCACAACAACTCATTGTTTGCATTGATTCCGTAGACTACACCATCGCTACTTGCAAAAACAGTTTTGAAACTCCAGCCATTTCCAACTTTCGTGCAATTATCACTTGCCCAACTAGCAGAACCATCTTGCCAACCACTGTGTTGATACCAGCACAAATCACTAGAAACTAAGCTTGGGCTTCTTATGCTTGCAACCCATTCTTCATATCGCCTCTGTTTAACTTGAGCTTCATTGAAAACATTTAGAAGAACACCAGCTTGCACCCCTCCCAGGGCGAACGCATCTAAATATCAATACCTTTGCCAAAATAAGAGCCAACAAAAATTTGGGCAAAAATGGCAAAATGACCCATACATAAGCGTTTAGCTTATAAGGTAGCTTGGAATATCAAACCCTTGATACTACGGACAATACGTTAAAAAACCTTGTGGGAAACCTTGAAGGAATTTTTAGGACTTATTGTTTTTGCCAAGCCTCAGAGAAAAGGGAGTTCAGATATCAACTCACCCTCGTAAATTGGCAAAGGTATTG
>NZ_WBKM01000348.1 GCF_015714725.1 Nostoc sp. WHI
CAGTGGGTAGGCTGGTGACGATAAATTGCACCCTACTACCTATTTTTTACGTCAGTCAAGGTGATGAAGAAAAGTTTTGTCAATTTGCAAAAACTGAAGGATTAATTCGGGTATTGAGGATTATGCCACTGTTCCAACAGAGGATGAATTACTTCGGCGTTGGCGAAAAGAAAATCAGCCACAGCCATAATTCTCTGGTAAGGTAATCCAGCTTCTCGGCGGCTGGCTTGTCCACCCAACCAGTGATAAGCCGTCGATTTAGAGATGGCACAGATTTTTGCTAATTCTTCGTAACCTAATCCCCAACGATAGCTAAATTGTTGGGGGGACATGAACATTTGGTTATGCAATTCTAGAAACTGCTGATGTTGTTGAGCTTCAGACATGATTGCCCTGAAACCTTTCCAAGAATGAGTTATCCAGGGGTTCAATATCTTCCTCGAAAGCGAAGTCGCAGATGCAAATTTCACGAGAGGGGCTGCGCTCATCTAAAAGAATCAAGTAATGTAAGCCAGTGGCAATGCAACTGGCTTGTTGGGTGTATATGACTCCAATGACGCGGCCAAAGTCACCATTAGGTACTTGAAACCATCGCACCCATTCACCGAGATGAAATCTCTGCTGGGGTAATTCGCTGGGAATTACTTCTGGTAAGGCTACTGGCGGTATTTGGCGGAGAATATCACGCATAGAGGCTTTCCCATATCTTAAAAGCTATAAGCATTCTTCAAGTTACTGCAAACATTAAATTAGTGTTTTTCAATATTCTTACTTTAACAGACAAACATTGCCACACATTAAAAAACATTGCTAAACCTTTTTGAGTTTTTAAAGAAGGTTGCAGCGATATCATGATCTGGTGGTAAATATTTCTAAAGTTAATGAGCCAAAGCGATCGCGGACAAACTTCGATGTAATCTTTCCCCAAAGATATCCATGAGGCTTTGGTGAGATGGGCGAGACAAGATTCCTAAAATTTCAGATCGCACTCTTTGATAGTATTATTCGGTTAACCGAATAATACTATCACCATCCAGGATTTAAACCAGCTTGCTGCCAAGATAACTGACTGGACTGCTATGGCAGTTGTTAAACAGTTTTATTTTCCTAGTCTATGACAAGCCGTTTAGGTATTTAAATGTAAGTTATGGAGCCAGAAGCTGTTCAACGTCCGCCTTGGTATGTAGAACCCAACAAAGGGGAGAGTATTAGTCACTATTTTGGACGATTTAGGCGACACGAAGCAGTTTGTGTCTCCTCTCCTGGGAGTTTAAGTAAAGCCGCAGGAATTGGCCCAGTATTAGCGAGGTGGGAGAAATTTCGGTTTAATCCATTTCCTAGCCAAAAGGAATTAGAAGCAATTGGTAAATTAATTGGTTTAGATGTAGACCGAATTGCTCAAATGCTCCCGCCCAAGGGTGAAAAAATGAAAATGGAGCCAATACGCTTGTGTGCTGCGTGTTATGCAGAGCAACCATATCATCAATTGGAGTGGCAGTTTCAATCAACGGTGGGGTGCGATCGCCACAAGTTACGTCTCCTTTCAGAATGTCCCTTTTGCAAAGAACGTTTTACTATTCCTGCTTTGTGGGAAAAGGGAGAATGCAAAAAGTGTCATGCGCTTTTTAGAAGTATGGCAAAGCGACAGAAAAGTTACTCGCTTCAATATGTGGAATCTAGTTTTTGTAATCAAGAACTTTAAATATTTAAAATACCAAAAATTAATTAGTGGTGAGTAAGCGCACCAAGTTTTACTTTATGGGGTTTGCGGCAAATTCGTTTGTCCTGGGTTCACAATACTCATTATCAATGAAATAAGTCGTTGATCACCCTGCTGGCAATGTGTGTGCAACATTCGGAATACAGCGGCTTTTAAGAACGCGCGATCGCTAATCCCCATTTCCTCATATAAAGTAGCATAACTATTTAGCCCATCCACCAATTCTTGGTCAGAACTAGGCGCAATCTTGGCAGATTTACACCAAAGCTTAAAATCATCAAGCCAGCTCTTGAATGCCGGGTCTAGCACGTCTTTTTCATATCGTTCTCGGATGCGGAACACTTTATCCCAAGTAAGTATCTCTTCGCTAGTCGGCGCAAACTCGATTTGCCATTTTGGTACTTGACCAGTTGTTGTAAGTGTGCCAGCAAAAGGCTGACTGTTTTCGAGAGAGAGTCTAATTCCTGTACAGTTATATGGATCAAACGACTTGCGACGAGTCCCGTCATCGCTAAAGAGAATATCCTGAGCGAGCTTGTAGCGAGAGTTGCATTTATTTCCCATTGGAACAAGGTTACGCAAATTTGAAGCAGCAAATGGGTATTTGCTTTCAGCCAGGTAATGATCCAATGCCTCGCGGGGTACTCTTGGTGCATCAAAGTTCTCACATCCGCAGAAAGGACATGTGTGAGAAGGAACTGCATCATAAATCACTTTGTAATGCCTATCACGAATTTCCATGTCTGTGAGAAGATCAAACGCAAATTTAAAAAGTTCTTTCACTGGCTCACGAATGGGTTGTGGCAGGTCAGTTATGGCGTCACAGTTACACTGGCAAGACAAGAGAAGAGCAATCTGATTTTGGTCATGGAGCGATTGAAGAATTCGTTCCTGTTCTTCAATGGTAAGGTTTTCTAGAACTGTCCGGTAAGTATTCAATCTGTCTTTCAGTCCTGTACGCCTGTGCAGTCTTGGACGATAAGGTTCTGGAACAATTTCAGGCCATGCTGGCAGCGTTGTTGCTGTCTTTACACTGGCATGAATTGAATGCAGAATCTCACACAGGCAGTTGTGGAGCCAATTTTCTTCTGTCGCCGAAACGGGATACCCAAAAAGCATCCTACACCCCATCCCTATTTATTAGTTGCCGCAATCGATCAGCAAGAAATGCTTTCTCGACAGAATCACCCAGTTGTTGCATCCCTGCCCTGATATCTTCGGGATTCTCACTCTGCATCAGTTCTTTTATCTCGTCTAGAGGAACTTGTGACATAGGCGGACGGACGTTAAAACATTCCTCAATGATTGTGTCAAATGTAGTGCCAAATGTTTCAATATTGGGATTTTGAACTTCAATCTTCCCTTCTTCGTTTTTGCTGAAAATAAAAACTTGGTCTCTGTGCATATCCGAGGGTACGAAAGGCGAGTGTGTTGTCAGCAAACAGTCTTGTTCAGTAGCTTTTGAAGATTCTCTGCGATCGCCATTTTTCGTAGGCAAATCGAGTATTCGGGAAATGAACTTCACCCGCCATAGCGGATTGAAATGCGACTCAGGCTCATCAAGGAGGAAAAGTACATTAGGAGATGACAACATACAAAACGTTCCAAGAATCTGCCCAAGCTGATGCTCGCCATCGGAGAGCGATACATAATCTACCTCTTTGCCAGTCCTTTGAGCAGTGAACATCACCCGTTCAAATCGAAAAACCTTATCCTCATCCTGAGGCTCTGGAAGACGTGAAGCAAATCTTCTCGATTTAGTATCTTTTTGAAATCGGTCACGCGTCTTCTTCGGAAGTACCAAATCGTTTAACATTGCAAACTTGTGAAATGATGAGTACAAATCGTCGAGCGCGTTTTTCCAAAAGATGCGAAACCCTTCCCTCGTCTGCTCATTGATCCAATAGTCAAAAGTGTAAGTTTTTGTCCTGTCCTCATAGGTATAGCAAGTAGCACAGCGCTTGAGCCAGTCGAGATAATTTTGGAGTTCCTGTGTAAGCAGAACTTCTCTTTGCCTGTTATTAGATTTGCTCTTTTTGGGATTATTGGGAGCTGCACTATGAGCAAGTTGGATGATGCAACGAAATGAGTGCAGGTTTTGCAGTTTGGCATCCTGTAGCAAAAAATCCCACTGGGAAGCATCACCCAACAGAAGATTAGCCACAAGAACCTCAAGATGTGTTCCATAGTCAATCAGCATCAGCCGAGTATCTGGAACGGGTTTTGGATCATGTAATGCACTTTCGGTCACATCCTTTGCATACCCACTGCGACTTAAAAGGAACGGCAGACTGAGGGTTTCATTATCCCCTGACGTGTAGCCAACAACTTTTCGAGGCAGCAGTGCGTGGGTCTTTGGAGCATTTAGTTTACACTCTATCCATTCGTATGCCTCTTCATCTCTCAGCTCGATGAAAAGGGTAGGACGATTTTTACCACTGGCTTTCCGTGAAATACGGACACGGACAGGTAGCTGCTCATTCTCTGGCTGGATGAGGTATTCAAGCTCAAATTGCAAGTCAGGATTTCCCTCGACACGTTCTTCCTCGCTAATGCACTTGTGAAACACAGACTGAAAAATCTCTGCTAGCACTTGCAAAAACTGAGATTTACCTGCGCCATTGGGTCCAATAAGACATAGAGGGTCAAACCCAGAATAGCCACTCAATGGACTTCGTAACCGTAAGTCAAGTCCATCAAGTAGCCCGCCGCAGGTTTTAGCAGAAATGATATGAACCCTTAAAAGCTTCATTTGTCTGCCCGAAAAAAACGCATTGCTCGCTCCTCTTGATCGAAAACCTGCCTAAGAATCGGCTCGGCTTCACTGAGGAGTGCAAATAGGATATCCTTTAGTGAGTCATAATCACCACTGAGGTTTTCACGCAGTTCATCGAATGAAAATTTGTCCTTGGGTAATTGGTGAATTGCTTCTCTAACAGATTCTTTGGTCATCTTGGTCATGGTTGGTTTTCTGGAAGCCTTGATCTTGGGTTTGGAAAGTTGTTCTGCTCGTTCAGCGCGAATCTGCTCCAACATCGCTGATGCCGATTCATCGTTGGGGTCTTGAGGCACAAGTTCGCCGCGAAAGGCTTTAGCTAATAGTGCAGGTGTCAGACATTCGATTTTAGCGCGGGCGGATTGATAGGAGGCTTCGAGGCGATCGGCGTAGGCAAACAGGTTTTCAACATCATGAACAATTTCGTTTTGTTCATCCAGTGATGGCACTCGTAGAGGGATAGAAGAAATCTTTGAGATACTCAGATTGTAAAGGCCAGTAGTTGTACTTGCTAATTGGACTAATGAAGCTCGACCTTCTGGGGATAGAAGCCAGAAGAGAGCAAATTTAGGAAGCACGTTTCCGTTTGAACGCCAGCGAATAAGATGATTTTGGTGTACACAATCTGAGATGTCTTCATTCCAGATCGCTGCGCGACCAATTTGATCTAGACTGCCATTACCTTCAACGATCAAAATATCACCTTTGAGTAAAAGGGTTTTTTGAAATTCTGCCTCTGTTAGTCCGATTTCTGTAACATCATCTAATTCAAGTCTGTTTGCATATACGTTAGCCACTCTTAGGTAAGGCTTACGCAGCGTGAAAGCTAAACGCTTAGTATTTTTGATCAAGCCACCTGTCACGGAGCCAATACTCCCAAAGACTGTTGTTTCCCATTTCACCGAAGTACCACGCTGCTCTCGCCAATCCTCTGTAAGTTGTCCTGATGTTGCAGCGGCAAGGACAGCTTGGCGAAAACGTTTGAGGATCATCGGCATCTGCTCCAGCCGATTGTTACAGACATGTAGCCGTGCGAACAGCGTGTCAAGCTTATCAGCGATGCGTTTTTGTTCTTTGAGAGGGGCGACAGGAACTAGAAAGGTTGCGACACGCTTCGGTTGAGTTCTCGTGAGAGAGCCACCCACCCCAGTTACTTCATCACATATCTGCTCGCGAAACGACGGGCTTGAAAAGAAATGCCGCAGGTAGCTACTGAGAAGTTTGGATGAGCGGAAGACGATCCACTCAGAGGAAGCAATTTGCCTAAGCCCTGAATCCTTTCCAACCTGCCAAACACGATTTATTCGAGGATTGATCTTGCAGATCAATACATCGTTAGGCTTTACTAATTGCTTCGTTGATCCGATAGTTGACCCCGTTACTACTTCTGGTTTTCCTGACGAAAAGCTAGGCACACTCCACAACTCGAAAGTTTCTTCTGGGAAGTTTGCTGGATTAATCGTTTCAGCCTCAAACTCATTGATCATTCCAAAAGGCGTTTCAGTCCAGCCAGATGGGAGATCATAACTCACACTTCCACCTCCTCACCTAACTCCTCCAGAATTCCCCGCAGTTCTTCCAATGCCCCTTCCAGTTCGACCATTGCTTCTTGTGCGAGCGCTGCTGGTTCTAGCAGTTCGTCAGTACTGTTTTCTCCTTCATTTCTAAGCCAGGAAATGTCCAGGCTGTCACTGTGATCGGCGATCCAGTTACGGGTAAATTTTCTAAAACGCCCTTGTTCGCCAGTATCTACGCGCTTGTCAAGACTTGCTGGACTACCAAAGGGGTCATCGCCAAAGGCAACTTCAAACTCGGCAAAGTGTTTGCGCGTGAGTTGGGTGCGCTTACCAAACTGCGATATATTAGCACGCAAATCATATACCCAAACTTCTTGAGTATTGCCTTTTTCCTTCTTGCCACGAGTGAAAAATAGCACGTTAGTCTTGACACCCTGGGCGTAGAAAATACCAGTCGGTAGGCGCAGGATGGTATGTAGATTGCACTTTTCCATCAAGTCAACGCGGATCTGCTTACCTAAATTGCTATCAAACAATACGTTGTCTGGGAACACGGCGGTAGCACGACCACCAGGTTTGAGACCACGGTAGATGTGTTGCAAGAAGCAAAATTGCTTGTTGCTGGTAGGAAAAGTAAAGTCTTTGCGGTTAGGTAAGCCACCCCCTTTCTTGGAGCCAAAGGGTGGATTGGTTAGAATTAGCGTCGCTTTCGGCAAAGCTTCTCCCTCTGGGGAGAGCGTATCGCCGTAGTGAATACCCGCCCCTTGCAGGTCAAATTCTAGTCCATGTAGCATCAGGTTCATTAACGCCAGACGGTGCGTATCCTGCACATGCTCCATACCGTAGAAGGTATTGCTACGGTACTTGCGTCGCTGTTTTTCTGTCCAGGTATCCGGGTCGCTGTTTTCGTGTATGTAGCGATTGGCGGCGATTAAAAAACCGCCTGTTCCTGCTGCGGGGTCTTGAATAATGTCCTCCAACGTAGGGCGCATAACATGCACCATACTATCGATCAGCGGACGGGGTGTAAAGTACTGACCAGCACCGGATTTTTTTTCATTGGCGTTCTTCTCGAGCAGCCCTTCATACACGTCGCCCAGACCTTCCTGCCTAGCACTGTACCAGTCAAGCTTGTCGATCTCAGTGACCAGTGTAGAAAGTGTATTGGGCTTTTTGATGGAGGAACTGGCATTGGCAAAAATTTCTTTAACGAGCGTGGAGCCGTGACTACCAAGGTGGATCAATAAACCTTTGTAGAACTCCAGGCGGTCGAGTGTTGCTTTGCTTTCCAGCTCGTCCCATCGGTAACCATCAGGAAGCAGGTTTTCGGTGCGGGTTTCCTTTGCCATCTTCAGGAACAGCAGGTACGTCAGTTCAATGACGTACTGGTGATACGTCACGCCATCATCTTTGAGGATGTTACAGAGATTCCAAAGCTTGGCGACGATATCGTGGGTGATGTTAGTCATAAGCGATATCACTTTACCTCAGCACTGGAATCTTCTTTTTGAAGACAATATCTAATCGCCTCCTCCCAAACATCTGTTTGCGTCACTTCCAGACCCGCATAGGCGCTTTTAAAAGCAATTTTTAGATATTTAGCCACCCTCCCTTGAACCTCTCTAATTTCCTCTGGCATTACTATTTTGAAGCAAAAGTTCGCGGCTTTCTATTGTTACACAGGCTCTGAGCGAAAATCCATTTGCTTGCGTTAAGGGAAAGTAATGGTGGGATAACCGTGATTATTGCGACGGATTCTGCTGCTTCTCTCTCTCTTCAACTGCCTTACTCACAAGCCGCACAACAAGATTACTGATGGGACGGTCTTCTTCCTCAGCCCATCTCACCAAAGCCTCGTGGATATCTTTGGGGAAATATATGGAAGTTTGTACGCGATCGCTCTGACTCATCAACACTACAAAGATTTGTTGCCAGTTCATCATACTCCCGTAACCTTGAAACAAGGCTCAATAATGTTTAACAATGTGTGACAATGTTTTATGGTAGATTGAAAACATTATTGAACAAGTGCGACAATGCTGAGGTTTTTGGATGGCGATCGCGTCAAGTGGCGATCGTTATCTGGCGAAGACGAATAAGTAGTTAGTTCTAAATTACACAAACAAAAAATTATTGATTTGGTGGAGATGTTGTCACCATGAGTAGCGATCGTAAGAAGAAATCCACGATTCCAGTCCATAGAACTATACGATGCCATTTGGATGCTAGTGAAAATATACTTCGGCAAGTATGGGAAGAAATGACTCAAAAAAATACTCCTCTGATTGTTCAATTGTTAAAGAGTGTAAGCGAACAACCAGAATTTGAAGCTAATAAAGAAAAGGGAGAAATAACTAAGAAAGAAATCGTAGAATTACGTAAAATTGTCACAGAAAATCCTGAACTTGAAGAACAATCAGGCCGTCTTCGCTCATCAGCAGACTCTTTTGTAAAAGAGGTTTATTCTTCATGGCTTACTTTATACCAGAAACGAAAAAGGCAGAAAGAGGGTAAAGAATATTTTCTCGAAAATATACTAAAAAGTGATGTTGAACTTGTAGGTGAAAGTAACTGTGATTTACAGACAATACGTTCTAAAGCACAAGAAGTACTTACTCAACCAGAAAAATTTCTAAAACAACTTACTATTAATGATGAGAATGTAAACCCAACCAAGTCAGCTAGAAAAAGAGTTAACAGAAATAATAACAATAAAATTACCAATGTAAAACAAAGCGAAGATTTTAGTTCTCCAAACAATGTAGATGAAAATAAATTAGAAACATTAACTAATGTTTTATATAAAATCCATAAACAAACACAGGATATTCTAACCCGTTGTGCAGTAGCTTACCTGATAAAAAATCATAATAAAATTAGTGAAGTAGAGGAAGATGTTCAAAAACTAAAAAAGCGTCGTAATGAGAAAAAAGTCGAGATAAAACGTCTAGACAATCAAATTCAAGATAATCGCTTACCTAGTGGTAGAGATATAACAGGAGAAAGATATAGTGAAGCATTTGACAACTTAATGAATCAAGTACCTAAAGATAATAAAGAGTGGGAAGATTGGATAGCTAATTTATCGAGGAAAATATCACATTTACCATACCCTATAGATTATTTGTACGGAGATTTAACTTGGTATAAAAACAATGAAAATAATACTTTTGTTTACTTC
This sequence comes from Nostoc sp. WHI, assembly GCF_015714725.1. Classification (GTDB taxonomy): domain Bacteria; phylum Cyanobacteriota; class Cyanobacteriia; order Cyanobacteriales; family Nostocaceae; genus Nostoc. The sequence continues at coordinate 9,195 of NZ_WBKM01000348.1, forward strand.
AATGGTTGGAGTGAATATCACTTTAAAATTTGTTGTAATAAACGCCAACGTCATTTTTTTGAACGCTTTCTAGAAGACCACAAAGCTTTTAAAGGAAGCGAGAAAGGTGAAGAAAAACTTTCAGGAAGTTTAATTACACTACGTTCTGCACAGTTGCTATGGCAACAAGGTGAAGGCAAGGGTGAGCCGTGGAAAGTTCATAAATTAGCTCTGCATTGTACCTATGACGCTCGTTTATGGACAGCAGAGGGTACTGAAGAAGTGAGAAAAGAAAAGACTGACAAGGCGCAAAAACGATTAAGTAAAGCCGAAGAAAATGAAAAGTTAGATAACATTCAACAAACACAACTGAATAAAGATAAATCTTCATTATCTCGACTTAATAATTCATTCAATCGTCCTGGTAAGCTACTTTATCAAGGTCAATCTAATATAATTATTGGTATCAGTTTTCATACTGTTGAGTTAGCAACGGTTGTCGTAGTTGATATAAATACTAAAAAAGTACTTGTCTGTAATACAGTCAAACAGTTACTAGGCGATGCTTTTCACCTGTTAAGCCGCAGACGACGGCAACAAGTACATTAGTGACCTGAGCGATCCGTGGGTATCAGTGGGGTTTCCAAAGCCCTCCCTGTAGGTGGTGGGTTGAAAGTAAGCCTGAGCCACTTTTAAAACTAATCCCGGCAAGTTTCTAAAGCCTTCCATGTAGGTGGTGGGTTGAAAATTCTGATCATTGAACAATACCTTTGCCAATTTACGAGGGTGAGTTGATATCTGAACTCCCTTTTCTCTGAGGCTTGGCAAAAACAATAAGTCCTAAAAATTCCTTCAAGGTTTCCCACAAGGTTTTTTAACGTATTGTCCGTAGTATCAAGGGTTTGATATTCCAAGCTACCTTATAAGCTAAACGCTTATGTATGGGTCATTTTGCCATTTTTGCCCAAATTTTTGTTGGCTCTTATTTTGGCAAAGGTATTGTTGAAGATGCCACTTTGGCTATATAATTCTGTATTAGGGTGGTTTGAAAGGAGCGCTGCGATCGCACGTAGAAACGCAGCTATTTTATAGTAATGGAGCCTCTGCTTAGGTGAAAACAGCAAAAGAAGAGGTTATATATTTTTGTAATTAGACTCCAAATAAACTTCTTTAAAGCTACTTTTGTAATTAAAGAGCCTTGGGCTTACTGTAATAAATTAAATTAGAAAACATATATTTAGCCGAGTTCTACAGGCGGATTTTGGACAATAATTCTTTAAAACTGGTTTCAACTCTGGACAATAATTCTTTAAAACTGATTTAATTGCTGAAAGCCGCGAAAATACGTAACTTATGCCCCTGAATTGGGAAAAAATGGACATTAATTATTTAAAATGGACAATAATTATTTAATGGACATATGGAGAATAACGGATTCGAACCGATGGCCTCTGCGGTGCGATCGCAGCACTCTACCAACTGAGCTAATTCCCCTTAATCAGTGCTGAGTTATGAGAAATATCCTCGTTAACTCAATACATTATCACCATAAAATATTCTAACATTCAGTTACCGATTGCTCAGGCTGTTTTGAGAATAAACCTTCTGCACCCGTTCCAGTTCCAAATCACTGAGATAATCAACAGTCCAGTTACAGCAGCGTTGGAGCATGTGGAATGGGTAAGTATTCGCTACCCCAACAACTTGCATTTGCGATCGCTTCGCTGCTTCGATACCTGCTGGGGTATCTTCGATAGCCAAACACTCTTGCGGTTGGAGATTCAATTCAGGATATTTTTGGTTTAGGCGTTTTACTGCCAGTAGATAACCATCGGGTTCTGGTTTACTGGCAGTGATGTCATCACCTGCGACAATAATTTGAAAATGTTTAGCTAGTTTAGCACGATGGAGTACCAATTCTATTTCTTTGCGAATAGCGCCACTAACTAATCCTAGTTTTAGATTGCGCGATCGCACCTGAAATATTAAGTCTTCTACACCTGAATATAAAGGCAGTTTCTCTATTTTCTCTAGTTCCACCGTATAAGCTTCGGCTTTGCGGTACAGCAATTGAGTTAAATAGTTTTCATTAGCTACTCTACCACGATTAGCCAGTAGTTGCTGAAAACAAGCGCGATCGCTGCGTCCTAAACAAGCTTGACGCTCATCAACCCGTTGGGGTTGGAGATTTTCTTCAATGAGAATCTCATCTATCAGTTGCAGGTGGATTGGCTCATCGTTAATGATCACACCATTAAAATCAAAGAGAACTGCCTTTAAACTCATGCCATTGTGCCAAATGCTGGAGATCCAAGTCCCTCCAAATCATTATTATCTATTGATGTGGGAGCATACTGGCGAACATTTTCGGTTGCAATTGGTTTAACGCCACTAGTTACCTGATGTATCCACCATACATCTTGCGATCGCACTGCTTCAAATCCGGCTGCACCCATATTTGCATCTACGCTACCAGCAGCATACTCACGAATATATGGCTCCTCAAAAACATCATTAAGCCATTCTAATTGACGCAGAGTTTTCTGATTACCATCTAAAATTAATACTTGCCCTCCAGTTACCAGCAACCGAAAGCTTTCCCGCAGAATTCCTAAAGACACCGCATCTGGTGTTTCGTGGAATAGCAAAGAAGCTGTCACTAAATCAAATGTTGCGTCTCTAAAACCGATTTTTTCAGCATTCCCATGTCGCCAGACTATATCTAAACCAGCATTTCTAGCTTTATCTTCTGCCCTTACCAGCATATACGGTGATAAGTCCAAACCAATAACTTCCGCTTCGGGGAAAGCCTGCTTTAACATTAAAGTAGTGGAACCTGTACCACAACCTAAATCAAGTATGCGTCGTGGTTTCACCTTGACGGCATCAACTAAAGCTTGACGGATAATAGTTTCATTCGGTGGCAAAACGTATTGAGTAATCGGATCGTAAGTAACTGCGGCACTGTAATTGAGATATCCGCCAGTAATCCCGTGAAAATTTTGACTACTGTAGTACGGGGGAATTATGACATCATCTCGTCGAAAGCGATCGCACTCTTTCTCCCAGTCAATACTATCAGCATAATGCCGTAAGCCATTTTCATCGATCAAAAGTCGCACGACAGGAGATAAAAAACGTTCCCAGATTGTATCTTGACGCACTGCCATAGGTATTATGTTAGAAATTTAAGTGGTATTTAGAACAGAGTGATTTTCTTTACAAATTTTAATCTATTTGGGAAATATCCGCTTGCTCTTGGAGCGATCGGCTTGACACTTGTAATCTATATTGTTACATTTGTAGTATATCAGTATAACTCCTAAAAGTAGTTCTTCAGCTTCACGAAAATTGAGTGAGCCAAATGAAAGACAACACAACATTTAAATTGCTACAACTAACTAGTACCGCTTTGCGTAATTCGTAATTCGTAATTAAGTTTTAGCGAGAGTTTCAGACATTACAAATGAGTGGCTTATTTACGCAGTACTGTACTAGGTAATGAGTTATAGATCATAGCGATAATTACCAGTGCCCCATGCCCAATCCAAAATAGAAAAAATTATGCCCTACGAAAAGTTAGAAATTACCACACCAACACCCGTCTTATCTTGGGCAAATCACTCTTTGGGATCAGAAGAAACTAAGATGGCAAAGAATGTGGCATCATTACCATTTGTATTTAAGCACATAGCCTTAATGCCAGATGTTCACTTAGGAAAAGGTGCCTTAGTTGGTTCTGTAATTGCGACTAAAGAGGCAATTATACCAGCTGCTGTGGGTGTGGATATTGGTTGCGGGATGAGCGCCATCAAAACATCATTTACCGCTCAACAACTAGAAGGTAAACTAAAGAAAATCCGTCTGGATATTGAAGCAGCAATTCCTACTGGATTCAACGAAAACAAAGACGTTGAAAAATCTGTTACTAACTGGCAACGCTGGGATGATTTTCAAGAGTTGCATCGCGGCGTGCAAGATTTGCAGGGTAAAGCAATGAGACAGATGGGTTCTCTCGGTGGAGGAAATCACTTTATTGAAGTATGCCTCGATACAGAAAACCAAGTTTGGTTGATGTTGCATTCTGGTTCCCGTAACATCGGCAATAAACTAGCTCAGTGTCATATTCACACAGCCAGGGAATTAGCAAAGATGGCAGGTAATAAATTACCTGACCCTGATTTAGCTCACTTTATTGCTGGTACGCCAGAATTCCAAGCATACTGGCACGATTTGCAATGGTCACAAGACTATGCGCGTGTCAACCGCGATGTGATGATGGCGCGTTTTAAGCACATAATTGAGAAGCATCTGATAGGTGGGAAGGCAACTAAACCTTTGTTGCAGGTTAATTGTCATCACAATTACGCCGAAAAAGAAGTGCATTTTGATGAGGATGTATACGTTACCCGTAAGGGTGCAGTCCGCGCCCAGACTGACGACTATGGGATTATCCCTGGTTCGATGGGGGCAAAGTCTTTCATCGTTAAGGGTAAAGGTAATGCCCATAGCTTCTGTTCTTGCAGTCATGGTGCGGGGCGGTTAATGTCAAGAAATAAGGCAAAGAATGTCTACACACTTGATGATTTGATAGAACAAACAAATGGCGTAGAATGCCGCAAGGATGAGGGTGTGTTAGATGAAATTCCTGGCGCTTACAAGCCGATAGAGCAAGTTATGGAAAACCAAGCGGATTTGGTCGAAGTTGTAGCAACACTCAAGCAAGTTCTTTGTGTCAAGGGTTAAGAGGATTTCTCATTATTCTCTCGTTCCCACGCTCTGCATGGGAATGACTGATTAGAGGCTCTGCCTCCAGTCAGACATTGAGCCAGAGACTCAACGAATGCGTTCCCAGGCTCCGCCTGGGAACGAGGAAAGCCCCCGTAAAAATGGAACCGGAATCAAAGTCTCCCTTTTTAAGGGAGATTTAGAGGGATCTAAAACTTTTGATACCGACAAGAGGACTTTTCAAACATCCTCTAAGGCTTATGTGATTAAAACACACATATTTTATTCACTTTAAGCATTTATTTATTCCCTTCAAGTTAATGCCTTCTGCAAACAATGCGTAAGTCCTATACGTAAGTCCTATAATAGTATTTCAACTCTGATAAATTGGAGGGGACTGTGACCACTGCGGTACACTGGCAGGAGCGAATTGGTAATCAAAGGGATTGGGTTTGGCGGGGCTGGCAAACTCGCTACACTTACATTCGCCCTACCCAAAATAACCACAAGACAACACCTTTAATTTTGTTACATGGCTTTGGCGCTTCCATTGGTCATTGGCGACATAATTTAGAGGTGTTGGGCGAGCATCACACAGTTTACGCCATAGATATGTTGGGTTTTGGCGCTTCTGAAAAAGCCTCGGCTAATTACAGCATTGAACTTTGGGTAGAGCAAGTTTACGATTTTTGGAAAACATTTATCCGTCAGCCAGCGATATTGATAGGCAATTCTAACGGTTCACTGATTTCTATGGCCGCCGCAGCCACTCACCCCGACATGGTGCGGGGTATGGTGATGATGAGTTTACCCGACCCTTCATTAGAGCAAGAAGCAATTCCTCCTGTTCTAAGACCAGTTGTGAGTGCAATTAAAAATATTGTCGCTTCGCCGTTGATACTTAAACCTGTGTTTAACTTCGTGCGTCGTCCTGGGGTGCTGCGTCGCTGGGCTAGTCTCGCTTACGCTAATCCAGAGGCGATTACCGATGAACTGATAGAAATTTTAGCTGGGCCTCCCCAAGATAGGGGTTCTGCTAGGGCGTTTAGTGCTTTGTTCAAAGCTGCGATCGGAATTAATTTTAGTCCCAGTGTCAAGACAGTGTTACCAACCTTAACAATTCCGATGCTGTTAATTTGGGGGCAAAAAGATCGGTTTGTTCCTCCAGCCCTTGCTAGCCAATTTGCCCAGTACAACCAGAAGTTAGAAGTGCTTAATTTAGAAGATGTGGGTCATTGTCCCCATGATGAATGCCCAGAACAAGTTAACCAAGCTATTTTAGATTGGATTGAGAAATGGGTTGGCGATTGCCAACCTTTAGTTATTCCCAATATGTTATAGTTTATGTGCGATCGGGCAAGCTAGTCGGTTGGCCACGATTGGATTTTTTTATTTTGAATTACTTAGTAACTAACCAATCGCCGCTTGATTGGTATCAACATCTATAGCACCATTTACAGAACGGGCTACAGTAGTCATTTTGTTGAGAATTTCTTGACTAGGAACTTTACCCTTAAGTACCACAGTACTACCAGTCTGAGCAACCCAGAGGGTATCAACATCCTCCAGTTCGGGGTCTTGATCAAATGCCAATGCTACCCGCTTTGCCAACCCACTCTGGTCGTATTCACCGTTCAATCCCAGACGTTCTGGGGGTATTGATTGAGTAGCAGTAGGTGCAACGCTAGTGCTAGGGGCTTGCGGTATTGCCTGCGGAGTCGGGTTTACTTGTGCATTTTGGGGTTTTTCCATTCCAAATAGTCTTTTTAACCAACCCATAAAAACTTTTCTCCTTATTAGAGGCTTATTAAATTTAAGTATAAAAGTTTTACAAAAACGCCGCATCTGCCAACGAAAAGATATACATTCAATGAAATTCCTGCTTGCAGTATGATTTTTGCCCAATTTTCCTCTAGAGAATGCAATGAGTGCAGCTATTAAAGTTATAATGAAAGATCACAATTACAATTTAGTGCAGCAGTACGTCTAGCGTAACCTTTAGCTAATACGTCACCTTGGAAATCAACATACATTTGCCAAAATGTCAAAAGCTTGGAACTCAAGGATTTTTGAATTTTGAATGAGTGAATGTTGAATTTTGCAAAGCAGTACTAGTATCTGCGTTACTCAAATCCTGTTCTAGCCTCTGTTGGCCAAGATGAAACATACCCTTTCAGTTCTCGTAGAAGATGAGGCGGGTGTTCTTTCCCGCATTTCTGGTTTATTTGCCCGTCGCGGCTTTAATATTGAAAGCCTTGCTGTTGGTCCAGCTGAACAAGGAGGAGTCTCCCGAATTACGATGGTTATCCCTGGTGACGATCGCGTGATCGAGCAACTCACCAAGCAACTATACAAATTAGTTAATGTCCTGAAAGTACAGGACATTACCGAAACTCCTTGTGTAGAGCGAGAATTGATGCTATTGAAAGTGAATGCTAGTAGCAGCAATCGCTCAGAAGTCATCGAACTGTCTCAAATTTTCCGGGCGCGAGTCGTAGATGTGGCCGAAGATTCTCTCACTTTAGAAGTTGTGGGAGATCCAGGTAAGATGGTAGCGATCGTGCAAGTGTTGCAAAAATTTGGCTTAAGAGAAATTGCCCGCACTGGCAAAGTTGCCCTGACTCGTGAATCGGGTGTGAATACTGAGTTACTCAAATCTTTGGAAGCAAAGGTTTAGTTGAGAATTTAAATAAAGACTCGCCAATACTCAACAGCAAGTATAACTAAAGTTCTCCAATCAAAGGCAGCAAAAGTCATAGTAACAATTGCCACTATGACTTTTTTTTAGTAACAATTACTGGATAAAAACCATCTCCACCATTGCGTAGATGGATTTTATAGTGGAGATTTTTGTAATTTCAAAGCTTGGTTCGATTCTAAGGTAACCAAGGAAAAGAACTAAAGTCTGGTGGACGCTTTTCGAGAAAGGCTTGTTTGCCCTCAGCCCCTTCTTCTGTCATGTAATAGAGTAGGGTGGCATTGCCAGCGAGTTCTTGTAACCCAGCTTGTCCGTCACAATCAGCATTGAAGGCGGCTTTGAGACACCGAATTGCGATCGGACTTTTTTCTAAAATCTCCTGCGCCCATTGAATACCTTCTGCTTCTAGTTGTTCGACTGGGACGACACAATTAATTAAGCCCATTTCTAGAGCTTGTTGGGCATTATATTGGCGGCAGAGAAACCAAATTTCTCTAGCTTTTTTTTGCCCCACAACGCGGGCGAGATAGCTGGCTCCAAAACCACCGTCGAAACTACCGACTTTGGGGCCAGTCTGTCCGAAAATGGCGTTATTGGCGGCGATGGTAAGGTCGCAAATCAAGTGTAGGACATGTCCACCACCGATCGCATATCCAGCTACTAGGGCAATCACAACTTTCGGCATGGAACGAATCAGGCGTTGTAAGTCCAGCACATTCAAGCGGGGAATGCCAGTATTGTCCACATAACCGGCATGTCCTCGCACGCTTTGATCGCCACCAGAACAGAAGGCATATTTACCATCGGTGTGTGGGCCATAGCCCGTGAATAAAACAACACCAATTCTAGTATCTTCACGAGCATTAGAAAAAGCATCATATAGTTCAAAGACTGTTTCAGGTCGAAAAGCATTGCGTTTGTGGGGGCGGTTGATAGTGATTTTAGCAATGCCATCGTTTTTTTGATACAAGATGTCTTCGTAGGTTTTGGCAGTTTGCCAGTTAATTTGCATTGGTATGGAGTACGCTGTTGTGCTTGAGAATTTTATCGTGGTCTTAGGGGCAAGCGATACCTGCGGTGGGCTACGCCTACGCTAAAATTGGTATCTCAAGCTTTTACAATGTGGTAATTGTCTAGGTGTTGAGGAATAAAAATGCGACGTGACACCATTTTCTACAAATTATTTAAGCAATTTCCAGGATTGTTGTTTGAATTGGTAGATGAACCACCCCCAGAAGCGGAAAACTACCAATTTGAATCGGTTGAAGTGAAAGAAACTGCGTTTCGGATTGATGGAGTGTTTTTACCTCCCGCTAATGCAGTTTCCAAAACCGTCTTTTTCGCGGAAGTGCAGTTTCAGAAGGATGAGGACTTATATCACCGCTTCTTTAGTGAATTGTTTTTGTTTCTCTACCGCCACTCGATCCGTTACGATGACTGGTTTGGGGTCATAATTTTTGGCTCTCGCAGCCTGGAACCTTCTTCCTCTTCGATTCACCGCGCTTTGTTGGAGAGTGGTCAAGTCAGGCGGGTTTATCTAGATGAGTTGGGGGATTTGCGACAACAACCTTTGGGATTGGGTTTGATGTTGCTGACAAATGTGACTTCTGAAAGAGAAGCAGTGGAAGGGGCGAGGTTTTTGCTGGAGCAAGCGCGGCAACAGTCTGAGCAAGCGATAATTGATTTGGTGACGACGATTATTGTCTACAAGTTTTCTAACCTTAGTCGAGAGGAGATTCAAGCGATGTTGGGATTGAATTTGGAAGAACCACGGGCTATTCTGGAAGCGAAGGAAGAAGGAAAGATTGAAGGAAAGATTGAAGGAAAGATTGAAGGAAAGATTGAAGGAAAGATTGAAGGAAAGGTTGAGGGAAAGGTTGAAGGTGAAAGAACGATTGTTTTACGACTATTAAATCGGCGCGTGGGTAATATTCCTGATGTGCTTCTGTCCCAGATTCAAGGGTTATCGGTGGAACAGTTGGAAGCTTTAGGTGATGCTTTGTTGGATTTCTCTACTCTTGCTGATTTGGAAGGGTGGTTACAAGGTGAAATAAGGGGCTAAGTTTCACTCAGAGACGCAGATGAGAAGGGCGATACCTGCGGTGGTCACTGAGCTAAGTCGTTGGCGTGGTCACTGAGCCTTGCCGAAGTGCAGCCTCTCGCAGAGAAGTGTGGGCTACGCCTACGCACTCCGTAAAATAATGATGGCTACAAATACATTTGCAGACACGCGGGTACATCAGAAGCGGTGGAAGAAGGAGTGCGATCGCTCGTCCTGCGACTATTAAAACAACTATTTGGTGAAATTGCTGAGGAACGTTGGAAGCATTAGCTTTGGCGTTGGTGGAATTGCGATCGCTGACTTAAGTATTGACGTTTGTATATACAAAGGTTACTATAATATATGACAGAGGCTGTATCGGGCTTTGACTGGGATGATGGAAATATTGAAAAATGCCAAAAGCACGGAGTCTCATTAGAGGAAATTGAGGCTTTGTTTTTTGATAAAAGTCTTAGGATTTCACCTGATATAAAGCACTCTGAAAGTGAGGATAGATTTATTGCAACAGGTGTATCAATCAACGGTAGATATATTTTCGTAGGATTTACATTCCGGGAAAAGCAAGGAAAAAGGTTAATTAGACCTATTAGCACTCGTTATATGAGAGAGAAAGAGGCGAAAAAATATGAAGAAAATATTTCCTAGAATCAAAACTGATGAAGAATTAGAAAGTTTGCTAGATGAAGATTTGTCAGATTATCTTCATACTGACAACTTTAAGCCCGTTACCTTTGAATTTCAGCCTAAAGACAAAACTGTAAATCTAAGAGTGTCAGAGGAAATGCTAGAAACAGTTAAAGCTGTTTCTAAAAAAGAAGGTATTGCCTACCAAAAGTATATCCGAAGGGCAATAGAAAGGTCTTTGGGTGAATAAATAATTAAAAATATGTTGCTAAACTATCTGTACTGTTCCTAAGCTTTTGCCTGCGATCGCACAATACCAGCAATCAGAATTAAATTTTGTAGAGTAGGCATAGCTTTGAACCTATTCTACATTTTTTTTGTAATGCCCAAGTTGTTAGGTGCGATCGTGGACTTGGAAGGGTAGTTACAAGCTCAACCAAAATGATCTTGAATTGGAAGTGATGCTATTTGAAAGGCTGCTTGCGATTCATTAACTAGATTTTAGCTGTTGGCACTCGATCACCACTAGGGATAAAATAAGCAACCGGGCATAAAGTTATGTTAAGCCTAATTTTCATAAAAACAGAACTTACTCATTATCTTTTGAACAGCCCGAAATCTTGATTATTTAGTTGAATGTCCATGCATATTACTCAGCGTCAAGAGCAATTTGGTAACGCTTATATTCGTGCTGTTACAGCAGTAGCAGGTTATACCCTTTATCAACAAGAGGTAGATGATGACAGCATTGACTTGGGTATTGCAGCCAAAGGAGCTATTGGAACTTTTCGCTCTCCCCGTTTAGAATTACAGATAAAAGCCCCTTTTAAAAGGAATGTAGTTGGTGCTACGAGTATGAGTTATCCTTTAATGAAAAAAAACTATGACGATTTAAGATATACTAATGTTTATGTCCCACGCATTTTAGTTGTTGTTGTCTTGGCTGATGATCTAGATAGTTGGTTGTATCAGTGCGAAGAACAATTAGTTATTAAACATTGTGCTTACTGGACATCACTGCGAGGTGAAAATGAATTACCTATTGGTCAAGAAACTAAGTCAGTGCGTTTATCAAGAGATAAAATATTTAATGTAGAAACTCTCAAAAAATTGATGGATATAATCTCAAATGGAGGTCATCCATGAAAGCAACTATACGAGACATTGACGTTCTTAAATCCATAAATCCACTAGAAGTTGCTAGCTATTTAGAAACTCAAGGTTGGAAGGAACAAAGCCAAATAAATGATATTGCATCTGTTTGGACATTAGAACTAGGTCAAGGAGATAATGTTGAAATATTATTACCTCTGAATCCTGAATTTCGAGATTTTTCTGCTCGGATGAGCGAAGTTTTACAAAATCTTGAAATTGTAGAAAATCGTTCCCAATTAGAAATAATAACTAATCTTAAGACTCCACTAGCAGAAATTATACAAATTTCAGTGAATCATTCAGAAATTATAAATGGGAGCATTCCTATATATCAAGGAGTTCAATTATTTGAATCAGCTAAAAAGCTCATGTGGTCTGCTGCTTCATCTGCTGTACAACCTAAACCTTACTTTAAAGGAGGTTCATTTAGTGAAGTAACTGACTATATGCAAAAATTACGTTTAGGAAATACTAAAGAAGGCAGCTATGTTTTAACCATTATTTCTCCATTAAAAGTTGACAATTATCAATCTTCAGATTGCTTTGAAAGAAAGGTTACTAGAACTCTATTTCAAGCTTTAAATATTATTAGTTTAGCTCACGAGCAAAAACTTTCTGAAAGAGAAAGTTTTTTAAATGAAGCGATAGAAGAAGGAGTAAGTGCTAATCTATGTGATGCATTATCACACATGATAAATAATGATAATGATCCAAGCCTGAGTTTTAATTTAACTTGTTCAAAAGCACTAGATCATCCATCTAATATTCCTTTAGAAATAAAATTAAACAAACAAGTTCTGTCTGTTATTACAGAAGTTAGGAATCAATTAAAATCTCGCAAAAATACTTTGGGTAGAAACCAAAAAGCTATCCTAATCGATACTATTGCATTGCCTTTATCTTCTAAACAAGAACTATTGCACTCAACAATTAAAGGTTTAGTAATTAAGCTTGAATGGTTTGGTGGAAATGAAAAAGCAAAAGTTACTGTTAGAACTCTTATAGAAGATGAAGAGAAAGAAGTTATTATTGAAGTTAATCGTAGAGACTATTTAATTGCATTTCAAGCTAATTTAGATCAGATCCCAATAATATGCAATGGTCACTTAATTAAAGAAAATAAATTATTAGTTGTAAGAGAAGTACAGAATTTTTCTATATATCGAAAGAATGTTTAAATTCACTAAAAATCAATATTTTTTCAGTGTTTGTAACACTTATGGCAAATAAATTTTAAGTTTAATCTTACAAGCATTTAACCTAATGAGATAGTTGAATTGCAATATCTGCGGCAAAGTTCCGTAAATTATCCTGCCGCCACTTAGCATCATCTTTGCGATTTGTCCGCAACTCCAAAATCCGAATTCCTGTAGCTGGTAGTGGGTTTAATCTTTGCTGCAACTGTTGCCAAGAAGTAATCAATTCATGCTGTACATTGTAAGTAGCACATAACTGAGCAAAATCAATATCTTGGGGAGTGCCAAAAAACTCTTCAAATGGTGGGTCAAATTTGGCAATGGGTAACATTTCAAAAATACCACCGCCATTGTTATTGATTAACAAAATTGTGAGATGTCCGACAAATTTATTGCGGATTAAAAAACCATTGGTGTCATGCAACAGCGCTAAATCTCCCGTTAACATTACACTACTTTGCTGGCGATGTGCCATTCCTAAAGCGGTGGATAATGTGCCATCTATGCCATTTGCACCCCGGTTAAAGTGCGATCGCACTCCTAAATTATTCGGTTTCCAGAAATATTCCACATCCCGCACAGGCATACTATTAGCAATAAACAGAGGCGTTCCTGGCGGTAAAATCTGAGAAATTAACCAAGCTGCTTTACTCTCAATTATTTCATCTATTTTCCCCATTGTCTGGTCAACAACTAACCTAACCTTAGCTTCGGCATCACACCATTTCTTTCCATAATCTGAGGATAAAGATAAATTTATCTCCTCTGCCTTTATGTCTTCTACAGATATCCGTAAATGCGTCGTCCTCCCATGCAAAGGGTCGAGGTTTTGATCGCTGGGATCAATTACCCAGCGTCGCGGTTGGGTTGCATCTATCCAGTTACGCAGTTCTTTACTCGTAGGCATTTCACCCACCTGAATCACCATTTTGGGCGCTAACTGCTTTGCTAGTTGCTGATTTCGCAAAATCAGGTCATAAGTGGAAATCAAATAAGGGTTGAGTTCGGCATAATTTCTGACTGGGGAGAGTCCCTCAGCGAACACAGGCCATTTGAGAGTTTGGGAAAGGTACGCGATCGCTCTACAATACTCCTGTGGTTGCTGTGGTTGGGCAACACCTGCAATGATAATGCCGCGATCGCATTCCTTCCATTCTTTGGGAATCGAGAACCGGGAATCGTGAATGAGAAATGAGGTAGTGCTTGCTATTCCTGCGAAGAAGTCTTCTGATTGAAACTGTGATTGCAAATAACTCAAGTCAGTTCCATCAGGAACAGGCGCTAAAGGATCGCGAAAGGGAATATTCAAATGTACTGGCCCCTTTGCAGGAGTTTGCGATCTTTCCCAGCTATGAATTACGATTTGTCGCAGGTAAGCTAGCATTCCCATATCAGGAGAGGGTAAGGCTAACTCCGTTTGCCAATTTGGGTAGTTGCCATATAATCTCAATTGATCTACAGTTTGCCCAGAGTGACAATCTCGCAATTCTGGCGGTCTATCGGTGGTTAACAGCAACAGTGGGACGCGACTATATGAGGCTTCAATCACTGCTGAATAAAAGTTAGCTCCTGCTGTACCAGAGGTGCAAACAACTACTACAGGGCGTCCGGTTGCTTGAGCTTGTCCCAAGGCAAAAAAGGCGGCGGAGCGTTCATCAAGAATGGAAATCGCTTCAATCTCAGGTACTTGTTGGGCAAAGGCGATCGCTAAGGGTGTAGAACGTGATCCAGGACAAATGATGGCACAAGTCAACCCCAACCGCTTTAGTGTCTCTGTTAAGATATAAGCCCAAAGTTGATTCACATTTTTAAAGGCGGTCGGCATTAAATCAAACATAGCTATAAAACAATTTTAGATTTTATCTAGGGAAATTCAGTTTAAAATCCATCTGGGAAAGTTGGGTGAAGAGAAGTGCGAGGGACAGAAGCCGATCCCCGAAACTTTAAAAGCAGCTTGACCTAAAGACGGGTTGTAAGCCAACCCCGCCACGCGAGTTTGTGGGAGAGAAAATCTCCAAGCAAACTTGCTCCACGTTCTACAAAATGTACAATTTGCTCTCAAACTTTTATGGACTGCATTCATTTAACGGGAATTCGCTGCTATGGCTACACTGGGTATCTGCCAGAAGAACAGGTTCTAGGACAATGGTTTGAGGTGGATGTAAAGTTATGGTTGGATATCTCCACAGCGGCCAGGACTGACGCGATCGAAGACACTTTAGATTATCGCAGCGTCATTAGCTTGATACAACATCTAGTGAAAACGTCTAAATTTGCTTTAGTTGAGAAATTGGTAGCAACGATCGCAGATTCTATTCTCCAAGAATGCGATCGTGTAACACAAGTCCAAGTCATTCTAAGTAAACCTGCCGCACCTATTCCAGACTTTAGTGGCAAAATTAGCATTGAACTGACTAAAACCAAATCCAACCTCTGAAGCACAAAGCGTTCTTTTTTTCTCAATATCTATCAGCTAGCAAAGAGAGGGGGCTGACATGGAAAGTGGAAGTTCCTGACAATAAGAATTTTTTCTACCATTGCCCCCAACAACTGCTTGTTCTCAAAAAGCTAAAAAATTAGGTGATCTGCTAATGAATCTTTAACTTACATATTTTTAGATCGCAACTTTACACACAAGACATTAGATTGATTTTCTTTACTTATACGGTATTGGTCTATAGGAATCCTATTTGATTTTTGAAAAAACTCCGTACAGATTAAAGAGCATTTTTTCCCTTGCACTTCTCTACAAGAGGCTGCGCCAACGGCAAGTGTTACCCTGATCTTGTCGTACCTTCTCTTGTCGGAGACGCTACGCGAACGGGATCTTGCTACGCGCAGCGTCTCGTAGAGAAGCGCTCAGTGACCACCTCTTGCCTCCCTACGCAAATAAGTTTAAAAATTAAATCGGATTGTTATAGTATGATTTTATTAACTTTTATTCTTGATTAATTTTTGCATAAATATTATAACTTTTATCAAAATAATCATCGAATATTCTTGAAAATCAGTTTTTGGTTGCTCAATAATTACATCGAAATTACATTTGATTCTCATAACATGATATTAACTGTATGAATTAAACTGATTATCTTTGACAAACATCCAGCTTGTCGGAGGTAAATAATATGCTATTTAATAATTTAGTTAGTATTTAGATCAATTAAGAACACAGGTAGTTAGATATTGTTTATGATAAGATTATTGACCTTTAGATAAAGTTGAAGCCAACAAGAAAATCTGAACATTAGCAGACAGGTTAATGTAACATGTTCGCCCGCAAAATTCTAGTTGTTGAGGATGAAAAAAACCTAGCCTTAAATATTAGAAAAAGTTTACAAAAATTAGGTTATTCGGTTTCAGAAATAACAAAGTCTGGTGAAGAGGCAATAAAAAAAGTAGCAGAAACTCATCCACATTTAGTATTAATTGATATCTGCCTAGCTGGGGAAATTGACGGTGTCCAGGTAGCGGATATTATCCAGAATCACTTTAATGTACCTGTAGTGTATCTAACCGAGGCTTCGGAACATAAAACATTACATAAAAATCAGCTAAGTGACCCTTTTAGCTACATAGTTAAACCATTTATTGAAAGTGATTTACATTTTGCGATTGAAATGGCTTTGTACAGACATCAGAGTAAAAAGATATTACACGAAGAAAAACAGCGGCTGGCGGCAATTATTAACAGTATGGGCTGTGCAGTGATTGTGACATGTGAAAATGGTTGTATTCAAATGATGAATCCAATAGCAGAAAGAATCACTGGTTGGAAGCAAAGTGAAGTGTTTGGTAAAGATTTAGTAGAAGTCATTAACTTAGTTGACAAACATTTAGGAGAAACAATTGAAAATTTAGCTACATCTGTAATCGAAGCAGGTGAACTTATAAATTTACCAGAAAACTGTATACTGATTACCAAAGATGGCGAAGAAATAGCGATTGGGGATAATGTTGCACCCATTCGTGATCAAAATGGCAATATTAGTGGTGCAGTTTTAGTTTTTCAAGACATTACCAAACGCAAGCAGGCAGAGGCGCAACTGATCCATAATGCGTTTTATGATGGGCTAACAGCATTACCGAATCGTGTTTTATTTCTAGATCGGCTCAAACAAGCAATTGAACGTAGCAAACGCAGAAGTGATTATTATTTTGCAGTTTTATTTTTGGATTTAGATGGCTTCAAGGAGATTAACGATCGCTTTGGGCATGGAGTAGGGGATGATTTTTTAGTAGCGATCGCTAAACGTTTAGAGTCGTGCTTACGCAGTGGCGATACTGTAGCACGATATGGTGGTGACGAGTTTACTATTCTTTTAGAGGATATTAAAGACATTACCGATGCCACCAATGTTGCCAAACGTATTCAAGACTCCTTACGATTGCCCCTTAACCTAAATGGACACCAATTATCTACTACAGCTAGCATTGGTATAACTTGGAATTTTAGTAATTATGAGGAACCTGCAACTATGCTGCGGGATGCCGATATTGCTATGTACCGAGCTAAACGGCAAGGAAAAGCTACTTATACCATATTTAGTAATTAGTTCTTTCTGGTGCCACTTGAATGAAGAGGCAGGGGGAAGGGGGCGGGGAG
>NZ_WBKM01000366.1 GCF_015714725.1 Nostoc sp. WHI
GTGCTACGCATCTCAAAATAAATATTTTTGCTTTTGGGCATAAATAAATTTATTGGCTCTGAAACCATGAGTGCAGGGGAAATGAGCGTATCTTTCCCCCCGTCTCCACTTCGATAAGCTCAGTGCAACGCCTGCAAGAACTGCTCCCCTGCCTCTTGGTCAGAATTTAGGATGAATTGAGAATTTTGGCGTTGCATAGCTGCGGGATGATTTTTCTCACGCAGAGGCGCAGAGACGCAGATAGGATAAGGAGTAAGGAGTTTTAGATTTCAATACATAACATTTAATCCCTTAATTCAGCAACGCCAGAATTTTTAATTATTAATGGCACCCCTGACCAAAATCACTGTACTTTCTACACCAGATGCGATCGCTTCTGGAATATTACCTTGAATCGCGTGCTGTAACAATCCCTCGCGCGAAGCTCCCAAAACTACAACATCGTAACCTTCGGTTTTCACTAGGTTAATCACACCTTCTGCAACTGAATCAGCTTGGACTGGGAGAGCAATTACAGTACTGGACAATTTGCGACGCCGCATCAACTGACGGATGGCTTGTTCTGAAATTGTCATGTCTGGCTTTAATTCAGATGGATTAAATACCTGTGTTAGGCGAATTTGTGGATTATTTCCTAATGTTATTAAAGCTGGGAGTAATTTAATTGCCAGGGGGGAATTGGGGCCACCAGCCATTGGGACTAGCCAACGGTTAAAGGAGTGCACAGTAGTGCCTAATTTTACTAGCACGACTTCGCAGGGGGCTTGGCGAATTACGGTATCTACAACGTTGCCAAAAATCCGACCAGGGGTAGATGTGCTACCTTTCCATCCCATCAAAATTAAGTCAATGTGTTGTTCGTTGATTGTCTCCAAAATTGCCTGCGCGACATCGTGAGTAACTCGAATCTGCGTATGCAAGGAAATTCGCCACTTTTTTGCTAAGACTTCTGCCTGTCGTAGCAAGCGGCGACTTTTTGCTGTGCTTACTTCTGTTTCCGATGGGGAACTGTGGCGTGACACCAGCATTACTTGCACACACTCTATTTCATAGTGGCGATCGCGGGCAATAGCTGCTGCCATTTGTAATAAAATACCTGCTGTTTCTGGATTGGCCACCGGCACTAATAATTTACCATTGCCAATACTAGGCGATCGCGTTTGGTAAACTACATAAGAAGGTTCTGGTCGCAGCTTAAGAGTTCCATTGTCACAATTGAGATGATCTGCTTCCGCCCGAATAATATCTGCACGAGTAATAATTCCGATCAGTTTCCGTCCGTCTACCACTGGTAAGCGACTGACTTGATAACGATCAAGTAAATACAGGACATTACTTAGGGTGTGGATCGGTGTTACTGTCATCGGGACAGGTGTCATAATTTCTTTTAAGAAAATATCATTGGCTAAATTGCGATCGCGTATTTTTAGCAAATCTGATTGCGTTACAATCCCTACTAACCTGTTATCTTCTACCACGGGGAAACCGCGATGATGGGAACGGGCAAAGGCTTGCATTGCTTCTTCCAAGCTGATCTCTGCATCCAGCGTTTCTACCCGTTCTTGCATGACATCTTTTGCGGTTAACTTTGCTAATCCCTCCTCAATAGGAACTTCTTTGCCAAGAATGATGCCGTTTAACTCCAGAAGCTTCTCATAAAGCGAACCAGGCACTACCTTATCCGCAACCAGGTAAGCCGCTACAGAAACAATCATTAAAGGTAGCACCAGATTGAAATCTGTAGTCATCTCGAACACAATCACAATTGCTGTGATTGGCACTTTGGAAACGGCGCTAAAAAATCCCCCCATACCCGCTAGCGCGTAAGTAGTAGGAGAACCCACTCCCGTGATGTATAACTCGCACACACCGATGATGTGTCCTAAACAAGAACCCAAAATCAGACTGGGAGCGAATAATCCTCCCGGCGCTCCTGAGCCAAATGCAACCAATGTTAAGATAAACTGGGCTGCAAAGGCGATCGCTGCTACGGAAATATGGGCTTCTCCAGTAATTACATACTCCCGTAATCCCGTATTATCACGAAAGGATGCGGGGAGCATTGCTACTACAACACCAGAGATAAATCCAGCCAAAGCTACCCGCAGAGGTAAGCTAATATGTAATTTCCGATAAAACTTAATACTAAATATCAACCCGCGATTAAATAATGCACCTAGCAACCCTGCCAAGATTCCCAATAGTAAGAAAAAGGGAATTTCTGGGATAGAAAATTGGCTAGAGGATTGTGTCAATTCCAGGTTAAGATCCAAACTGCCGCCACCTAAAAGCCGGGATATCACCCCACCAATAAAGGAGGCGATAATCGCAGTTCCCAGAGTCAATCCTGATAAATCCTGGAGTAACTCCTCCACGATAAATAATACACCTGCGATCGGGGCATTGAAAGCAGCTGCCAAACCCGCACCCGCACCGGCTGCAATCATTTGCCGCCGATGATCTGGAGAAGTGGGAACCAAGCGACTCATCCCTGCTGCTAAACCTGCCCCCACGTGGACGGTAGGGCCTTGTCGTCCTAGAGTCATGCCTGAACCGATGACGACGATCGCACTGAGTAACTTCACACCTGCCACGCGCCAAGATAATGTTATCGGCACATTGGCAAGAGAGGCTTTTACTTGGGGAATACCGCTACCAGAAGCCTCTGGTGCCAACCTTTGCACCAAGCATCCAGCTACAAACCCCAAGCTAAGACCAATTGCTGGTAGTGCCAGCCATGCAGGCAAAAGATCGGCACTATGAACTCGCCATGTCCCCAGCCATCCCGATCCCACCTTCAAAACCACCGCAGATAAAGCAGCAACCAGACCGATGATACAAGCTTCGGCGATCGCTAAACCTTTTCTAGGCTGCCACCAGGTACGAAAGCGCTGATTCATACCAATTTTAGATTTTAGATTTTAGATTTTGGACTTTCCTGCGGAACGCTACGCGAACGATTTTGGATTGCTGTTGCCGGAATCTCGGAGGATGTTTTAAAAGTCATTGGCAAATATAATTCGCTACTACACAAGCACTTTCTTCAATTACGAATTACGTTAGCGTAGCGGTAGCGAGTCTTCTCCCAAGGGGATACGCCAAGGGCGAACGAGCGTCGGAATGAGCGTCATTACGAATTATTTAATTATTTCTCCCGGTGGTAGATAGTCCTTCTACTATCAAAGACGGAGTATAACAAGAACCATTCCAATCAGCATCTCCGCCCAGTGTAACCAATTGTTTGAGGGCTGTGTAAACATTACCTGCAACCATCGTATCCTTAACGCGCCCAATTACGTGACCATTTTGGACGCGGTAGCCTAAATCAACGTTGATCGAAAAATCTCCAGAAATACTACCGCCACCACCCAGCATTTGATCTACAATCAAGCCATCATCCAGTTGTTGAATTAAGTCTAGTAGCGATGCCGAACCTGGCTGGATCAGAAAATTAAATAAACCCGGGGTGGGATAGCTGCCCAAACCAGGGCGAAAACCATTTCCGGTGGTATTAGTACCTAGTTGGCGGCCGGTAGTGCGATCGCTATAGAAATGCTGTAAAATCCCATTTTGGATAAATACTAAAGATTGAGTAGGAGTGCCTTCATCATCAAAGGCGCAACTGTAAGGGCCGGCTTCGGGATCTTGATAGAGGGTAATGCTGGATGCCATGACTGAGGAACCCAGGCGTTCTGTCCAAGGGGAAGCTACTTCTAAGACTTGCTTGCCATTCAAAGCTGCTTGCACAGTACTCCAAAGCATATCGGCAGCTTTAGAAGTGAACAAAATTGGAACGCGCCCAGTAGGAGATGAGACATTTTCTTTTGCCCAAATCAACCTCTGTAAAATTTGGTTAGCTAATTTCTCCGGGTGGAGTTGGCCTCGTTTGGTTTGACCATCGGAAACACTCAAAAAATCATCGCCGCGCACCCATTCTGCTGATATGTAGCAGCTGAGAGTAGTGTCGGTGTAGTAACAATCTAACCCTTTGGTGTTGACTAGTCTGGTAGTTTCAACATCACATTCCCAGTCACTAGTGCAGACAACATCTGGATAGACATCGCGGATCAGCGCGATCGCTTCTTTGCCCCACTCTACCAAAACCTCTATCGGCACACTTTCCCCCAAGTCTGGGTAGGATGGCCGAAAGTTAGAGCCTAATTCTACTATTTCTGGCTGATTAAGTTGACTCAGGGCTAGAGCTTTTTCCACCATCACTTGGGCTGGGACAGAACCGTAAGCTACCGTGAGTCCTGGTTGCCCGTTTCGCCAAAGCCGTAGTGCTGTGCCTTCAGATTGGCTGGTTTCTAGCTGCTTGAGTCGGTTTGCCTCAAAAAACACTGGACGAGAAAGCGATCGCGACTCATACACCTCAGCCGCTTCTGCTCCAGATTTTATAGCTAGTTCCAGCAGTTGTTCTGCTAGTGTATCTTGTGATAAA
The DNA here is from genome assembly GCF_015714725.1 of Nostoc sp. WHI. Lineage (GTDB taxonomy): Bacteria > Cyanobacteriota > Cyanobacteriia > Cyanobacteriales > Nostocaceae > Nostoc. Next base: position 4,442 of record NZ_WBKM01000366.1, read on the forward strand.
TTTTCAGAACCCATGACCCTTAGTGAATTGTGGATTTTGAACCGCATATCAACGCTGTCTCTTGAAAGCCTGATCGCTAGCGTTCAGACTTGCCGATGATGGACGCAGATAACTATCCAAAAATTATCAGCATGTCTTTGCAGTTGCGATTTGAAACCGCAGATCAACGCTGATGGACGCAGTTAATTATCCCAAATCATTGTCATGTCTCAACGGATCTAGTCATTAGTCATTGGTCATTGGTCATTAGTCATTGGTCAGTTTCCCATGCCCAATGCCCAATGCCCCATGCTCAATGCCCAATGCCCAATGCCCAATGCCCCATGCCCCATGCTCAATGCCCAATGCCCCATGCCCCATCTTCAGAGATCAACCTCTTGCAACAGCCAAAAACCAGCAAAAGATTGTGCTTGGGGATCAGACTGTACACCGATAAAATGCACTCCGTTGGCTTTTTGCTTGGCTTCTTCAAAACCTTTGGCTTCTGCTAAGATTTGAGGTTTTTTGATATTTGCCACAATCCAGCTTTCAGTAACACCAGTTTCTAAAATCAATCTCGCCTCTTCTTTAGCGTCAAATCTTAAGAAAGCCAACTCCAAACCAGACATCCAGCCTGCCAAAGGCAACGCTCTCGGTGAGAAAATCAAAACACCAGGAATCCGGGCTTCGGGTGAAACTTGCACCAACTCTAAGGGGAAAGCTTCACCAAAGCCAATTTCCCACTCTGACATTTGAGCCAAATCCGCAGCATCTAAGGTAACAAATACCCACTGCTGTCCTTCCAAAGCATCTGGTAAACGTTGCGGCAAAGGTTTCTCCAAGCGAACTGAGGGATTAGTCACCCCTTGATACCCTGGTTCTTGAGAATACACTTCCTCCATCCGCTTTTCTAACCATTGGTTAAGAACCAAAGTGCGGCGGCTAGGCTGGGCGGGAATGCCCAAGTCTTGGCAAGCTTTAGTAATCATGTTGTTCATTTGGCGACGGAAAAAGCGGATTTTAATTGGTGCTTTTCCAGCTTCGTTAATAGCCTCCTGCAATGCTGTCCGCAACCAGCCCGAATTTACTTGGTTACTGGGGCAATATTGAGCATAGCGAAACAAAGAATCTGCTTTCGTGCTGATATCTAAGGGACTTTCGCAGACTAAGACTTCCCAAATTTTTTTCTGATTATCGTCCAAAATCGGACGAGAGTAAAAATCGATTTCCCAAATACTGCCCATGTTTTACGGTAAAAATCTGGCTGTTATGTTTTCCTGATATTTTGATCATACGGGTGTTAGGGCAGCAGGGGAATAAGGATGTGAGAGAGTGGGAAGTGCAGGATGAATCCAGTTCTGAGGTGGATGAAAGGAGTTCTAACTTTTCCCCATTGCTCTTATCCCTCATTGTTTGAGTAGAACATAGAAAGTTTTGGAGTAATAGGTTTAGCGATCGCTGGGGAATTCATGAGGCGATCGCTGTCCCTGACGCTTGAAGAATTGGAAAAAATGCAGCAATAGTCAAGAGCAATTAGGATAATGCTAAAAGACCCCACAGAGGTAGATGAATGCAACTAGAAGATTATTTCGAGTTTTTAGACCCAGATGACATCCGTATTAAAGGCCATCGCATTGGTATTGATAATGTAATTCAATATTACCTGCAAGGATATTCAGCAGAGCAAATTCTAGAAGAATTACCTTCCTTGAATTTGGAGAAAATTTACGCGACCCTTGCCTACTACCTGCATAATCGTGTTGAAATAGATGCTTATATATTGCGGCTAGCAAAATGGCGAGAACAGCGCTATCAAGAATCATCAGCAAATCCTTCACCTTTGATGCAACGTTTAAGAACATTAAAGGCACAACGTGAGCAGGAGTTGCTAAACTCTCAATGAAGGTACGTTTTCTCCTTGATGAAAATTTGTCACCCAAGCTAAAGATAGCTGTTTTACACTTTAATCCAGCAATAGATATTCTGCGCGTAGGCGATGCCGAAGCACCGCCATTAGGTACGCTTGACCCAGATATCCTGCGCTACCTGGAATTATCGCAACGAATATTGGTTACAGACAACCGCAAAAGTATGCCAGAACATCTAGAAGAACACTGGAGGGATGGAGGACATATTTGGGGACTACTTTGGTTGCGTTCCAGTGGGAACCTTAGTATTTGGACACAAACAATTTATTTGATTTGGGAAGCAACTGAGGCAGAAGAGTGGATTGATAGATTGGATTGGATTCCACTTTAAAAATTTGGCGTTGCTGACAAGATGGGCTGAGAAAAAATTTCTGCAAATTCCACTACAACTATTTGTCATTCCTTATGAGCCAGTATATTCTCAGTAGTCTCACAGATGATGAAGAACTTAATTTTTCTGAAGAAGCAGAGGTTTTCGTTTTTCCCACTTCTTTCGCCCAGCAGCGATTGTGGTTTCTCGATCAGTTAGCACCGGGCAATCCATTTTACAACGTTTCAACAGCACTTCGCCTGAAAGGTTCCCTCAACTTTACCGCCTTAAAGCAGACATTCAACGAAATTGTTCGTCGCCACGAAACCTTACGCACTAGGTTTGTTATGGTAGAGCAGCAACTAATGCAGGCGATCGCTGCGGAAAGCTGCGCTAACTCACCCAGCTTAATCATACCTCTTCCCCTAATAGATATACGCAATTTCGAGAGCCAAGAACGTGAGACACAAGTGCTGCAAATTGCAACCGCAGAAGCTCAACGTCCTTTCAATCTCACCACCGGGCCATTACTGCGAGTAAAGCTACTGCAACTAGACGAATCAGAATATGTGCTGTTGCTAAATTTACATCACATAGTTGCCGATGGCTGGTCAATTGGAGTGCTAGTTAGAGAACTGGGAGTATTATACAAAGCCTTTGTAGAGGATAAGCAATATCTGATTTCTACGCTCCTGCCAGAACTACCTATTCAATATGCAGATTTCGCCCAATGGCAACGGGAGTGGCTGCAAGGAGTGGGGGCAAACGGCTATTCGCCCTTACAAACCCAGTTAGCTTATTGGCAAAAGCAATTAGACGGAATTTCGGTGCTGAATCTCCCCAGCGATCGACTCAGATCAGCAGTTCCTACCTACAGGGGTGCAAAACAATTTCTAGAGTTATCACACTCCTTAACTCAAGCGCTAGAAGCACTTAGCTACCAAGAAGGCGTTACCTTGTTCATGACAACGCTGGCAGCGTTTCAGACTTTGCTCTATCGCTACACGCAGCAAGAGGATATTACAATAGGTTCACCGATCGCTAATCGCAACCGTAGCGAACTCGAAGGATTAATTGGTTTTTTTGTCAATAGTTTGGTGTTACGTACAGATATATCTGGAAACCCGACGTTTCGAGAATTATTAAATCGAGTGCGAGAGGTAACTTTAGGAGCATACAGTCATCAGGACTTGCCCTTTGAAAAGCTGGTGGAGGAACTTCACCCAGAGCGAGATTTAAGCTATCATCCTTTTTTTCAGGTTGTATTTAGCCTGCAAAACACTCCCATCGAAACGCTAGAGTTACCTGGATTAACGCTTTCGCTATTAGAGTTCGACAGCAAAACTGCAAAGCTTGATTTAGAGTTCCATCTATGGCAGGATTTGGAAAGTTTGAAAGGACAAATGGTGTATAGCACCGATTTATTTGATGACTCTACAATTACCCGGATGCTGGGACATTTTCAAAGGCTGCTAGAAAGCATTGTTGCCAATCCAGAACAGCGTCTTTCAGATTTGTCTTTGCTGACTGAAGAAGAACGACAAGAATTATTAATTGATTGGAATGACACTAAAATAGACTATCCAGAGAACAAGTGTTTTCATCAGTTATTTGAAGCACAAGTTGAAGAAACTCCCGATGCGATCGCGCTAGTATTTGGCGATGAAAAACTCAGCTACAAAGAGTTAAATAGACACAGCAACCAACTTGCACATTATCTTAAAAAAATAGGTATAAAAACCGAATCTTTAGTTGGCGTTTGTGTAGAGCGATCGTCGTTCGCGCAGCGTCTCGAAGAGAAGACTTTGCCGGAGGCATCGCTAGAGATGATCATCGCAATATTAGGCATTTTCAAAGCAGGTGGAGCATACCTACCTTTAGATCCGAGCCTACCTCAAGAGCGTCTTAGCTTCATGCTAGAAGATGCCAAAATATCAGTCTTGCTCACTCATTTCTCTTTAGCCCCCCTTTTTAAGGGGGGTTGGGGGGATCTCTTGTCTGTAGTTTGCATAGATGAAGATTGGGCAACTATTACACAATACAGCCAAGAAAACCCAACCAATCGCGTAACATCTGACAACCTAGCTTATGTTATCTACACCTCTGGCTCAACAGGAAAGCCTAAAGGCGTTTTGCTCCAACATCGAGGATTGTCAAACTTAGCAAAAGCTCAGATTGAGGTTTTCAACTTGCAACCGAATAACCGCATTCTGCAATTCGCATCATTAAGTTTTGATGCCTCAATTTTTGAGATTGTTATGGCATTGCAAACAGGAGCAACTCTTTATTTAGCAAATAAAGAATCGCTTCTACCCGGACAACCTTTGCTGCAATTATTGCGCGAAAACGCTATTACTCATGTTACCCTTCCGCCAGCAGTGTTAGCAGTCCTACCTATAGAATCACTACCCGCACTGCAAACTATTATTTGTGCAGGCGAATCCTGCACCGATGATATTGTAAAACGTTGGTGGAACTCTCAGCGTCGGTTTTTTAATGCTTACGGGCCTACTGAAGCAACGGTTTGGTCAACCATTGCAGAGATTAAATCTTTGAGTGAAAAACCACCCATTGGTCGCTCTATCGCTAACACTCAAATTTATATATTAGATAAGTATTTACAACCTTTACCAATTGGAGTTGCTGGCGAATTATACATTGGTGGTGAAGGATTGGCACGAGGTTATCTCAACCGTCCAGAATTAACTACTGAAAAGTTTATTCCAAATCCTTTTAATGATAAAAATGGAGCGCGACTTTACAAGACGGGTGATTTAGCTCAGTATCGGTCAGACGGTAATATTGAATTTTTAGGACGCATCGATAATCAAGTAAAAATTCGAGGATTCCGCATTGAGTTGTCAGAAATTGAAACAGTGCTGAATCAGCATCAAAGTGTGCAAAAAGCAATAGTAATTGCTAAAGAGAACGTATCTGGTGATAAGCACTTGCTGGCTTATATTGTTCCCAATGTAGAAACGCCAAATTTCGCGTCTCTAATGCGTAAATTCTTAAAAGAAAAATTACCAGAATACATGATGCCAAAAGCTTTTGTAGTGCTGGATTCTCTACCGCTAACAGCTAGTGGCAAGGTAGATCGTTTAGCGCTAACAGAACTCGACAGTCCGGCTAGCCGCTCAATAGATAAAGCATTTATCGCTCCTCGGACTCCAACCGAGTTAAGCTTGGCAAAAATTTGGGCTGAAGTCCTTAATGTTGAGCGTGTGGGTATTCATGATAACTTCTTTGACTTGGGCGGAGATTCGCTGTTAACTGTAAGGCTCCTGAAGCAGATACACAAGCAGTTTGAGCGCGAATTGCCGCTATCTATTTTATTTTTAAATCCAACAATTGAAAGTTTAGCAACTTCTCTATCTTCAGAAACAGATTCTCTGCCGTGGTCGCCCTTAGTTCCGATTCAACCTGCTGGTTCAAATCCACCTTTCTTCTGTGTCCATCCAGTTTTTGGTGTTGTCTTTCCTTATTACGAATTAGCTCATCATTTGGGAAAAAATCAACCATTTTATGGGCTACAACCTATTGGACTTGATGGAAAAAGTTCTCCACTAACTTGCATTGAGGATATGGCTACACACTACATTGAAGCATTGCGGAGAGTGCAGCCCAAAGGGCCTTATTTTTTGGGAGGTTGGTCTTTTGGGGGTTGGGTTGCTTTTGAAATGGCTCAACAACTCCAAAGGTCTGGGGAAGAAGTGGCTCTACTCGCTGTGCTTGACACTTTAGCCCCAATTCCGGGGAATGTACCTTCTTTGAGTAGTGGTTTCAAGTTTATGCTAACTACAGTGGCGCGATATATATGGCCATTTTTCCTTGATTATTTTTATCTAATTATTGCGATCGCTAAGAATCGAATTAACATTGGGCGGCTCCAAATAAATCTATTCTCCAACTTCATCCTAAAAGAGGATGCCACAGTCAACGTTATACCTGAAGAATCCAAGTTAAGACTTTTAAGCGAGTTAGCGATTCGTCCTATGCTTCGTGTTTTCTATGCCAATAGCCAAGCAGTTCTTAACTACGTTCCGCAAGCCTACCCTAAAGGAATTAATCTTTTTAGAACAAAGCTTCAGTCAAGCATTGCCAAGGAAGATCCGAGTATGGGTTGGGATCAGCTAGCTGTGGGAGGAACGGAAATTCATCATATTCCTGGCAATCATTTAACTATGCTGAGAAAACCTTATATTCAAGTTCTCGCTGTACAGCTAAGAGGCTGTATTGAGAAAGCACAAGGTTTATGGCGTTGCTGAGTGGAAATATGAATTTATATCACGCAGAGGAGCAGAGGCGCAGAGAGTAAGAGTTGAGAATATTTGATTTTTGATTTTCATATTCAAATTCAGCAACAGCCAATTTAGGAACGCTAAATTTAAAATAAGGAGCAATATGTCTTCTGAAGAAGTCTTTGTGTTTCCAGCATCTTTTGCTCAACAGCGATTATGGTTTCTTGACCAGTTGATCCCTGGCAATGCTATTTACAATGTGCCGACAGTAATTCGCTTAATAGGTTCGCTGAAGTTAACAGCACTAGAACAGACTTTTAATGAAATTGTGCGTCGCCACGAAACCTTACGCACCACTTTTATTGTGTCGGATGGGCAACCCTTACAGGCGATTGCACCTAACTTAACAATACCTCTTTCTGTATTAAACCTCCAGCGATCGCCAGCTGATGAAAGGGAGGTTAAAGCAAAGTGCATTGTTACCGCAGAGATAGAACATCCCTTTGATTTATCCTCCGGGCCATTGCTGCGAATAATACTACTTGTTCTTTCTGAGACAGAACATATTCTATTACTGAATATGCACCACATTATCTGTGATGATTGGTCTATGGGGGTACTGATTCGGGAACTGGGAACGCTGTACGCAGCTTTTGCACAAAACCAGCCTTCGCCTCTATTAGAACTGCCTCTTCAGTACGCCGATTTTGCTCACTGGCAGCGTGAGTGGCTACAAGGTGAAGTACTCCAAACCCAGTTAGCTTACTGGCGGGAGCAATTAAACAGTATTTCTATATTGCATCTCCCTACTGACAAACCAAGACCAGCTATACAAAGCTATCAAGGAGCAACACAATTTCTGGAGTTGCCAAAAAAGCTAATTGATGCACTAGAAAAGCTGTCACAGCAAGAAGGTGTAACCTTATTTATGACGCTGCTGGCAGCATTTAAAACGTTACTTTACCGCTACACACACCAAGAAGATATCGCGCTAGGTTCGCCAATTGCTAACCGTAACCGCAGTGAAATTGAAGGAATAATTGGTTTTTTTGTCAATAGTTTAGTACTACGCAGTAACTTATCTGGGAACCCGACTTTTCGGGAACTACTAGGCAGAGTTCGGGAGGTAACATTAGGAGCATACAGCCACCAAGATTTACCATTTGAAAAGTTAGTTGAAGAACTGCATCCAGAGCGGAACTTAAGCTACCATCCGCTATTTCAAGTGGTGTTTGGTTTCCAGAATGCGCCAATGTCATCGCTAGAACTGCCTGGATTAGTACCTAGCTTTATGAATATTGATTTGAAAAAGACGCGTTTTGATTTGGAACTGCATCTATGGAAGTGTTCTGAGGATTTTAGGAGCTTACTGGGTGGAAACTGGGAGTATTCTGAAGGTCTGCGAGGCATAATGGTTTACAACACAGATTTGTTTGATAAAGTCACCATTAGCCGGATACTGGAACATTTTAAAACTCTGTTGTCAGGCATTATTGCAAATCCAGAACAAGGAATTGCAAATTTACCGTTATTAAGTGAAGTGGAGCGACATCAAGTATTGGTGGAATGTAATAATACCCAAGCAGATTATCCTCAAGATAAATGTATTCATCAATTGTTTGAAGAAAAGGTACAGCAGTATCCTGATTTTATAGCAGTAAACTTTGCTAACGAGCAACTCACTTATCAAGAGTTGAATACTCGCAGCAATAAACTAGCACAACACTTACAAAAAATCGGAGTAGGTTCAGAAGTTTTAGTGGGCATTTGTATTTCACAGTCTATAGAAATGATCATCGGATTGTTGGGGATTCTGAAAGCTGGGGGAGCGTATGTTCCATTAGACTCTAGTTATCCTCAAGAGCGCCTAAATTTTATGCTTGAAGATGCACAAGTTTCAGTATTGCTGACACAAGAAAACTTACTTAAGCATTTTGAAGGTTTCTCAAATCCAATTGTTTCTATAGATAAAGACTGGGAAGTTATTGCTCAAGAACAAGAAGACAATCCTAAAAGTGATTTAAATAGTGATAATTTAGCTTATGTTATTTATACCTCTGGTTCTACAGGAAAACCCAAGGGAGTTGCTGTACCTCACAAAGCTGTAAATCGGTTAGTGTGCAATACTAACTATATAAACTTAGAACCATCCGATAAAATTGCCCAAGCCTCAAACGTTTCTTTTGATGCCGCTACATTCGAGATTTGGGGAGCGCTACTTAACGGCGCTCAACTTGTGGGAATTAGTAAAGATGTAACCCTTTCGCCTCACGAGTTTGCATTAGAACTACAAAAAGAAGGTATCAACGTTCTGTTTTTGACTACCGCCTTATTTCAACAGATTGCTAGAGATGTTCCGCAAGCTTTTGCTAGCTTAAAATATTTACTATTTGGTGGCGAGACTGTTAATACAAGATGGATTAAAAAGATTCTTAGAGATGGTACGCCAAAGCATTTAATCCATGTTTACGGGCCTACAGAAAATACAACCTTTTCCTCTTATTACTGCGTACAAGAGTTACCAGAATCAACTACATCTTTTCCTATTGGTCGTCCCATTACAAATACACAAATCTATATATTAGATACCAATTTACAACCCGTGGCTATTGGCGTTACTGGCGAATTATATATTGGTGGTGAGGGACTGGCGCGAGAATATATCAATCGTACTGAATTAAATGCTAAACATTTTATTTCTCATGCCTTTAGTCATAAACCAAAAACACGTCTTTATAAAACAGGTGATTTAGCTCGCTATTTACCAGATGGCAATATTGAATTTTTAGGTCGCATTGATAATCAAGTAAAGATTCGCGGCTTCCGCATTGAGTTGTCAGAGATTGAAGCGGTGTTGATTCAACATTCAGCAGTCAAAGAAACAGTGGTTATTACTGCTGAGGATGTACCTGATGATAAGTACTTGGTGGCTTATATTGTTCCCAACCTGGAAGAGATGCCGACGCAAAACGTGCAAAGCTTTGCATCCTTACTTCGTCAATTTCTCAAAGAAAAGTTACCAGAATACATGGTGCCAAGAGCCTATATGTTACTGGAATCTTTACCTCTAACACCTAATGGCAAAGTGGATCACCGTGCTTTACCCGCATCTGATACAATTACTTTCAGTAATCAAGATTACGTGGCACCGCGATCGCAAGTCGAAGAGTTACTTACCCAAATTTGGGCTAAAGTCTTGGGAATAGAGCAAGTAGGTGTCCACGACAATTTCTTTGAATTGGGCGGTCATTCTCTACTGGCGACTCAGCTAACTTCCCGCATCCGGGACACTTTTCAAATAGATTTGCCTGTACGCAATTTGTTTGAAACACCAACTGTTGAACAACTTGCTAAGTACATAGACACAACCTGTTGGGCAGCAAAAGGTATAAATAAGACTGAAACTATGGGAATTCAGCGCGAAGAAGTGGAATTTTGAGAAACCCCTAAGTTATCAGGCATGAGGAAAGAGGGTTTGGGTATAGTTTATCTTTCTTCGCATAACTTGGTTTGACTGTGCCAACTTACTTGTAGCCTTTCCTAATCACATAAGGTACATGATAGTCCCCTCTCGAAGAGCCTACGGTGTACACACAAGTCCATTCGTTCAGAACACAAGTCCATTCGTTCAGAACACAAGTCCATTCGTTCAGAACACAAGTTCATTCGTTCAGAACACAAGTACTTTCGTTCAGAACACAAGTACTTTCGTTCAGAACACAAGTTCATTCGTTCAGAACACAAGTTCATTCGTTCAGAACACAAGTACTTTCGTTCAGAACACAAGTTCATTCGTTCAGAACACAAGTTCATTCGTTCAGAACACAAGTCTTTTTTGAGTTTTTGAGGGAATGAAACAGCTTTGCTTTTCAAGAGGGGTTGGGGGTGGAGTTTTTGTACCTAACTCAACCGAGAACCGCTATAGTATCACCAAGTAGATTAAATAATTTTACTTTGTATTTTTTAAAAGCAACGCAACTCGCGGCGTACCACCTTGTTTGTTAAAAGTCGCCATGTTATTTATGCCATCCGGTATATGTGCGATCGCCGCAGTAACGATTAACTTAAGCATTAGGAAAATGCGTGAATTGGCTGGGTTTAAGCTAATTGACTTACTTTTAGATGACATTTATGTACAGCCTTGCTGCCTGCGTTTTTCAGTCTTGGGAGTTATTTGACAAGCTCACTAAGCTGTTATACTGCTGTCTTCAGGCAAAAATCTCTAGTAGAAATTAACCTGTATAAGGAAGTGGGCGATGCATATTGGATTTCTTAACCCTCAAGGCAATTTTGATTCAGCCAATAGTCACATAACGCAACACCCAGATTTTGGGGGTCAGTTGATCTATGTTAAGCAAGTCGCCATAGCGATCGCTCAAATGGGTCATAAAGTTGATATTCTCACCCGTCAAATCATTGATCCGGAGTGGCCAGAGTTTGCCCAAGCCTTTGACACTTATCCAGGCGTCGATAATGTCCGCATTATCCGCTTACCAGCCGGGCCAAAAGAATTTCTTCCTAAAGAGTTGTTATGGCCTCATCTGGTTACTGATTGGGTGCCCAACATCCTAAAATTTTATCAACAGGAAGGTGGCTTACCCGATGCGATGACTGCTCACTACGGCGATGGGGGACTGTGTGGCGCTCTAATTGAAGAGGAGACAGGCATACCTTTCACCTTTACTGCTCATTCTCTTGGCGCTCAAAAGATGGACAAATTTGAAGTTACCCCAGAGAATTTGTCAGAAATAGATGAGCAATTCCATTTTAAATATCGCATCGTAGCCGAACGCCTGAGCATGAATCGCTCGGCTGTTAATATTACCAGCACGCGACAAGAACGCTTTGAACAATACTCTCATACAGCCTACGGTGGTGCAGTAGATGTAGACAATGACAAATGCTTTGCCTTGGTTCCACCGGGAGCAGACTCTTCCATCTTCGGTGTCCAGGTACGATCGCAAAATGAGGAAGCTACCGAAGAATTTGTACAGGAGCAATTGACACGGGACATCGCAGAGTCGCGTCGGGATTTACCTGCTATCCTCGCAGCCAGTCGATTAGCTCCTAAAAAGAACTTATTGGGGCTAGTGGAAGCTTTTGCAATGAGTCAAACCCTTCAAGAACGGGCTAATTTGGTACTGCTTACAGGTGGCTTGGACAATCCGTTGCATGAGCCAGCTGACAATGAATTTATTGAAGATACGGTTTTAGCCCCCATCCGCGAGGTAGTAAAAGAAAAGGACTTGTGGGGCAAAATCAGTGCCTTTGGCTTGCCGGATCAGGAACAAGAAACATTAGCTGCAACCTATCGGTTTATGGCTAAACGCCGCTCGGTATTTGCACTGACTGCACTCTACGAACCCTTTGGACTTGCTCCCTTAGAAGCGGCAGTTGCAGGTTTACCAGTGGTAGCAACCCAGAACGGTGGCCCTAGCGAGAGCTTGCGACAAGGAAATCAGGAATATGCTGTACTCGTTGATCCAGAAGACCCTGCTGATATTGTCCGGGGCTTAGAGCGGGTGCTATGCGATGCTGATGAGTGGGAGTATTTTGCCAAAGCTGGTCAGCAACGGGTGCTGAAGATGTACACTTGGGAATCTACTGCTGAAAATTACTTGACTTTGCTTGAGCAAATTCTATCTTCATCGGAAACCCGCGATCGCGCTGAACTCCTTCCCATTCATCCCTACTTTTGTAATCCAGAATTGCAGACCGATGTTTCTTTGGAAGAATTAAGCAATGTCTACTTTGGAACTCATGAAAAGGTACTAACGAATGCGGATTAACTAAAGTGCAAAACTGGGGTTAAACCAGAAGCTCTTACAGACTGCGCGAAACACCGAAACGTCAAGGCGGAAGCTCTTACAGGGAAGACGGAAGCTCCTACAAACTGCGCGAAACACCGAAACGTCTTGACGGAAGCTCTTACAGGGAAAGCGGAAGCTCCTACAGGGAAGGCGGAAGCTCTTACAGGGAAGGCGGAAGCTTCTACAGACTGCACAAAATCTAAAAACGTCAACCCTAGAGCAATATTTTTTGATGAATGTTAAATGTGGGATTCAGGTAGCTATGAGCAGCCAGCGCAAAACGTGCTGACTGCTTCGGCAAACTGCTGGTTTCGTTCCATCAATGCCATGTGTCCACCTGGTTTTAGAGTGACTCGTTGAGAGTAAGGCAATTCTGCTTTCATGCGATCGCTTGCAACAGGTTTAGTTGCTATATCTGAATTGCCGCAAACAACCAACACAGGTACGTTAATTTTTGCAAGTGTTTCTGTTTCGTCGAACTTTAACATTCCCAGTGTGCCACGAGCCAAAACCCCAGGTGAACCCAATGCTGATAATAATCCTGCAAAACTTAGTTGACCGCGTGTTTCAGTACCGGTAAATCCAGATAGTTCGACGGTGATGTACAGTGAACCATTCAAATACGAAAGCCAAGTCATCAACCAAAAAATCGGCCACAGCACGGTAGTCAGGTACAACACAGGTTCGAGTAGCGGTTTCTGCAATTTACGTACCAGACTGCTAAAGATACAAGTTTTGACCGGATTGGTGTAGGTGGTATCGACAAGAATCAAGCCAGCCACCCGACTCCCTAATTGCTTTGGAAACAGGCGGCAGAATGTGAGGTTAATCATTCCACCCATGCTATGTCCTACCAGAATAACAGGTTTATTTCCGGCTATGGCAACAACAGCTTCCAAGTCACGGGCATATTTTTCTACAGAGTGATCATTGTTTTCCGGTTTGGTGGATTTTCCTAACCCTGGTAGATCCCAAACAATTACTCGGAAGCGATCGCTCAGTTGTCGTTTGGCATAATACCATACAGTACTGTTCGGCCCCCAACCGTGTGAAAAGATAATCGGTTGACCATCTTCAGGGCCAAAAAACTCTACTTGCAAAACGCTCCCATCTGGACGTGGCAAACGCTGCACGGTTTCGCTACGCATAAACTTAGGTTCATCGGCTCCAGGACGGCGCAGCAATGGCAAACTGATAAAATGACCACCGAAAGACCACAGAACCATTACTAACCCAGCCACCAAGTAAAATGTTCCTATAAGTTCTCCTTCGTACCACTTATAGAGAATGTAGCCTCCCCCGCCAATTACCCCAATGGATAGCAGTTGAACCAGCCATGTAAACAGAAAATTATGAGGCATGAATATCATGAGCCTAAACCTTGCGATACCTTGTTAACTGCCTTGTCTTTTAGCTTCATACCATAGTTAGAATCATCCAAGTTTCATTCTCAGGAATGATTTATACAGTCATATAAGTGTGATAAAAATGCTGGGTTAGGTAATAAGCAGTGCAGCTTAACAGAAATAACTATCCAGTTACAAAACCTTAAAAAGCTTATTAAACAATTTGAAATCCTTACATTGAGTGCTTCTGCCTTATATTAAGTAACAATACGCCGTGTACAACTTTCTCTCAAACCTAACCCCCAACCCCTTCCCTACAAGGGAAGGGGAGCAAATATCAAAGCCTCTCTCCGCTTCGGGGAGAGGTTTGGAGAGGGGTTCTAAAAATAAGTTGCACATCGCGTTAACAACAGTTGCGAAGAGGTATAATTTTGAATACGGTTGAGTTTTTATCTTATCTTCGCAGCTTAGATATTCAAGTTTTTCTTGATGGTGAAAAGTTTCGCTGTAATGCACCCGAAGGAACTCTTACAGCAGAACTGCGTGCAGAAATTCAAGAGCGTAAAGCAGAAATTATTGAATTTTTAGAAGCAACTAATCGTACTAATAACCACAGCTTTAGACCTCTCGTACCTATTTCGCGGTCAGGAAATCTTTCTCTCTCCTTTGCTCAACAACGGCTGTGGTTTCTTGACCAATTAATTCCTAATAATCCTTTCTATAACATTCCACTAGCATTACATTTAACAGGCTCACTTAATAAAGCCGCGCTAGAGCAAACTTTTAACGAAATTGTGCGACGGCATGAAGCTTTACGCACCACTGTTGTCATGCAAGAAGGGCAACCAGTGCAGGTAATTAATCCAACGCTAACTATTACTTTACCAGTAATAGATTTACGGCAACTGCCACAAGTCGAACGAGAAATACAAGCACGACAACTGACTACCCAAGAAGCTCAACGTCCTTTCAATTTATCAACTGATTCGTTGCTGCGAGTAAAACTGCTGCACTTGGATGAGACACAACACATCATCCTGCTAACTATGCACCACATTGTCTGTGATGGTTGGTCTATTGGGGTGCTGATTCAAGAGATAGCAGCACTCTACACAGCCTTTGCCAGCAATCAGCCTTCTCCTCTACCGAAACTTACAATCCAATATGCAGACTTTGCATACTGGCAACGGCAATGGTTGCAAGGCGAAGTATTAGAAAAGCAACTGAGTTACTGGCAGAAGCAATTAGACGGCATTTCTATGCTAAATCTGCCAACCGACAGACCAAGACTAGCTGTTCAAACTTACCAGGGTGCAAGGCAACCTTTGCAATTATCAAAAAGTTTGAGCGAAGCACTTTTAGCTCTCGGACAACAAGAAGGGGTAACTTTATTTATAATCCTACTAGCAGCATTCCAAGTTTTACTTTACCGCTACACACAACAAGAAGATATTGTTATTGGTTCACCTATTGCCAATCGCAACCGGAGCGAAATTGAGGGATTAATTGGTTTCTTTGTCAATAGCTTAGTATTGCGTACCCAACTAAGTGGAAACCCAACTTTTCGGGAATTATTGAGTCGAGTTAAAGAGGTAGCTTTCGGGGCTTATGCTCATCAAGATTTGCCTTTTGAAAAGCTGGTAGAAGAACTGCATCCAGAGCGGAATTTGAATCAAAATCCGCTCTTTCAAGTTGTTTTTGCGCTCCAAAATGCGCCTATGTCAGCGTTAGAGTTACCTAATTTAACTTTAAGTCCGCTACCATTTGATACGGAAACAACACGCTTTGATTTGGAGTTGCATTTGTGGGAGCCAAAGGTTCAAAATGGGTTATGGGCAGATAGCTCAGAAGGAATTAGTGGTTTTGTAATTTACAGCACTGATTTATTTGATGATGCTACGATCGCTAGAATGCTAGGACACTTCCAAATATTACTAGAAGGTATAGTTACCAATCCAGAACAGCGAATTGCACAATTACCGCTTTTAAGCGAATCTGAGTTACATAATTTATTAGTTGAATGGAACAATACTCAGTTAGATTATCCTCAAGATAAGTGTATCCATCAGTTATTTGAGAGCATTGCAGAGTATAATCCTGATGCGATCGCCTTAGTATTTGGCGATAAACAAATCAGCTACAAAGAGTTAAATATCCGCAGCAATAAACTTGCACATCATCTAAAAAAATTAGGAGTTACAACCGAGGTTTTAGTAGGACTTTGTGTAGAACGATCTTTTGATATGGTAATCGGGATGTTGGGTATTCTGAAAGCAGGTGGAGCTTATGTACCTTTAGATCCAAGCTATCCATCTGAACGTTTAAACTTTATGCTTGAAGATGCTCAAGTCTCAGTTTTATTAACTCACAAGCGATGGCTTGAACGTCTGATAAACTATAGTTCACAGATAATCTGTTTAGATAAAGATTGGGAAATTATTAATCAAGAAGTTGAAGATAATCTTACCAGCCAAGTTACAGTAGATAACCTTGCTTATGTTATTTATACCTCCGGCTCAACTGGAAAACCTAAAGGGGTTAAAATTGAACATAGAGGATTGTTAAATCTAGTTTTTTGGCATCAAAAAGCCTTTGCAATTTCACCCCTTGACAGAGCAACGCAGATTTGCGGAGTTGGCTTTGACGCTTGCGGTTGGGAAATTTGGCCTTATCTTAGTGCTGGGGCAAGCATTTATTTTGTAGATGATGGAACCAGACAAATACCTGAGCATCTACGAGATTGGTTAATATCAAAAGCGATAACAATTACCTTGTTACCAACTCCTTTAGCAGAGAAAATTCTGTTATTAGATTTTCCTCAAGACGCAGCTTTACGAATATTACTTACAGGTGGCGACAGACTAAATCAATATCCTTTAGCTGATCATCCTTTCCATTTAGTTAACAATTATGGTCCAACTGAGAATACAGTTGTGACAACTTCGGGTCATATTTCTGTTAAGAATAAAGAGAGTTTAGCACCTGTAATTGGTGGTGCGATCGCTAACACCCAAGTTTACATTCTAGATAAACATTTACAACCAGTACCTATTGGCGTTCCGGGAGAGTTGTACATAAGTGGTGATGGATTGGCGCGGGGTTATTTAAACCGTCCTGACTTAACTGCTGAATGCTTCATTGAACATTCTTTTACTAATCAGCTAAAAACACGACTTTATAAAACGGGTGATTTAGTTCGCTATCGAGTAGATGGCAACATTGAATTTTTGAGTCGCCTCGACGAGCAGGTAAAAATTCGCGGCTACCGCATTGAGTTAGGAGAAATTGAAGCCGTACTTAGTCAACATCCAGTAGTGCAGCAAACTGTAGTAATAATTCATGAGGATAATAATGAAAAGCGCCTAGTAGCTTATGTAGTACCAAAAACCGAATACAGGAACGAGCAGGATAATATACAATTGCAGAATGAGCAAGTTTTGCAATGGCAGATGCTCTATAACGAAACTTATAATCAACCTGTTGATTCCGAGCCAAAATTGAATATTGCCGGCTGGAATAGTAGTTACACAAATCAGCCTATTCCAACAGAACAAATGCGTGAGTGGGTGAATAACCAAGTCGAGCAGATTTTGACTTTGCAACCCAAACGAGTATTAGAAATTGGTTGTGGAACAGGTTTGATTCTGTTTAGGATTGCACCTCACTGCACTAAATATTGGGGAACAGACTTTTCCCAAGTTTCACTTAACTACATTCAGCAGCATTTACAAAAGCAAGAAATGCCGCAGGTAACGCTGTATCAGCAAATGGCTACTGACTTCGAGAAAGTAGAAACAGCAGCTTTTGATGTAGTAATTCTGAACTCGGTTGTACAATATTTTCCTACTATTGATTATCTGATTAGTGTATTAGAAGGTGCTGTAAAGGCAACTGCTCCGGGTGGCTTTATCTTCATAGGAGATGTGCGTAATTTGCCACTCTTGGAAGCTTTCCATGCGTCAGTGCAACTGTATCAAGCTGAACCTTCCCTTACCCGCTTTGAGTTGCAGCAACGGGTACAAATGCAAATGTTTCAAGAGACAGAGTTAGTCATTGACCCGGCTTTTTTTACCGCAATAAAGCAACGCTTTCCGCAGATTAATCATGTACAAATTCAATTGATGCGCGGTAAACATCACAATGAGTTAACTGAGTTTCGTTACAATGTGATTCTTCAGATTAATGGCGAAACTGTTAATAATCCTGGAAATTATTCAATGCTGAATTGGTCTGAAGATAATCTAACAGTCTCAGCAGTGCGTCAGTTATTAATTGAGAATCAACCAGAAATCTTAAGCATTATTAATATAGCTAATGCGCGCGTGATATCAGCAGTTAAAACAGCAGAATGCCTATCAGACGTAGAAGGTTTTAAAACTGTAGGTCAAATACGTAAAGCTTTGCAAGAACTTGAAAATTTCGGAGTAGAACCAGAAGATTTTTATGTGCTGAATGTACCTTATAAGGTTGATATTACCTGGTCACATTCAAGTATTGAAGGACGCTATGATGTGGTATTTGTCCGCCAAGATGCAGTAAATAAAAAAACTATTTTTCCACATAGCACAACTTACTCTCGCCCCTGGCAATTTTATGCCAATAATCCCCTACAAGCCAAAGCAGCGCGTAAATTAGTGCCACAGTTGCAGACTTACATAACACAAAAACTGCCTGAGTACATGATGCCATCAGCTTTTGTAGTATTGGAGTCTTTACCTCTAACAGCTAACGGTAAAGTCAATCGCCGTGCCTTAAAAGCATTCCATGATGTAATCAAGCCCCAATTGCCTGAAAATTACATCGCACCTCGAACTTCTGTTGAACAACTGCTAGTGAAAATCTTTGCTGAGGTTTTGGGACTTAAGCGCGTAGGAATTTATGATAATTTCTTTGAATTAGGCGGTCATTCATTACTGGCAACTCAGCTTGTCTCTAGAGTGCGCGATATTTTATGTGTAGAATTACCTTTGCGTAGCGTATTTGAAGCATCAACAATTGCACAACTATCTAAAGTAGTAGAAAGCCTTAAAGAAAAAAATGCTCAAAGTCAAGCCCCAGTTTTAGTACCACTATCCCGTGAAAGTCGGCGGATTAAGTTATCTTCCTTAACCGAAGAGAGCAAGGGTTGTTAATAAATAGTAGAAAGATAACGACCACGGAGCGATCGCAAACTACAATACAATACATCTCAAGATATGTCATTGCAAGCGATCGCAATGACATATCACTCATTAGACCTCTTGCAAAAGTCCTTCTTTTCGCTTTTTTCTTTGCGCCTTTGCGCCTTTGCGTGAGACAAAAAATTATTTATGCAAGAGGTCTATTTCCCCCGGTTGATCCAAACACCTCTCAAGCCAGCTGCTTTAGCTCCGTGATAATCTTCTATGATGCTATCGCCAATATGCCATGCCGCATCTGGAGAACACTTGTGTTTGTCTAAAGCAATAGCAAAAATTTGAGGATCAGGTTTAGCTGCACGTACCTGGGTAGAAATAGTAACAGAGGTAAAAAACTCTCTCAATCCCAAACTTTGCAATACTGAGTAAATCCGAGAATCAAAATTGGACAGTACCCCCAAGGTAACTCCCAACCGCCGCCAGTTAATTAAAGCTGGTAAAACATCGGGATAGATAAACCACGGTTCACCAGTACCAAAGTGGATGTAAAGTTCGCTAAAAAAAGCCGAAAAGTCAGAAAATTGCTTGAGAATACCTGCACCTTCAAAAGTATTCAAGGCAATTATCCGCCACCAATCAAACTCGCGCTGCGGAATATCTTGCAGTTCTGTATCTGGAAATATCGGCGGCGGTGCTGCTTTAAAGCTTTGGATGAAAGTTGTATTTAATGTTTCGGCTGAAACTGTAACGCCAAATTCCTGGGCTATCTGACTATAAACTTCGCCCACACTGCCTTTAACATCGAAAAGTGTACCCACAGCATCTAAAAAAATAACTTTCGGTTGTTCCATCAAAGTTTGAAGATTTTGAACGTTTAACTCAAAATTGAACAGGCAATATGGCATCAATGCCCAATGCCCAATGCCCACCCTTAAGTTAGCGAGAAAGTGTTTCTATGAGAGGACGAACTACCCAATTAAAACCAACTTTGAGTTGATGGTCTAAAGTTGGCAACCTATATAAATAGGCTATACGACGGGCGATATATGCCAAAGGCCCATCTAGTTTAATTCCCAAACCTGTGAGAGTGGCGTTGTCTTTCCCCAGTGCCATCATTTCTCCTAACTGTTGGTAGTGGAAAGGAAGTAGGGGGCGATTAGTCAGAGTTGCCCAAATGTTCCAAGCAGCATAATCAGCTTGTTGGAAAGCTGCTTGTGCGGTGGCGGGAACTTGCTGTCCTTCAGCATCGTGAGTATCTGCTAAGTCTCCCAAGGCAAAGATTTCTGGATGATCAAGGACTTGCAGAGTGGATGTAGTGCTGATTTGACCACGCTGATTTTGCTTGAGAGAAAGAGATTTTACTACGGGTGCAACCCTGGTGCCTACAGTCCAAATTACCAAATCTACAGGAATCGTGTCTAACTGGTTTTTGTACTCTAGGGAGATGGTATTTTGCTCTATTGATTCTACTTTGGTTTCTAAATCCAGAAACACCCCACGCGCTTCTAAAGCTTTCTTTGCTGCTTCACGGTTAAACTCTGGTGAAGTTCGCAAAATTTGATCAGCGATTTCAACGATCCGAAAGCGTCCTCTTTCACCCAATCTGTCGGCTAACTTACAGGCTAACTCTACACCACTGTAGCCAGCCCCAACGATCGCCACCCGAATTTTATCAGCATCGGATTCTTCCAAAAATCGCAGGCGTTCTTCTAAACGATAAGCATCAGAGATTGTGCGGAAGGCATAGCCGTAGGATGCTGCACCTGGTACTAAATCTAGCGGTGTTTCACCTCCTAGCGCCAACACTAATCGGTCATAAGGGATTTCTGGCCCTTGGTGTAAGTTTATCCGTTGCTGGTCGATGTCAATTCCAGATACAACTCCTTGATAAAAACGTACCCCTGTGCCTTGTAAAAGTTCTTCAAAGGGTGGGGCAATTTCCCAGGTTTGCAGTTCGCCAGTGAGTAATTCGTAAAGTAAGGGAGAGAATAAAAAGCGATCGCTTTGATCTACTAGAACAATTTCGGGTTTTTGCGTAGATTCCCAAGGTAACTGACTTAAGCGCAAAGCTGTGTAGAGACCACCAAAGCCTCCGCCAAGGATACAAATTCTAGAAGTTTGTTGAGTCATTGGTTCTATAGAAATGTAAATACTAGCAGGACTACTAAATTCGTCGTAGTCAATTTTTATGCTAATAGGGTAAGGCTTCATGTTGACAGTATAATCTAAGCATTGTTTGAATGAAGCGATCGCTTATCAGCCCCCCATAATTTTTTGCTTGTTTAATAAAACTTAAAATAGGTTTATTATCCTTTAAAATTTTTTGTAGATATTTAGGTAAAATATATGGCTGATATTGTTGATATTGCAGTTACCTCTGAGTCTTTCAAAACACTGGTAGCGGCTGTCCAAGCTGCTGGTTTAGTAGAAACATTAAAAAGTCCTGGGCCGTTCACTGTTTTTGCACCAAATGACGATGCCTTTGCCAAGTTACCAGCTGGAACTATTCAAACTCTGTTACAAAATATTCCCCAGCTAACGCGGATTTTAAAGTATCATGTCGTTGCAGGAAAGCTGCTACAAGCTGATTTAGCACAACTCGGTACGGTTAATTCTGTGGAAGGTTCACCCATTAAAATTGATTCTTCTGACGGTTTTGAAGTTAAAAATGCCACAGTTTTAGCAGCAGATATTGAAGCCGATAATGGTGTGATACACGTTATAGATACAGTGATTTTACCGGGTTAATTCAACTAGGGTGGGTATTTTCCACCCTAGTTATCCAAAACTCTTATAATTAACTGACTATTGGTAGTATCAAAACGCAGCTAAATAATTTAATTTATGTTATGTTTTTGATGTGAGTACTCACTCATATATTGATGTAGATTTCGTTATTTTAAAATAAAATAAACTAAATTCTTAAAAATCTAACAGCTATCCCAACAAATTAATGCTCGATCTTAACACCTTATCTGAATTTTCTCGTGGCAACTGCATAAGTATTTGTACGTTTCTCGTACCAGCAAACTTGCTTGTCACAATTTTAACTATCAGCCTGGTAGCGTTACGTCGCCCATCGCACCAAGTGTGGCAATCTGCTGGAATTGCCAGCTTTTTCGCTTCGGTAATGATACTGCACGTATATACTTGGTTCCAGATTGGCGTGGTGATGGCTCCTACTTATATTTTGCTGTGGCTAGCAATCACGTGTCTAGCGGTTAATTTGGCAGCTATTGTTTTTCAAAGACGTTACGCTAACAACCCTAGTCTTTCCAACAACGCCTGAAATCTACACGTACTCTCCATCAATATTTCTCAAATTTATCGGTGCAACTGGTGCGTAAAGGCTTGTCGTTAGACATCGCTCTTTATAATTATTTCATTAGACCTCTTGCAAAAGTTCTTCTTTGCGCCTTTGCGCCTTTGCGTGAGACAAAAAATTATTTATGCAAGAGGTCTATTGCACTAACACAACAATTTTACGCTTTTCGGGTGTGTGTGCCAATAACGGCAACACTAATATGGTAGCGGCTAGTCGTTAGACATAGCCCACCATATTTTAGATTAAAAACGAGTTAATATCTTGCTACTCGCGTTTTGTGATGCTGTCAGTTCTATTGATTTTTCAAATTATAATAACAGCGATTCCTGAATAAAACAAAAAATTTATATGACCTCAGTTGATTCTAGCAAGCACAAAAAAGCTAAAGCCCTTAAACCTACCAGCCGTCGCCCTGCTAAAGAACTGTGTAGCGAGTGCGGACTATGCGATACATACTATATTCACTATGTCAAGGAAGCCTGCGCTTTTATTAATCAGCAAATAGGCGAACTTGAAGAAGAAACCCACAGGCGATCGCGTCATCTCGATAACCCCGATGAACTCTACTTTGGTGTTCATCAAGACATGATAGCGGCGCGAAAACAACAGCCCATCGAAGGTGCACAATGGACGGGGATTGTTAGCAGCATTGCCATTGAAATGCTCAATCGCGGCATAGTTGAAGGTGTCGTCTGCGTGCAAAACACCAAAGAAGACCGCTTTCAACCCATGCCCATCATTGCGCGTACTCCAGAAGAAATACTAGCAGCGCGGGTAAATAAACCAACACTTTCCCCGAACCTTTCCGTATTGGAACAGGTAGAAAAATCAGGAATGAAGCGGCTGTTGGTAATTGGTGTTGGTTGCCAAATTCAGGCATTACGAGCTGTAGAAAAACAACTTGGTTTAGAAAAGTTGTATGTTTTGGGTACGCCCTGTGTAGATAACGTTAACCGCGCCGGACTGCAAAAATTCTTAGAAACTACTAGCCGATCGCCTGATACAGTTGTGCATTACGAATTCATGCAAGACTTCCGGGTTCACTTCAAACATGAAGATGGCTCATCGGAAACTGTGCCTTTCTTTGGCTTAAAAACTAACCAACTTAAAGATGTTTTTGCCCCATCTTGTATGAGTTGCTTTGATTATGTCAACTCCTTAGCCGATTTAGTTGTTGGCTACATGGGTGCACCCTTCGGTTGGCAGTGGATTGTAGTTAGAAATGACACAGGTAGGGAAATGCTGGATTTGGTAAAAGACCAGTTAGATACACAGCCAGTGATGTCTAAGGGGAACCGGAAGGAAGCTGTACAGCAAAGTATTCCCGCTTACGATAAAGGGGTGACTCTGCCGATGTGGGCAGCAAAACTGATGGGTGTGGTGATTGAGAAAATCGGGCCTAAGGGTTTAGAGTATGCGCGGTTTTCGATTGATTCTCACTTTACTCGGAATTATTTGTATGTGAAGCGGAATTATTCGGAGAAGTTAGAGGCGCATGTGCCGGAGTTTGCCAAGCGTATTGTTGGGCAGTATAAGTTACCGGAGTGATGTCACGCAGAGGCGCAGAGGCGCAGAGAGTTTTAGAGGTTATTGACTACGCGGGAGATGCCGTCTTTGATTAATGAGACGTTGAAGTTGATTAGTAATCCAACTCGTTTATCAGTGAGGCGGAGGTAGGTTAATAGCTGCTTTTTGTGTACTGGATGAACAGATTCCACTGATTTGAGTTCAACAATTACTTTATCTTCGACTATTAAATCAGCACGAAAACCTTCCTCCAAAAGTACACCCTCATAGACTATCGAAACCAACACCTGTCTTCTAACCCGTAACTTCCGCCTCCGTAACTCAAAATCCATCACCGTCTCATAAACTGATTCCAGCAAACCAGGCCCCAAAGTCGTGTGAACCTTGTAAGCAGCATCCACAATTGCACCCGAAACTTCATTCTCAATCATAACTCTCCATACCTCACTCTCTGCGCCTCTGCGCCTCTGCGTGAGACAATCCTAACTCATGTTCTTTATTTAACCATCAATCCCTCCCACTGCATCGATCGCAGCCTCCAGTGCGATCGCCACATGAGTCCAATGAGTCCCCCCCTGGCAATAAACCACATAAGGCGATCGCAAAGGCCCATCTGCCGACAACTCCAAAGTACTCCCCTCAATAAATGTCCCCCCAGCCATGACTACCAAGCTTTCATACCCCGGCATTTCATCTGGAACAGGGTTCAAGTAGGAACCTATAGGAGAATGCTGTTGTATAGCTTTACAGAAGGCAATTAGCTTTTCGGCAGAACCGAGTTTAATTGCCTGAATCACATCCCCACGAGGCGCTAAAGGTGCAGGATTCACTGGATAACCGAGTTTGTCAAATACATAACCAGTTAAGTATGTCCCTTTCATCGCCTCCCCTACCATCTGCGGCGCTAGAAATAATCCTTGGAACAAAAGACGATTTTGGTCAAAAGTGGCACCGCCATAACTACCAATACCGGGAGCAGTCAGGCGACAAGCGGCTGCTTCCACCAAATCGGCGCGGCCGGCAACATAACCGCCAGCGCTGACAATGGTGCCACCAGGATTTTTAATTAATGACCCTGCTATTAAATCAGCACCTACGGCTGTGGGTTCCCTGGTTTCAATAAATTCGCCATAGCAGTTATCCACGAAGCAAACTGTATTAGGGTTTTGCTGTTTAACCAAATGGATAATTTTTTCAATATCGGCAATTGATAAACTCGGACGCCAAGAATAGCCACAAGAACGCTGAATTAACACTAAACGAGTCTTGTCAACTACTGCATGGCTTAAATCTTCCCAATGCACCTTTCCTTCGGGGGTTAGCTCCAATTGGCGGTAATTTATGCCAAACTCGATAAGGGAGCCTTGACCTTCACCCCGTAAACCAATGACTTCTTCAAGCGTATCGTAGGGAGAACCGACCACTGATAACATTTCATCTCCAGGACGGAGTACACCAAACAAAGCACAAGCGATCGCATGAGTTCCCGAAACAAACTGCACTCGCACCGCCGCAGCCTCGGCATTCATAACTTCGGCAAAAACTTTATCTAATGTTTCTCTTCCTAAATCATCATGACCATAGCCACTTACACCAGCAAAGTGGTGTGCGCCCACACGGTGATTACGAAAGGCATCCAGCACTCGTTTTAGATTATGCTTAACCTGAGCATCAATTACAGAAAAAATTTCTAACAGTGCCTGTTCTGCTTGCCGCAGCTGTTCTAAGCTGTTCATCAGTTCCTCGTTCACAAAAAATTATAGATATGCGGATTTTTTAGATCGCGCAAACTTAGGCTGGAAAATTCTTTCTTCAGGTTACTTCATGACAATTGCTACTTCAACTAAACCTCAAATTAACTGGGTCAATACCCTGTTTTTCATTGGACTGCATATCGGCGCTTTATTTGCCTTTGTTCCTGGTAATTTTAGCTGGACGGCAGTTGGTGTGGGTTTCTTGCTGTACTGGGTAACTGGTGGTTTGGGCGTTACTCTGGGATTTCACCGCCTTGTCACCCACCGCAGTTTTCAAACTCCCAAATGGCTAGAGTATCTCTTGGTTTTCTTCGGGACACTCTCCTGTCAAGGAGGCCCAATTGAGTGGATAGGGACACATCGTATCCATCATTTAAACTCTGATACTGACTCTGATCCCCATGATTCTAATAAGGGCTTTTGGTGGAGCCACATGGGTTGGCTGACTCATTATTGTCCCGCTCACGCTGATGCTCCTCGTTTCACCAAAGACATTGCCGAAGACCCAGTTTATCAGTTTTTAGAAAAATATTTCATTTTGATCCAAGTTGCTCTAGGTGTATTACTTTTGCTTCTGGGTGGCTGGTCATTCGTTGTTTGGGGAATTTTTGTTCGCATTGTTTGGGTTTACCACTGCACTTGGTTGGTAAATAGCGCCACTCATAAATTTGGCTATCAGAGCTATGATTCTGGTGATAAATCGACTAATTGCTGGTGGGTAGCCGTCCTAGTTTTCGGTGAAGGCTGGCATAATAACCATCATGCCTTTCAATACTCAGCTCGTCATGGGCTGGAATGGTGGGAAATCGATTTAACCTGGATGACAGTTCAATTGTTGCAAGCTGTAGGTCTAGCTACTAATGTGAAGTTAGCCCCAACAAAAATTAGTTAGGAGTTAGGAGTTTGGAGTTTGGAGTTATGGCGCTTCGCAGGTGCATGAAGTACATATCAAAACCTCACCCCCAACCCCTCTCCTTAGTAAGGAGAGGGGAGATAAAGCACAGCTTTATCGGGGTGAGGTTAAGCCGCACTTCACTCTTATTAGGAAACGCTATAGGCTGTCTACCTTTTTTAACTCAGAACTCATCACTTCTAACTCCTCACTTTTCAAAAGTCTACTTACAGGTGCGTTTGTGTAGGTTAGATTGCTATAATCCGAAACGCTAATGTTAGGAAATTTTGCGGCGAGCCACTTTTTTGGTGAGTTGGTGGAGGAATTTGTTGTTTTTCAGGTGTTCATGACTACATCAATAATTAATAGCCAGAAACTAAGTGACGAGCCTGGTAATTCCGACCTGAGGCTTAAAGATATTGTCAAAACTCTGCCACGGGAATGTTTTCAGCAAAACCGTCGCAAAGCTTGGACACAAGTACTAATTAGTGTCTTGACAGTTGCCTTAGGCTACTACAGCCTGACGATCGCTCCTTGGTTTCTCTTGCCCCTAGCTTGGATTTTTACTGGCACTGCTTTAACAGGTTTTTTTGTAATTGGCCATGATTGTGGTCACAGATCATTTGCCAAACGTCGTTGGGTAAATGATTTGGTGGGACACTTTTTTATGGCACCGTTAATTTATCCTTTTCATAGTTGGCGGATTAAGCATAATTATCACCATACTCATACCAACAAGCTGGATGAGGACAACGCTTGGCATCCAATTAGACAGGAAGTGTTTGAAAGTTGGGACAAAACCTTGCAGTTGGCTTTTGAGGGATTCATCCGTCAACGCCTCTGGTGGGTAGGTTCCATTGGACATTGGGCTGTGGTGCATTTTGATTGGCGGAACTTCAAAACTAAAGACCAATCAAGTATTAAGCTTTCTGTGGCTGTAGTAGTGGTATTTGCAGCGATCGCTTTTCCTCTCTTAATCGCCACTACTGGTATCTGGGGATTTGTCAAATTTTGGCTAATACCCTGGATGGTTTACCACTTTTGGATGAGTACTTTTACTATTGTTCACCATACTGCCGCAGATGTTCCTTTTAAGGCAGCGAACAAATGGAATGAAGCTCTAGCACAGCTATTTGGTACTATTCATTGCGATTATCCGCGTTGGGTAGAAATCCTGTGCCACGATATCAATGTTCACGTCCCTCATCATATTTCCACTGCTATTCCTTCTTATAATTTGCGGCTAGCTTACAGCAGCATCAAACAAAATTGGGAGCCTTATCTGCACAATGAATGTCAGTTTTCTTGGTCTTTAATGAAGCAGATTACAGACGAATGTCAACTGTACACAACTGATGTAGGCTATAAGACTTTCAACGAACATTACACAGAACGATAAACAGCGCCCAAATTAGCTTCGCTGTAAGCCAATCCACGCTCTCGAACTCAAGAGAGCGTTTATCATAACTGTGTTTAATAAATTCTGGCAATTTTTTAAATTGCTAAATAAATTGCCAGATATTATCCTCAGTGTCGTAGTTCCGATTTATATCCCATCAAAAGAATCCAGTGCAATCAAATATCATCACGTTCAACAATCCTCCTGGCTGTGAAACGTCTGAGGATGCAACTAAATTGCCTTTCACACTTGGGGATTTAAAAGCTGCAATCCCTGCTGAATGCTTTCAGCCCAGTGTGACAAAATCACTTTTTTACTTCTTTCGTGACATCCTGATTATCAGTCTGCTTTATGCAGCTGCTCATTACCTGGATTCTTGGCTTTTCTTTCCGATTTTCTGGCTAATGCAAGGAACGATGTTTTGGGCTTTGTTTGTAGTCGGACATGACTGCGGACACCAATCTTTTTCTAAGCATAAATGGCTCAATGATTTGATTGGACATCTTTCTCACACACCAATACTTGTTCCTTATCATGGCTGGCGGATTAGTCACAGAACTCATCACAAGAATACTGGCAATATTGATAACGATGAAAGCTGGTATCCTGTGACTGAATCACAATACAAGGAAATGCCTTTAGCACAAAAGATAGGCCGATATTATGCTTTTCTATTGGCTTATCCTGTGTATTTATTTCAGCGTTCTCCTAATAAGGAAGGCTCCCACTTTTTGCCTAGCAGTTCGCTTTTCAAACCATCGGAAAAATGGGATGTGATCACTAGCACTGTGCTTTTGATTGGTATGGTAGGTTTACTGGGCTTCCTTACCTATCAATGGGGTTGGATGTGGTTGCTGAAATATTACGCTGCGCCCTATATTGTGTTCATAATTTGGCTAGATTTGGTGACATTCTTGCACCATACTGAGCCAGATATTCCCTGGTATCGTGGAGAAGATTGGACTTTTCTAAAAGGCGCGATTTCTAGTATTGATCGTGATTATGGTTTAATCAATCATATTCATCACGATATCGGTACTCATGTTGCTCACCACATATTTCTTAATATTCCTCACTACAATTTGCTCAAGGCAACTGAGGCAATAAAACCTGTGATGGGTGAGCATTTCTACAAATCTGAAGAACCAATTTGGAAGTCATTATGGCACTCATGTGTAAGTTGCCATTTTGTACCGGATACTGGCAGTAAGGTTTACTACACATCTAAGAATAAGTTAGCTAAAGGTTAAGGTTCAGATTCCCGACTTCTTAAAAAGGTCGGGAATCTTGTATTTTGAGTTGTCAATGATTTATTTTTTACTCTTAAGTGTTGATCGCGCGCTAATTAAGATAAAGTTTTGTAAAAATTGGATTTAAAGATTACCCACATTCCTTGGCAGACTTTTGAGGTGCGATCGCATATAATCAGCACAGACTATACTAAAGACAATTTACTCAAAACCCTTTTTAACTTTAAAATCCAGAGGTATTTATGATTATAACTAACTTTAGCAAACAAAGAAATGAATTAAATGAATCTAAAATACTCAAAGCTAAACCACATTGGCAAGGGCAAAATTCGAGCGATCCTGCCGCTAAAGGTAAAGATACCAAGATGCGAGATACTACAACTGATAGTTCTATTTTCACTCGCTTGAATCGGGGTCGAGTTGCTATTTTTATTGATGGCTTAAGCTTATTTCATACAGCTTTACAACTTGGCATAGAAATTGACTACGTTAAATTGCTTTGTCATTTAACCAACGGTTCGAGACTGTTGCGTGCTTTTTTCTATACTGGAGTTGATATCAGCAATGAAAAGCAACAGGGTTTTCTATTGTGGATGCGTCGTAATGGCTATCGTGTCGTAGCAAAAGATTTCATTCTGCCAGCAGATAATTTCAAGAAATCAAATCTGAACGTAGAAATTTCTGTAGACATGATAACTTTAGCTCCTTACTATGATACTGCGGTCTTAGTCAGTGGGGATGGAGATTTAGCCTATGCTGTGAACGCTGTCAGCAGAATGGGAGTTCGAGTAGAAGTAGTCAGTCTACAAACGACAACTAGCGAAAGTTTGATTGATGTTGCCGACTGCTTTATCGATCTCGATAGTATTAAAACCCACATTCAAAAAGATTCTAATCTTGGTTATAATTACCGCACGTCATCAAATTCAAACCTATAAAAGTAAGTATGTCTTATTAAAAAACAAAGACGTTCAGAGTTTTGGTTAAATCTCCAACAGAGTTGAGAACTATACAAATCATATTTGATTTCTGAAAAAATATCGGTAGTCTTGTAATGGACTGTCATGGCTAAAATGATTGCAAAAAAATTGTAGGTTGGGTGGAGGCTTTGCGTAACCCAACATCCTGATATATGTTGGGTTGCGCTTTGCTCCACCCAACCTACGTCTAACGCACTATTTTGCGTAGACAGACTACGTGCATTTCAAAAATCAAATACTAGTCCTATATACAAATTAAGTTAGACTGCGCGGAATTTTGCTAGTTTAATCTTCAGCTATCAACTTTGTTTCTTCGGGGAGTAAGGTAGTTTCATCTTCATCTGGTTCGCCATCTACGAATTTGGCTGTAGTTATATGCGGTTTAATAATTAGACTGACACCAATTGTCCAAGCTAATGCAACCATCCAACCTGCGAGAATGTCACTGGGAAAGTGAACCCCCAGATAAAGACGACACCACCCAATAGCGATTACATATAAGCTGCCGAACATGAAAACAAACCAACGCCACGGGTTAGCCCAACTTAAGATTAGCAAAATTGCTACCAGAGTCATACTCGTCATGGCATGAGCGCTGGGAAATGCAAAACTCAACTCAGGTGCAATGGACTGCCACAATTGCGGACGGACACGATGCATTAATGCTTTTGCTGTGCGGTTGATGATGACACTTCCCACTGAGGTGGTGACTAAAAACGCTAGCGATCGCCAGCGTTTTTGAAGTAATAATATTAATGCGATCGCACCCAAAATCGGTATCGCTGTCAAAGGCAACCCAACTTTAGCTAGCGTCACTGCTAAAACATCTAATTGTGGGTTGGCTGTAGAGTGAACAGCTAACAGAATAGGCACATCCCACGAAAAGCCAGCTTCATTTTGCCATATCTTCAGTGTCAGGATTTCAAAGACCTGCAAAGGTAAATATACTCCTATTAAGAGGAGTAAGAGCGATCGCCAACGGGTAATCAACAAGTTTTTGAGAAAATTAAGAGGCGACTGACTCTCTTTATTGGCTTTTTCCATTCTTCCATTCTTTCCATATTTAAGTTAAAAAGACTAATAAACCACTTCACCGATTACAAATTACTGGAATCTTGAGAAGTTCCACAATGTTTACAGTATGACAAATGTTTATAAGTAAGATTATGACAGTTTTGGCATTCAACCTGCTGATAATAGCCG
Organism: Nostoc sp. WHI; assembly: GCF_015714725.1. Lineage (GTDB taxonomy): Bacteria > Cyanobacteriota > Cyanobacteriia > Cyanobacteriales > Nostocaceae > Nostoc. Next base: position 35,503 of record NZ_WBKM01000366.1, read on the forward strand.
CAGTGTGGACAGTAAGTATCATGATGCCGAATTGTTTTAGCACAATTGACACAGCCGGATTTTTGAAATCTGCTAGCTGCTTGGACTTTAGCATTAAAAACAAATTTTTGAAAAAATTGGATAATGCCAAAACCAATAAGTGGAATCAGCAAAATATAAACATAATTTATCAGGAAAAGTAAACCGCCAAAAAGGGTGCTGATTATATCAAAGAGAAATTGAAATATTACGCCGACTTGAAGAAATTCAAATATTTTAAGAATCAGTGGTATAAAAAAGATAACTAGCAAATGCCAGCTAATGAGCGAGATCAGTCCGTATCTTCTTCGTTGAGTAAATTTGTAAACTAATAAAGCAACGAGAATTAGCGGTAGAAGAAAGAGCGACTGAAAAGCAAGCTGGATACTTGGATACCAAAATGATGCCTGTTTATAGCCTTTCTCAACCGAATTGAATTGATTTTGATCCTGAAGAAAGGCTATAAAACTAACACTCTCCGGTTTAGAAAGAAGTTCATTTTTAAGAGTAGAAATTTCCGCTTTCCGTGTAGAAATTTGGCGGTTATTTTGTTCTAATGCCTGTTTAGCTTTTTCAGCACCGACTTGATTAATTGATTGCTCACGATTCTGCCCTGCAATTTTTTCCAGAAGCGTTGAGTCATATTGAGTTCTAATAGTGCGATTGGCTTGTTCAAGGGTACTGATTTGCGATTGTTTTTGATCAATAGTTTTTATAATTTGCTGCTTTTCACGATTGTTAATCCTATCTTTGTAGTCTGCATATTGCAAGCACGTTTGAGAAACCTTACCCAAATGTCCTACTTCAGCTTGTTGATAGTTTTGCTGAAAACTAAGTTGATTGTTCGTATTATATGGCAATGAAAGTCTAACAATTTCATAGTCTTTATCTTTAGTGGTTTTTGTCTGATAATTTTGCCACTCTGAATAACATGGATAAGCCTGGGTTGGACTGATATACCATCTGCTAATGTCATCCAGTCCCGTAAAAACATTGATCAAGATAAAAATATCAATTAAAATAATAACAATTAAACTCACTTTATTCAGTGGTTCGTTGTTAATTGTCCTTGACTTACTAAAAAATTGGCTCAAAAGTCGGCGGATTCTAGCAAACATATTGTTTTTAGATAAGTAGTAATTTAATTAGAATTGATTTTACATGATTAAATGCTAGTGACTTCTGGCAGAAACTATACTACTTGCTTCTCCTTTTTTAACTCAAAAATCTACTTTCCAACTCGTAAACTAGCTTTTGAATTCGTAAACTAACTTTTGAACTCGTAAACTAGCTTTTGAATTCGTAAACTAACTTTTGAATTCGTAAACTAACTTTTGAACTCGCAAACCTGTTATATCATGTCCGGTTAAACGCAATGACATATCACAAGTAATTTATCGGACATGATAAAAGATTTTTACCTCGTTCCCAGTCTCTGACTGGGAATGCCTATTTTGAGGCTCCGCCTCCCTTACTCGCGGCAGAGCCGCAATGAGCAGCATTTCCAGCCAGAGGCTGGAAACGAGGTTTTAAGAGGATTTTGGCATAAGTTTTTACCTCGTTCCCAGTCTCTGACTGGGAATGCCTATTTTGAGGCTCCGCCTCCCTTACTCGCGGCAGAGCCGCAATGAGCAGCATTTCCAGCCAGAGGCTGGAAACGAGGTTTTAAGGAGATTTTGGCATAAGTTGACACCACTACACAACTATGCACTCCTACTAAAATCCTATTTAGCAGCGAAGTAGGCTTCTAGTGCCTCAGAACCACCAATTAATTTACCATCAATAAATACTTGGGGAACTGTTGTTGCTCCTGTAACTGCTCGTAAGGAGCGTGTGGTGATATCCTTACTCAAGGTAATTTCTTCGTAATTGATACCATGTTCCTGAAGCATCGCTTTAGCACGAGCGCAGAAGGGACAACCCACTTTCGTAAACAGAGAAACTACTTCAGACTTCACTGCTTGAGGATTTATATATCTGAGCATTGTCTCAGCATCGGACACTTTAAAGGGATCTCCTGGCTCGTCTGGCTCAATAAACATCTGATTAATGACACCATCTTTTACCAACATAGAATAGCGCCACGATCGCTTCCCAAACCCCAAGTCTGATTTATCTACGAGCATTCCCATGCCTTCAGTAAATTCACCATTTCCATCGGGAATTAGTGTGATATTTTCTGCCTCTTGATCCTTTGCCCATTCGTTCATCACAAAGGTATCATTTACAGAAATGCAGATAATGTCATCGACACCATTTTGTTTGAAAACCTTAGCTAACTCGTTGTAACCAGGCAGATGAGTTGATGAACAAGTCGGAGTGTAGGCACCAGGTAAGGAGAAAACTACCACTGTCTTATCAGCAAACAGCTTATCGGTTGTTACATCCGCCCACTGGTCATTCTGACGAGTATGGAAAGTGACATTGGGAACTCTTTGCCCTCGGCGATTGGGGAACATAATTTTGCTTGCCTTTAGTAATTAATCCCAGTCATAACCTATCACAAGAGGATTGGTTTAATCTAAGTGTCAATTAGCTAAAGAAAGTTCATTGATAAACGGGGCGATCGCAGCGACAAATTCAGCAGTTGATTCATAGGGTAGAACGTTGCGCCCAGTTATTTTTATCCCCCGACCTTGAGGTAAACGAGCGAGGTAGTCAGCCAAACGTTCATCTGGCGTTTCTTTTTTACCTTCTTGGCTAATACTCGATGCTGTTTCCCCCACAACCACTAATGTTGGTTGCTGGATAGAAGCGATCGCATTACCATAATCCTGTCGCCAAAATCCGGCTAAAAAAGAAAACACTGCATGGCGACTAGCGGGATTTTCTGCACCTGCAACCAATGTATTTAACCACTCTGCATCTACAGCATGATCAGAAGCAAAGAGTTGACGAGTCGAGAAAGAACCTAAAAAATTTGGGGTGCGTGCATAGCGATAAAAAACACTGCCAAAAGGCGAATCTAACAAATTCCAAACAACTCTTTGCTGCCATTCTGGTGATTTCTTTGTCATCAAAGGCCATGCTGGAGGGCCAGAAAGTACAAGTCCAGCAATTAAATTTGATTCTTTTTGAACTAATGCGATGCCTGCGGCGAGCAAAGCTAACGCAACTGGTAATAATGCCCCTTGTACTACTACAACGACAGGTTTTTGAATTACTGTTTGTAAAAAGTACTGCAACTGTTCTGCCCAATCATTAGGAGTGTAAGCCAGATGGGGCATATCACTTGCACCACATCCTAATAAATCAGGGTTGTAAATTGAATAATGCTGACCTGTTTTGTCCGATTCGCGGCAAAATCGCCACCAAAATTGCCGCGATAATCCCACGCCAATGGGATGAATTAACAGTAAGGGAATGCTCTTAGGTGTTGTATTACTTGGCTGATGAACTTCGTAAGCACAACGATAATTCTGCCAACTGTAAAACTGGCTAGGAGATGCTGTCAAATCCATTGTGTTAGCTACAGCAAAAGGTTCCATAATTCCTAGTTTTTAATACTTGCTAAAAAACCATCTGTGGATGAATCAACTGATATCCAGCCTCTTTGAGCTTTTCATTTGATACCCAAGCATTATAGGGGCGAGTACTGTTGATAGAAGTATCCCATATAACTTTGGGTAAATTGTGTTTTTCAAATAAGCTGTCTAGCAACTCTCGACTGGTAAGATGTGCATCATCCACTAAATTATAAATTCCTTGCAAACGATGGTGACGCGCAAATTCTACTGCACCAACAATATCATCCAGATGAATCCAATTCGTGATGTCTTCGCCGTTACCGGGACGGGTTGTACCAGAATATCTATTAAATATTTTTATCAGTTCCCTGCCAGTCCCGTAAATCCCTCCTAAGCGGAAGATACAAACACGGAGATTTTCGCTAGATGCTGATAGTAAAATATCCTCTGTTTTTCGGAGAATTTGTGCATTTAAAGTGGCAGGGGCGAGGGGTGTTTCTTCATCTACCCATACACCATTTCTGTCACCATATACGGCATAACTCCCTGTGTATATTAATTGTTTCACACTCTTCATCTGCCGTAAGACTGAAACTAAAGTTTGGGCAGTTTGTAGATAAGTTTCTTCATAAACCTCTGCACTTTTTGCCCCAACACTCAAAAGTACAACATCTTGATTGTGTAAAACTGATTTTAGACTATCTAGGTCATTACTTCGGGTAACTACAACTTTTTGCGCTACTGATTGTAGGGCAGGGAGACGCTCAGAAGAAGTTGTGGTTGCACTGACAACAAAATCCATCTTTTGCTGCCAACATTGAGCAACTTTATAGCCAACATAACCACAACCAATGATTGCAACGTTCATGACAACTTAGATACAAATAATAATTCAAAATCCAAGATTAACAATCCCCAGAAATAAAAGGATTATTTTGCTAATTCTTTTTCAATTATGGCAATTATCTCTGGTGAATTTGGCTGAACACTGCTATTAAATCGAGCTACAACTTCACCTTGCTTATTAACTAAAAATTTTTCAAAGTTCCAAGCAATAGGTCCCGTTGGCTCAACGCTTTTGGTAAGTCGATCATAAAGTGGGTGCTGCTGCGAGCCTTTGGCATGAACTTTATCGAATAGTTCAAAGGTAACGCCATAAGTACTTGTACAGAATTGGATAATCTCTTCATTGCTTCCTGGTTCCTGCGCTCCAAAATCGTTACAAGGGAACCCCAAAATACGTAAACCTGTTTCCCCATATTTATGGTTCAATTTTTCTAGTCCTTCGTATTGGGAAGTATAACCGCAGTAGGAAGCCACATTTACAATTAAGAGTACTTTTCCGGTGTAGTCGTTTAACTGCTTATCTTCACCGTTGATGGTCTTCACTGCGATGTCCGAAATTGTGTTATTCATCTTAAAATCTGATTTATAGAGAATATTGCCAAGTTTCCCATATTACAGGTACTCTAAAGCTGATTTCTTCAAGGAATTTAGGTTTTTTAGCCTTGGTTCTCAATCCGATTATGTATAAGCTATCTTTAGCTGACTTGTCTGCGACACACTACGCGATCGCTTGAGAAACTAAGTTTATATATTCACAATAGACTTATTTAGTCTCTTAAATTCCCTCATAAAGTACTATAAATAATTCTCAAGTAATTTTCCACTATTGAGAATGATGACCTTTTGGGCGATCGCAACAAATCATCAAAGCAAAACCCCGCAGAGCATGGGAACGAGAGAATCGCGCTTTTTTCGACTTGTGTATACACCGTAGGTACTATGGGGGAATATGACCCAAAGCAAGAGGATATTGCTGAACTGCATCAAAATTATTAAAATAATCTATCATTGAGCAGTTTGACTCTTAGACTCGTAGAGGAGTTTATCGAATGAACCATCGAATTTTACTAAACTGGGCTACGCTTCCTAAGCTTGCAAGCTCAATGCTAACGATAATACTGATGCCAGGTTTAACCCTTGCGGCTGGAACAAGAACGTCTGCTTCCGTTCAAACCTCATGCAATGTACCTGTAGATTCTGGCATGAGTTTCTTAGAAACAAGGCTAGCGTTCCAGAATGCTGAAACCAACGCCGCATCTTCGACTGAAAGTTTGATCGAAGACTCTTTAATGGATTTCAGCGCTGCGGAAAGCGATGCGGCGGTTGCGCTGTTTGGTTGTGACTGTCCACCTTGTATGAATGCATTACGCCAAGTGCGGAGCCAATTATCCAGTCAAGTTTTGTTGAGCAGTAGTCAAATTTTGCCGAGCAATAATCAAGGGCATTGCTGGACAGCGCTACAGGAACAGAATTCTCCACAAAAGGTGCAAGAGGTACTACAAAACCTAGTAACAGAAGAAACCAATCAATAAGGTGATTTCTAATTAAAAAAATACCTATGTTGACGAGTTTCAAGTTCGCTCAACTTTCGACCACTCAGTTGGTTGAGCGTTCGCGTAGCGTCTCGCAGAGAAGTCGAAACCAACTGCTATGGTAAATTTATTAGAATTTATTGCTATATCTAGCAATAAAAATTGTTTTGCTTTTAGTGAGTGTTACTAAATCAGGAATCAAACTTTGCTCAACCACTCATTTTCCTCTGGATCTTTGAACAGTGAGGTACTGAGGTAGCGTTCGCCAAAGCTAGGCTGGATCATGACGATTAGACGGCCTGCATTTTCTGGTCGCTGTGCCACTTGAATCGCCGCGTATAAAGCTGCGCCAGTAGAAATACCGGATAGCAATCCTTCTTCTTTTGCTAGACGACGGCTGTAAGCGATCGCTTGCTCATCCGCCACTTGAATCACTTCATCTACTAATTCTGGGCGGTAAATTGCTGGGATAAATCCCGGGCCGATACCTTGGATTTTATGAGGCCCTGATTTACCACCCGCTAATACTGGGCTGTTGCTTGGTTCAACTGCGATCGCTTGAAAACTCGGCTTCCGTCTTTTAATAACTTCAGATACTCCCGTAATCGTCCCACCAGTACCCACTCCCGCCACGAGAATATCCACCTGTCCATCGGTATCATCCCAGATTTCTTCTGCTGTGGTTTCGGCGTGAACTTTCGGGTTAGCGGGGTTGCGGAACTGCTGCAACATATAAGCATTGGGCGTTTGAGCTAAAATCTGCTCTGCACGACCGATGGCTCCTCGCATTCCTTCTACCCCTGGCGTTAACTCTAGTTGAGCGCCATAAGCTCGGAGCATTGATCGTCTTTCCTGGCTCATTGTGTCAGGCATCGTTAGAATAAGATGATAACCCTTAGCGGCCGCCACCATCGCTAGCGCAATTCCCGTATTCCCAGAAGTTGGTTCTACCAAAACAGTTTTTCCTGGGTGAATCAAGCCTGCTTCTTCCGCCGCTTCCACCATACTCGCGCCAATCCTGTCTTTGACAGAAGACGCTGGATTCATGCTTTCTAGCTTCACTACAATCTGAGCAACTGCTCCCAAAGCTTGGGGAATATTATTTAATTGGACTAAAGGAGTTCGTCCGATTAACTCTGTAATATCTTTTGCTATCCGCATATCAATACTCCGTCGTGTCTAAATATAATACATCGGACTTTGCTGGGCGCGAGTTTCTCTTTCTTGGCACAAGTCTTGGAGCGTATAGCGTCCCAAAACTTCAATCGCGGCAGCGTTAGCTTGCTCCCAAACTTCATAAACCAAAGTCCTTTCTAGAGTGGGAGGGTCAGAGCTATTTTTCTCTTTCCGCTCACCTTCGACCAAAGTGACAATTTCCAACAAGGTGATCTGCCAAGGTTCACGAACCAAAAGGAAACCTCCTTTAGAGCCGCGTTGACTCTGCACCACACCAGCACGCCGGAGGTTGGTCAAAATTTGTTCCAGATAGCGTTCGGGTATGGGCTGTTTAGCAGTGATCTCGCTCATCGTTAAGGGAAGTTTTTTTCCGTGGTGGCTTGCCAGTTCTAAAAGTGCCAGCAGCGCATATTCCACTTTAGAAGAAATATCTAGGAGAGCGTAGTTTTGGCTATTCAAGACTGTACTCAACATACTACGGTGAATCGATGAATTTATCGCATCTTGTAGGAAATTAATTTTTCTCAAGGTATTTAGATGTGATAGCATCCCACTTACTAACACCATAAATTCGACAAGTCTATCGACTTACCGTAGATTATCTTACACAATGACCAAAAATAAGTCATTTTTTGCAGGAATTACCTTGCATTGATAGTTTCACAGCCTCACCTACCAAAGATGATGTCAACTGAGTATGCTAATAACTGATTTGCGAACCATTTTTGAGCGTGATCCAGCAGCCCGTAACTGGTTGGAAGTATTGTTCTGTTACCCTGGACTCCAAGCCCTAATATTCCATCGCTTGGCGCACTGGCTGCATAAATTAGGGATTCCCTTTATACCTCGGTTTATCTCTCATATTAGTCGGTTTTTAACTGGAATTGAAATCCATCCAGGGGCATTAATTGGCCAGGGAGTTTTTATTGATCACGGTATGGGAGTAGTGATTGGTGAGACAGCAATCGTAGGTGATTATGCCTTAATTTATCAAGGTGTCACCTTGGGTGGTACAGGCAAAGAAACCGGTAAGCGCCATCCAACTTTAGGCGCTCATGTAGTTGTGGGAGCGGGTGCAAAAGTATTAGGAAATATTCAAATTGGCGATCGCGTCCGCATTGGAGCCGGTTCTGTGGTGCTGCGAGATGTGCCTAGCAATACTACTGTAGTCGGGATTCCAGGGCGCGTGACTCGTCAAAACAACTTACCTACCAATGTTCTGGATCATGATAAAGTACGCGACGTAGAAGCTGAAGTAATCCGCGCTTTATTTGAACGCGTGAAGGTTCTAGAAAAACAGTTTGAGCAGTTGCAAGATAAATCAAGTTTGTCCCTAACTGAGCTTGGCGACGAACAAACCGACAACCCTAAGTGCAATAATTCTGATGGGATGATTGAAGATTTTCTTGATGGTGCGGGAATTTAGAAAATAGGGCACTGGGCATTAGTTATTAATTATTTTCCTCTGCTTCCCCACTCTTTTCTTTAAAATACCCATAAGCTCTGATAACCTGATATAAATATAATACTACGGTTATTGAATCGGAAATTAGTATTATATATGGTGTCTTTGTACACAAGCTTATCTAGCTCAAGTAGTAATAAGACGAAGCAAATTTTTGCCCGTCGGTCATTTCTGCCAGGGCATCAAAGCGGCCTTTGGGAAATTGAAAGGGGTTTTGTCAGGACTTTTACCTATCTGGAAGATGGTACAACCGTCGCTCTGGGATTGTGGGGACCTGGAGATGTCGTTGGGAAAGCTTTGTCAAAATTAGAACCTTATCAGATGGAATGCCTAACTAAAGTAGAGGCGACAGTCTTACCTTTAGAAGAGTGGACTCAATTAACAGAAACTCTACTTGCTCATATTCAACAGGCTCAAGAATTGATGGTTATTCGTAGCCATAAAAAAGTTGATACCATGCTCATCAAGCTGTTGGCATGGTTATCCAAAAAATTTGGTTCGGAAGTTGAAAAAGGACGTTTAATAGATATGCGTCTGACTCATGAAGACCTGGCCCAAATGCTCGGTTCAACTCGTGTGACCATCACTCGCGTTCTTGGGCAATTTGAGCAAGAGGGCTTGATTGATCGCCTTTCTCTACATCGAATTGTGCTGCGAGAAGAAGAGATTTGGTATTATGAAATTTAGATTATTTCAGCATTTTGAATGCTGATTCCTAAATTCTTTCCTTAGCGATCGCCATAGATGCTAGACAAATCTAGCCAAATTGGTAGCCCCAGTTTTTCTAAATAATTCAGACTAGAGTAGAGTTGCTTTGTTCTGCCCCACAAATCTAAGTCAAACCAACCGTCATCTTCCGTATTAGGTTTAAGTATAGCACTGGTGATATTGACTGTTAATCCATAACGAGAAACTAACTCACAAATCACTGGTTCCTCGTAATAGGTTTTTAAGACGCACAGTTGCAACCGCAATCGATTGGTTTGACCTGTAGAAATCCATTGTTGGAATTGTTCTTGCCATTGATCTGTCAGCCATCCAGCGTCTTTGGGACTCAGTTTGTTAGCTGGATTTGGGAAAGGTAGAGAGTGCTGGTTGGGTTGAATATGGTTAGCGATCGCTAGTTGCAGCAAATTTACTCCCAATCCTTGCAAGTAAGATAAGCTATTTGTCAGTTTTTGAGGATTTCCTGAAAGTTCCAAATCAAACCAGCCGTCGCTGTCACTGTCGGATGTCAGGGATGCAGCTTTTATATTGACGGTTAAACCATAACGAGACACCAGTCGGGAAATTACAGGTTGCCTGTGATAGCGCTGAGGCACAAGAATTCGGCTGTGGACTGAAGCAGGTTCTACAGATTTAGTGGGAGACATCAGATTAATTCTCCATAGCGATGCCTACGACGGGCTGCGCCTACGCAATTTTTAGGTTCGGCAAACAATCTCAGGACTTACGCACTGAAAACTTGAAAGCTTGATCCCCTCAAGCAAGCTTTCAAAAAGGGGGAATCTTAAAAGCCCCCTTTTTAAGGGGGTTGGGGGATCTCGATCTCGTATGCGTAAGTCCTAAATCTTACTGATGCCGTACCTCTAAAACTCAACCGTGCCTGTTTGGATGTCAACCTTACAGAGATTTTCATCTTTTTGGCTCTTCTTATACTACGACAAATCTATCAATTTAATGTACTTTATTGTTATATAAAGGAGAATTTCATAAAGACTATAAAAAATAATGAGTAAATTTACGTAAAATATGCCCAATTAATGTAAAAATTTTGTTAGATTTTTAGCGAACGAATCACACTCAATTACACAATCGCGTTGCTCTTACTCTGGTAAAATATTAATCAGTATAGAATAGCAACTTAAGTATTGATTATAAGATTTTATGATTAGTATTACTAAATTAAATAGAATTGACTTTCTAGTTTTGATTGTGATTGTAATAATTGGTCTTATACATTTACCTTTTCCATTTAATGGAGATCAAGCATTTTTTAGGCTAGGTGCTTTCGAGATACAACAAGGGAAGATACTTTATCGTGATTTTTGGGATGTGAAGCAACCGGGGATTTTTTACTTTTATTTTTTGGCGGGAACTTTGTTTGGTTTTAATGAGATTGGTATCCATGTCTTTGAACTTATCTACATGGTGTTCTTTTCTATAATATTGTTGCTGAGTCTCAAAAGCTATTTTCAGCATCAGATAATCGCAAGTTTAGTACCTTTATTAACGGTTGGCGTTTACTATATTGTTTCAGGGTCTTGGCATCTTACTCAAGTAGAAGCACTGGTTGGTTTTCCTTTATTCATTTGTCTTTGGCTGACTTATCAATCTTTTAAATATGAAGGGAAGCAAAGATTTTTCCTACTTTTACTGTCAGGCTTTGTTGGTGGAATTGTCCTCATATTTAAATTAATATTTTTGCTAATATTACTTTCGTTTTGGCTAACTCTCTTAATATATTCTGTACTAATAAAACGGCAGAAAATTGAGAAAGCCTTGGTAGAAATCGGTCTTTCAATTTTTATAGGGATTATATTTCCGATTCTATATGTTGTTAGCTACTTTGCCTGGTTTAATAGTTTATCAATTTTGTATCAGACATTCTTTTTATATCCACCTCGGATTGTTGCTAATTTCCAATTTGATCCAAGGAATTTTTTTTCGGGAATCAAATGGTTCTTATATGGTTTTTACCCTCTAATTTTAGCGGCTATTGTTGGGGTAGATATATCATTGCGTAAGTCTAAAAATATATTGACTTTGCTACTTGTTATTTGGTGTATTGTTGGTTTGGGTGTTATTTTTCTCCAAAGTGGGGCATTGTGGGAGTACCATTATTTACTATTGTTTGTACCTGTAGGTATTTTAGCAACTAAAGGATTAGATGTAATATGGCAGTCTTCAAAAAAATTGACTTCCCCACTTACTACAATTCTGCTTGTACTTTTATTTTTCTTACCTTTACCGTATACTCTTGTAAAAAAGAGTGTTTTTTTGGTTAATAATAACTTTGCTTTGGCTGAAGATACACGATTGAAATATCAGACTATTTTTAGGGAAAAATATCCCTTTTTTCGTTCAGAGGCTGACTTTATCTCCCAACCAGGAAGTCTGCCAGGTGAGATTTATGTAGCTGGTGATCCATCTATTTACTACTTCTCTAATCGTACTCAGGCAACATCACTACGGGGTTGGGCGCTTGAATATTTTCTGCCTGAACAATGGACAAAACTTCTAGAGCAGTTAGATTCATCAAAGCCTCCTTATATCTTTATTGATTATGTTCAGCAGGCTACCATCAAAGAAAATTTCCCAAAAATGTTGGAATTTATTGAGCAAAGATACCGTATTTTACGTCAAAATAATAACGGTATCTGGTATGTCTTTTTGTAAATAACCTACCACCAATTGCTAAGAGGAATATGGTGAGGACTTTTTAAAAGCCCTAGTTTATCCAACGACTTACAGCGTTTTTCGTCCATTTCATTTGAAACACAATCCTCGATAGGGGGGCGCACAGCTATCTGTGCGCCCCCCTATGTGTCGCTATAAACCTTACCAATCATTTACTTTAGTGTCGTCCCAGACTATCGCACTCATCTTAATAAAATTGCGTTGATCTATACTCTGGTAGGATATTAATCAGTGTAGGATAGTCGCTGGAGTTTGGATTATAAGATTTTATGATTAGTATTACCAAGTTAAATAGAATTGACTTTCTAGTTTTGATCGTGATTGTGGTGATTGGTCTTATACATTTACCTTTTCCATTTAACGGCGATCAAGCATTGTTTAATCTAGGTGCTTTGGAAATGCAACAAGGAAAGTTACTCTATCGTGATTTTTGGGATGTGAAGCAACCGGGGATTTTTTACTTTTATTTTTTGGCGGGAACTTTGTTTGGTTTTAATGAGATTGGCATCCATGTCTTTGAACTTATCTACATGGTGTTCTTTTCTATAATATTGTTGCTGAGTCTCAAAAGCTATTTTCAGCATCAGATAATCGCAAGTTTAGTACCTTTATTAACGGTTGGCGTTTACTATATTGTTTCAGGGTCTTGGCATCTTACTCAAGTAGAAGCATTGGTTGGTTTTCCTTTATTCATTTGTCTGTGGCTGACTTATCAATCTTTTAAATATGAAGGGAAGCAAAGGTTTTTCCTACTTTTACTGTCAGGCTTTGTTGGTGGAATTGTCCTCATATTTAAATTTGCATTTTTGCTAATATTACTTTCGTTTTGGCTAACTCTCTTGATATATTCTGTACTAATAAAACGGCAGAAAATTAAGAAAGTCTTGGTAGAAATCGGTCTTTCAATTTTTATAGGGATTACATTTCCGATTCTATTTTTTGTTAGCTACTTTGCCTGGTTTAATAGTTTATCAATTTTGTATCAGACATTCTTTTTATATCCACCTCGGATTGCTGCTAATTTTGGATTTAATAAAGGTAGGCTGATTTGGGGAATAAAATGGTTCTTACAAAGTTTTTCACCTTTACTTTTAGTGGGTGTTATTGCAATAAATGTATCCATGCGGAAAGGTAAAAATTTATTGACTTTGTTACTTTTTCTTTGGTGTGTTTCTGGTTTAGGCGTTATTTTTCTACAACGTTGGTCATTGTGGGAGTACCACTATTTACTATTGTTTGTACCTGTAGGTATTTTAGCAACTAAAGGCTTAGATATCTTATGGCAACCTTTAAAAGCATTGAGTTACCGAATTACTATAATTCTGATTTTACTTTTATTATTATCACCTTTGATATATAGTTTTACTGGAAAAATTGCTGTTCTAGTTCAAAACAACTTTGCTTTGACAAAAGATACACGTTTAAAATATCAAACTGTATTAAGACCAATTTATTCATCCCTTCGCTCAGAGGTTGATATTATCTCTCAACCAACAAGTCTTCCTGGTGAGATTTATGTAGCTGGAGATCCATCTATTTACTACTTATCTGATCGGACTCAAGCAATATCTCTAAATGGTTGGTCACTTGAATATTTTCTGCCTGAGCAATGGCCAGAACTTCTAGAACAGTTAGATTCATCAAAGCCTCCTTATATTTATATTAATTCTACTTACCAGGCTATTATCAAAAAAACTTTTCCAAAGATGCTGGAATTTCTTAGCCAAAGATACCGGATTTTACAACAAAATAATAAAGGGATTTGGTATATCCTTTTGTAAACAAAGCATCACCAATTGCTAAGAGGAATATAGTAGTGGGGGCTTTTTAAAAGCCCTAGTTTACCTTATTTATCACTTTTAACTCGGCACTTTTCATGCAACGACTTATAGCGTTTTTCATCTATTTGAACTACAATCCTCAATAGGGGCGTACAGCTAGCTATGTGTTGCCATAACCCTTACCAATCATTTGCTTTAGTGTCATCCCAGACTTCCAACTCCAAGTCGCGGAGATAGGTTAACCCGCTCTGAATTTGTACATCTGTTCCTTGTAGTTCAAGGTCAAACCAACCATCACCGATCGCATTCGCTCCCAAAATTGCTGCTGTAATATTTACAGTCAGTCCATAGTCAGACACCAGGCGAGAGATGACAGGTTCCTGGTGATAATTCTTAGGAATTCTGAGTCGAATCCGTTTATTGGTAAGTGTATTGTCACTAGCCATATCTAAATTATTTCAATCCCTGGTAGGGATTGGTACAGAACTACCCTTAACCCTAATGGTAATTTCCTAATAGGTACTAGGTAGATCGTACCATGTCCCATGATTTGCTTGTATCCTATTTAAAAGATAACTTTTCTAAGCGCTTGAGTTTTTTTATTCAACATCTCTAATGCGGGTTTTGCGTTCTAAAATCTCCTTCAGCACTAAGGTTACCACTGCTAGCAGCGCCAACAGTACAGCCGCAGAGAAGGCAGCTTCGGTTTCATATTGTTTGTAAGCCTCTTCTACAAACAGTGGTAGGCTCTGAGTTTCGTCAGCAATGTTGCCAGATACCACCGAAACCGCCCCGAATTCACCCATTGCTCTGGCATTGGTCAAAATTAAACCGTAGAGTAAGCCCCAACGAATACTAGGTAAGGTAACGCGCCAAAATATTTGCCAATCTTTCGCACCTAAAGTTCTAGCAGCTTCTTCTTGATCCTTACCAAATTCTTCTAAAACAGGAATCACTTCCCGCGCCACAAAGGGCATACTCACGAAGGCTGTAGCTAGCACCATACCTGGAAAGGCAAAGATAATCTTGATATCATGAGCCTGGAGCCAAGGGCCAAACCATCCATTGCGTCCGTAAAGTAGCACAATCATCAATCCTGCGACTACGGGCGAGATTGAAAAGGGGAGGTCAATAATGCTCAAAACTATGGCGCGTCCAGGAAATTTGTGCCGAGCGATCGCCCAAGCTGCACACAACCCAAATACAGTATTTACAGGTAGAGAAATCAAAGCTAGCAACAGTGTCAGCCAAGCTGCATGGAGAAAAGCTGGTCGCGTCAAGTTGGACAGAAATGGCCCAAATCCTTTGCTGAAGGCTTGGACAAAAACGTTAATTGACGGGATGTATTGAACTAAGGCTAAATAGGCGATCGCTACACCAATTAAAACTATTGGCACCCAACTCTTTTGCTCTTTAACAGGCTTGGCTGTATCTGTATCAGATGCAGATGAGTGAAAACTTGGCTTATCTACTGTCATATCGCCTTGCCCATGCTTGTAAGAAATTAATTGCCAATAGCATTACCAATGAAATTAATAGTAAAACTATGCCAATTACTGTTGCACCAGAATAGTCATATTGTTCTAATCGCTGGAAAATCAGCACAGGTGCGATTAAATCTTGGAATGGTGTATTGGAAGAGATAATTACAGTGGAACCATACTCACCAACTGCACGGGAGAAACCCAAGGCAACACCAGTTAAAATTGTCGGAAATAAAGGCGGCAAAATCACTTTCCAGAAAGTCTGCCATTGAGAAGCACCTAAACACCAGGAGGCTTCTTCAATTTCATGTTCCATTTCCTGAAGCACGGGTTGCACAGTTCTCACGATAAAAGGTAGTGAGATAAATATCATTGCTACCGCTACTCCCGTGCGGGTGAAAGACACCTTAATTCCCAGTGGTGCTAGTAGCGAACCTATCCAGCCATTATCGCTGTAAACTGTTGCCAGGGTTAACCCTGCTACCGAAGTTGGCAGGGCAAAGGGTAAATCTACGGTGGCGTCAATCAAGCGTTTTAAGGGAAAGTCGTAGCGAACCAAAACCCAAGCAATCAAAGTACCAAAAACACCATTGAGTAAGGCAGCAAATATTGCCGTGACAAACGTGACATTATATGTTGCCAATGCTATATCACTGGTTGCGATCGCCCAAAATCTTGCCGGAGTTTCCGTACTCGCTTTCAGGAACATGGCAATCATCGGGATAAATAACATCACTGTCAGGTATCCTATGGTGATTCGCCAAGTCCAAGGAATTCGCTGCAATGTCTTCCAGAATGGTGTTTTGGGTTCAGCTTCTACAGAAGAAGATATAGTCGTCACGTCGCTTTGCTCCAAATTCAAAATAACTTGTTTGTCAGTATTCGTAATTAGTAATTAAATTAATTGCTCTGTCCTTCAATTACGAATTACGAATTACGTTAGCGTAGCGGTAGCGATAGCGTAGCGGTAGCGAGTCATCGAGCGTCGGAACGAGCGTCATTACGAATTATTTAATTACCGTTTCTTTTGAGCTTGAATCTTGTCAAAAATTGCCCCATCCGCGAAGAACTTTTTATCAATTGCTTCCCAACCGCCGAAGTCTGCAACTATACCTAAAGTTTTCACCTTGGGAAATTTATCTGTAGCTTCTTTAGTTTGAGCCACTTCTTCATTACCGGGACGGAATCCTAATTTGACAAACTCTTGCTGCGCTTCTGGTGTATAGAGGTATTTGACAAAACCTTCAGCAACTTCGCGGTTGCCGTGCTTATCGACATTTTTATCTACCACGGCGATCGGGTTGTCAATGGATATGTTCACATCAGGAATGATATAATCAACCTTCTCGCCTTTTTGTTGTGCTAGGATAACTTCGTTTTCGTAGTTTATCAAGACATCCCCTTGCCCTTGCTTGGCAAAGGCATCAGTGGCTTCTCGCGCATCTTTAGTCAGAATTGGTACGTTATTGTAAACCTTGGTAACAAATTCTATAGCTTTAGCATCGTCGCCACCTGTTTTAATTACAGAGTTCCAAAGTGCCAAGAAATTCCAGCGGGCAATGCCTGACGTTTTTGGATCAGCAGTAATCATTTTTACATCACCTGTCGCCAAATCTTCCCAGGTTTTAATACCTTTAGGATTACCTGAGCGAGTTATTAGCGCTGCCACAGATTTGGAGACAATTCCATTATTAGGAACTTCTTTCTCCCAACCAGGCTCAATCAATCCAGCTTTCTCAATCTTTGAGGTGTCTCCAGCTAGCGCCAAGTGGACTACATCTGCTTCCAGTCCATCAATAACGGCGCGAGTTTGAGAACCAGATCCGCCATAGCTTTGCTTGAAGACGACAGTTTGGTTATGATCTTTCTTCCACTGTTCGACAAATTTGGGAATAATCGCCTCGTGAGCTGCTTTGGTAACTGCAAACGACACAAGAGTTAATTCAACGTTATCTTTGCTTGCAGCCACAGGACTAGCAGTAGGGTTTTGTGTGGAAGAATTACTTTCATTTCCACCAGAGCAGGCAGCAAGCGCCACACTCAAAACAGTAGCTACTAGAAAGAGCGATACAAAGCCTTTGAGTGAATTCAGTCTGAACCGATACGTTCTATGTTCAGCGATCGCTTGTAACCTTTTCAGTGGGCGTTGCCATAAACTCATTCTATTTCCTCCACTAAATCTACAAATAATTGATGGGAATACAGTTATATACTGTTTATAATACTAGATGATTACATATATCTAGTTGCAAACACCCAAAACCTCATATTCTTTATCAAGAATATGGTGATTTTACCAGTTCTGTGAGGAATTACATATACTTTTATCTTCAACTATCAAGTTGCCATAACAATTAGCTACTTTGTGTATCAAGCAACTTGCTAGGGAATAGCTAATTTTTGACAATAACCTATTTTAGCGATCGGCTTTGCTCAATGCAGTGCAACAAAATCAAGTAACGTCTTGAATGCAAGGGCAATTAATGCGTGAATTACTTACATAAACAAACAAACAAGCCATTTTAGTAAGTCAAATGAGCTTTTGCTTGCAGAAAACACTAAAATGAGTAAGTCAAATGAGCTTTTGCTTGCGGAAAACACCAAAATGAGTAAGTCAAATGCCATTTTACTTAAGTCAAATAAGCTTTTGCTTGCGGAAAACACCAAAATGAGTAAGTCAAATGCCATTTTACTTAAGTCAAATAAGCTTTTGATTAAGTCAAATGCCATTTTACTTATTAAATATGAAGTTTTGAGAAAGCTATAAGCCTTTTTGCTGATTAAATATAAATTTCAGTTAAATATACGATCACTTCTGTTTGTTAGGCTCTAAAACTGGTGCTTGATAAACTCAGAGCAATAGAATTGTCAAGGTTAGCGATGTCTACGACGGGCTACGCCTACGCATCGTTAATGATTGCACTAAAGTTAAAACATGGTTTGGAATAGATGCATTTTATTTACCCATGCCCTCAAATTTAGAATATTCCTTATTAAGGGAGATCCGTTTGTGGACTCTTCAAGAATCCCCGTCCCTTTAGGGCTGGGAAGTATCAATTGTAAAATCTAAACCGCAAGAAATTCATCCATTCTTATGACTGTCAAACTCCAGACCGAAAACGACTTTCTTACGCCAAGCAGTAGTATAAAGATAAATCAAAAAGTAGAAAACGAAAAAGTTCTATGTTCTCATTGCCAGCGCACCGCTACAAACGGTATTAAATGTAAAGGGATTTGTGTGGCTGAGAATGACTACTAAGGTATCAATTTTATCGCTCCTGAATATTGTAATTTGGATTATTAATCAACAGTGAATGAGGCAGTTTTCTTTTGAAAAGCTCTCGGTTGCTGCTCTGGAAAATCTTGATTGGCAACAATTTCGCCAAATGGACTTAATACGTGCTGCTGTTCGATTGTGGGAACATTCTCCAACGGCAGATGTGGGAATAACAATTCTGCCACTCGATAAGCCTCTTCTAAGTGAGGATAACCAGAGAGAATAAAGCTATCAATACCCAAGTCTGCGTATTCCAACATTCTTTTAGCGACAGTATGAGCATCGCCTACTAAAGCCGTTCCGGCTCCACCTCGCACTAAACCGACCCCCGCCCACAAATTTGGACTAATTTCCAAGGCTTCTTGACTACCTTTATGTAGTTGAGTCATGCGACTTTGCCCAACGGAATCCATCCGCGAGTATGCTTTTTGGGCATTAGCGATCGCTTTCTCATCCACATACCGAATCAGTTCATTTGCTGCATCCCAAGCTTCACTCTCAGTTTCCCGGACAATTACATGCATGCGAATGCCAAACTGCAATGTCCGTCCCTCGGCTTCTGCAAGTCTCCGAACTGAGGTAATTTTTTCAGCAACCTGATCTGGTGGCTCACCCCAAGTCAGGTACACATCCACATGTTTAGCTGCAACACGCTGGGCGATCGCAGAGGAACCCCCAAACCATAAGGGCGGATAGGGTTTCTGAATTGGCACAAACAAGAGTTTACCACCCTCAATGTGCAGGTGTTCACCTGTAAAATTGATTTCCTCACCTGCGACAATTTGCCGCCACACTGTCAAAAACTCATCCGTCAATTCATAGCGGCGATCGTGACTCAAGTGCAAGCCATCACCCGCTAACTCTATGGGATCGCCGCCTGTTACTACGTTAATCAGTAAACGCCCACCAGAAAGGCGATCAAACGTCGCTGCCATCCGTGCGGCCACTCCAGGCGATACCAATCCAGGACGCACCGCCACTAGAAAACGCATTTGTCGAGTCAGGGACACAAGAGAAGATGCCACAATCCAGGCATCTTCGCAAGAACGCCCTGTAGGTAGTAATGCCCCTGTATAACCAAGGTCATCTACTGCTTGAGCAATTTGTCGTAAATAGGGAAAACTAACTGCCCGACCGCCTGTAGCAGTTCCAAGGTAGCGCCCGTCACCGTGGGTTGGGATAAACCATAGTAGCTGCATGATCCCTTTCCTATTTAAAGTACTGTATTTCGATAGAGTTACTGTTATACAGTTGTTAACTTAGGAGTATTGCACAGGCAATTGATTAAATCAAGCTACTTTTACAAAAAGTCTGTTGCTGAAGCTATGCGATGTCTACGACGGGCTACGCCTACGCGGTCATGGTTAAAAACTCCGACTACCCACTTCTTGAGGTGCAAGAGTAATGGGAGCGCCATTTCTGAGGTTGAGAATCCCAGAAACAACAATTTTTTCCCCAGCTTTTAGTCCTTCGATAACTTGATAATTATTCCCCTCAATAACTCCCAATTTCACGGATTTTTGTTGAGCCACCAAAGATGGCGCTCCAGGTTTAGGCTTTTCCTGCGGTGCTTGAGCGACAAACACAAAAGTCTCTCCACCCAGGCGAGATACTGCTGTAACTGGAATTAAGATTCCTGGACGTTGGTTCCAGATAACTTTGGTTTGCACCAACTGGCGATTGAGCAGTTGCCGTCTAGAGTTACCAAAGTTGGCTTTAGCCAAAACTGTCTGCGAATCTGAGCTGGCATCTGGGGAGATGAAAGTTACCTTACCCCTTGCTGTGGGTTTGCCTTGGGTGTCCAGCATTTGCACTGGTAATCCCAAGCGCAGCTTTTGGGCTTCTTGTAACGGAACGGAAATATTCAGTTCTAAAGAGTCATTTCTAGTCAATGTAGTGAGTTGATCTGCTTTTTCTACATAATCTCCCACCTTTGCTGGAATATCACCAACAATGCCAGTGAAAGGAGCTAGGACTTTTGTGTATTGCAGTTGGACTTGAGCAGCCTGGACTTGGGCAGATGCTTGAGTTACTTGCGATCGCGCTTGGGCAATTTCTTCTGGGCGAGAACCATTTTCCAGTTGCCTTAAGTTTTGTTTCTGTTGTTCCAGGGCACCACCTAGTTCATTGATACTAGAATTTCTGCTTTTGCGGACTTGATCTAGGCGTTTCTGGGCTACGACAAGGGCAGCTTCAGCACTTTGCTGTTCTTTGAGATATCCTTCTAAGACATCTTGGGAAACTGCACCCTCTTTTCTCAATTGTGCGTATCGCTTGGCTCGTGACTGTGCTAGTTCCACATCAGATTTAGCTGACTGTATTTGAGCCTCAGCTTGAGCAATTTCTTCTGGTTGCGATCCAGATTGAGCATCTGTAAGGCGAGCTTGGGCTTGGATTAATTGCGCTCTACCTTGGGCAACTTCCTCTTTTCGAGTACCCGCGTTGAGTTCGGCAAGACGTGCCTGGGCTTGTGCGAGTCCGCCTTTAGCTTGTAATAATTGAGCTTGAACATTGTCACTTTCCAGGCTAAGAATAACTTGCCCTTGTTGAACACGGTTGCCTTCTTGAATCAGAATCTGGGTAACTCGTCCTTCAACCTGTGGTCTGATGATTACCGCTTGTGGAGCCTCTAAAGAACCAATAAACTCCGAACTTTCCTGCACAGTTCGAGTTTCTACAGTTGCTAGCTTGACGGGAATTGCCCCAGGTTGACCAGCACCTGCCTCAGCACCCGATGGTACATTGCTAGTTTGCCACCAGCGCCAACCAAAACCACCACCTGCAATTAACAGGACAATTCCCAATAGCATAAGCCAAGGTTTCTTTTGAGGTGGCTTAGGCGATCGCTCTGGCTTTGATAGCGGCTCTTGAGTGGAATCAGTAACAGCAGGTTGTTCTATTTCAATAGGAAGGGGAAATTCTGGGAACTCAGAATGGGACATCTTCGTTTTCTCGTCTTGTGGATTTAAACTTGGGTAATATACTCTTGGCTAAAAAAGCATTGTTTGAATAGTTTTTTAACTATTTTTTCTCTATAGGTTAGAGATAAATATTGCTCAGGATGTCTAGCATCTGAAACTATCAAATCTACTTAGCACATTATGGTTAATTTGTACATTGTCTAACTCCTAGAAGTTATTTATAGGGATGATTTATAAACCTTGGTTTTGGCTCAGAGAGGAAGTGCGTCTATTTATCTGCCAACACTATACCGTCTTTGATACTAAATTCTCCATAAGTGTTTGTAAGCGCTTGCTTGCATTATAACCATATACCAGAAGTGATTGATATAAGGTTTCGTCTGTGCAGCCAAGCCAGCAATACCCGATTTAATGATAAAGGCTCCTATGTTCAGCCGTCTCTGCTGTAGGAGGGGATGTAAGTCCTAATCTTGGGCGAAAGTCTAAGTTTAGGCACTCCCCCGTGATTACAGAAGCTCCACCCTCAGCCGTAGGCAGGGTGGGGTAGTTCACCCATCTACAATTGATTTTTTGGAATCCAATTTTGGTAAGATACACACAGTTGAGCCTGGGTTGGCAACAACATGAGAAAATAGCCTTTCATACCGATTAAGTGCTTGCTCCAAGGAATAGTTTTCTTCGGCAAACTGTCTTCCTGTGTTACCTAGCTTTGCCCCTAAAGTAGGATTAACATATAAATCATAAAGCGCAGCAGCCATTGCATCGGGTGATTCTGGCTCAACAATTATGCCACCACCACTGAGTTCTATTGCTTTAGCAGCAGTACCAGTGGCTGGAACTGAACCAACAATGGGGCGACCACTCGCCAGGAGCAGTGGTATTTTTGAAGGCATATTGAACGAAATTACATTGCGCTTTTGCACAATCAGTCCCACATCAGATCCTGCTAGCATTTCGGGTAGTTTTTCTCGCGGCTGCAACGGCAGCAGCAAAACATTATCCGCTCCATTTAATAGACAATATTCCTGCAATCTTTGCAATGCTTTTGATTCGCCAACAATAACAAAGACGATTTCTTTGATATGACGCAAGCAAACTGCTGCTTCTATTACTGTCTCTAAACCTTGCGTTAAAGCAATGTTGCCCGAATAGAGAACTACAAATTTCCCATTTAGTTTATGGCTAGATATCCATGAGTTGTTCTCCTTGGGTAACGGGCGAATAAAATTTACATTTACCCAATTAGGAATACAAACAATTTTATTAGCTGGTACTCCCTTATTCACTAAATTCTCACTAAATCCGTCAGCGATGACACTAATTGTGTGTGCAGTTCGATATGCAAATTTCTCTAGGGCTGCAAGAGTTCGGATCATCCATTTGTTTTTCAGTAGCCCGATACGCACGGCAGCCTCTGGTAGAATATCTTGCACATTCAGAATTATCGGGCAATTATATAACCAACCAAGTATTGTTGCGGGTAATGTACCTAATAGAGGCGGAACTGTTAAGATAATCACGTCGGGACGTCTGCCTTTGAAGCCTTGTGGCAAGCTCGTAAAAACAAAACTCAATTCCAGCAACAACCGATCCACAAGATTAGGTTTAGATTTAATTCTGAGGTAACTTCGCTGGATGGTGACGCCATTTTTTTGCTCTGTAATATACCATTTACCTCGATACCCATCATATATCTCGCGCTGAGGATAGTTGGGCATTCCGGTGATTACCCGCACTTCATGACCTCGCTTTACTAGTCCTTCTGCCAATTCAGTCATTAACGGAGCAATTCCAATCGGCTCTGGATGATAGTTGTAGGAATAAATCAGAATGTGCATGAGCTATTTGTGAATTTTTTAAAGACAGTCTGAGGTAGCGAGTTTATTCCTTATAGTAAGTAGTGGTTGCTACTTTTGTTACTTGTAATAGTCTTTTATTAAGATTGCGTTAAAAATCGTTTATGACTTTTAGGAATAATTTTTTAAAGATAATTTTTGTACTGCATAAAACACTTAAAAATCAAAATATCAGCTTGTGTAAACAGGCTAGGCTTTTATAGACCTAGGTTTTAGTGTGTAGTAATTATGACAATTGTTAGTTTGGTTAGTTCTAACTAATGCCTAAATTTACACTTGGGGAATTGTAGTATTATATTCACAGTTATACACATAACACTCGTTCCACCCTTTAAACTGGCACATAGAGTATTTTTAATCAAGTCATCATTATTGTATTTACTGGGGAACACCTTACTTTTTGCTGAGTTAAAAGTGCTGTTAGCGGTAGCGGGGCGTTTGGCTTGTGTTAATTTAAAAGGCTGCCCACAAGGGGAGGTAGTGCGGAGCTTTTACTAAGCAAATAAGTACTGAGTGCCTTTGCTTCATTCAGCACCCAGTACTGGGCTTTATAAGAGTGTTGATCACGAAACGATGAGTTTTAATGATAGACCCACCATTTTATTTAACCAGTTGGGCTAAAATATAATTTCAATAAATTTGGCAACCTCTGATCAGAAAGCCCTACTTTCTAGCAAGAGGCTTGCTTTTTCTTCAAAGTTGAACCTACACCCAAGGTAGCAAGTGCCAGTAAACCTAAGATAGAAGCAGGTTCAGGAACTTGGGCTACCTGAATAGAGCCAGAATTTTGATCTAGTGTTATGGATGTTCCTTGTTGATCGACATCCTGAAGTAATCGCAAAGATTCGCCAACCGTTCCCTGGAAGAAATATTCTCCAATTACACCGGTTCCTCCTGCTATATCCAGGGAACCAAACAATGTCTGAGTGGAAGTATCAAAGTTGAAAGCGAAGAAGCTAGATTCTGAGACCCCACCAGCAACGGTGTTATAAGTTCCAAGAGGATTATTAGATGGGTCTAAGAAAGAAACATTCAAGGATTGTAAAAAGTTGGTTGCCCCACTACCACTTTCTGAAATAACTGTAGGTGCTGTAGCTTCGTCGTAGCTAAATGAACCTGTTGCTGAATAGCCAGCATCACCTAACCAGTTAAAGTTGAAATCAATAGCTTGAGCTGGATTGTTAGCACTAGCAGCGATCGCAACGCTGGTTGCTGCGATCGTGGCGACTTTAGCGAAAATGTTTTTCATTGTCATAACTCCAAAATTAATTGACATCATGATGTAGATATCAACCTATAAACAGTCTAAGCTTACGATAGAAGTTGACCAGAAAGCCCTACTTTCTAGCAAGAGGCTTGCTTTTTCTTGAAAGTTGAACCTACACTTAAGGTAGCAAGTGCCAGTAAACCCAATATAGAAGCAGGTTCAGGAACTTGGGCTACCTGAATAGAGCCAGAATTTTGATCTAGTGTTATGTCTTGCCCGACAAACTGACGTAAGAACAAAGAGTCGCCAATCGTTCCCTGCAAGAAAGATTCTCCGATTACACCCAGCCCTCCTCCTATATCTAGGGGACCAAACAATGTTTGAGTGGAAGTATCAAAGTTGAAAGCGAAGAAGCTAGATTCTGAGACTCCACCAGCAACGGTGTTATAAGTTTGCAAAAGATTATTAGATGGGTCTAAGAAGGAGACATTCAAGGATTGTAAAAAGTTGGTTGCCCCACTACCACTTTCTGAAATAATTGTAGGTGCTGTAGCTTCGTCGTAGCTAAATGAACCTGTTGCTGAATAACCAGCATCACCTAACCAGTTAAAGTTGAAATCAATAGCTTGAGCTGGGTTGTTAGCACTAGCAGCGATCGCAACGCTGGTTGCTGCGATCGTAGCGATTTTAGCGAAAATATTTTTCATTGTCATAACTCCAAAATTAATTGACATCATGATGTAGATATCAACCTATAAACAGTTTAAGCTTACGATAGAAGGATGTATAAGTAAATACTGCATAAAACTACGGTAGTAAACGTAATAAATCAATGAAGAGAAAGACTTTTTTGTGAAGTTTTGGATAAGATGTCAAGTTGATCCAACAAACCTAATCTCGACTTTATCCATTTTAGGGATGTATGTGGCAAGGCTTACTAACTAATTTTCCAGCTGGGTCAACTGTTATTTCTGGATGTATGGGAAAAGATGGGACATAGTTAAAGATTCACGAGAAACATCAAAACTCTAATTACTTAAAAATCACAAGCGATCGCCTGATAATAACTGATAAAGTTGAGCTACGCAAAGTTGAAAACAGTGTCCTATGCCTGGGTTTCTATTAGAAGTTGGTACAGAAGAACTACCTGCAAGTTTTCTCAGTGATGCTTTAGTGCAATGGCAGGAGCGGATTCCCCAAAGCCTGGAAGCAAACAGCCTCAAGGGCGAAAGCGTCCAGGTGTACGGTACTCCCCGGCGTCTGGCGGTATTAATTAAAGGTCTACCATCTCAGCAACCAGACCGAGAAGAAGAAATTAAAGGGCCTCCCGCTCAAGCAGCCTTTAAAGATGGTCAACCGACACCAGCAGCAGCAGGCTTTGCCAAAAGGCAAGGCGTGGAACTAGATACGCTGTTTGTTCGCCCAACTGATAAAGGGGATTTTGTCTTTGTCCAAAAAAGAATTCTCGGCCGTCCTGTGGCGGAAATTTTGACAGAACTTGTTCCCCAGTGGATTTGGGGTTTAGAAGGTAAGCGGTTGATGCGGTGGGGAAATGGGGATGCAAGGTTTTCTCGACCAATTCGTTGGCTAGTAGCTTTGTTAGATCAAGAGGTACTGCCTCTAGAATTAGTGAATGGTTCTAAAACGATTAAAAGCGATCGCATTTCCCAAGGTCATCGTGTCTTGCATCCTGAACCTGTGACAATTGCTCAAGCTATTGATTATGTCACCACGCTAGGGTCTGCATACGTCACAGTTGATCCCGATGAACGGGCAAATGTAATCAAAGAGCAAGTAAATGCAGTCGCACAGAATTTAGGCGGGTATACAGTAATTTACCCCGATTTGTTAGCGGAAGTAACCAATCTTGTAGAGTATCCTTCCGCAGTTGCTGGTAAATTTGAACCAGAATTTTTGGAATTACCAACTGAGGTAATTACTGAAGTTATGGTTACTCATCAGCGTTATTTCCCTGTATTTAAATCAGATAGTTCTCAGCAAGAATTATTGCCTAATTTCATCACCATTTCTAACGGTGATCCTAAGAAATCAGATATTGTTGCCGTAGGAAATGAAAGGGTGATTCGTGCCAGATTGGCTGATGGCAGATTTTTCTACGAAGCTGATTTAACTAAGCCAATAGAAAGCTTTTTACCACAGTTAGAAAAAGTCACTTTCCAAGAAGAATTGGGTTCGGTGCGTACCAAGATAGATAGAATAGTTAAAATTGCCGAGCAAATTACCAGCCAATTAGAATTAGACGAAAATCAAAGCCAGAAAATCCAACGCGCTGCTTTATTATGTAAAGCAGATTTGGTTACGCAAATGGTGTATGAATTCCCAGAATTACAAGGGATTATGGGAGAAAAATATGCTTTGGCCAGTGGTGAAGATGCCGAAGTAGCAAAGGCAATTTTTCAACATTATTTGCCAACGGGAGCAGGTGATATTTTACCGGGAACACTCACGGGTCAAATTGTCGGTTTGGCAGATAGATTAGATACCTTGGTGAGTATCTTTGGTTTAGGTTTAATTCCCTCTGGTTCCTCTGATCCCTTCGCTTTGCGCCGGGCTGCAAATGCTGTAGTTAAAGTTACTTGGTTTTATAATTTACCGATAAATTTAGATGATTTATTGGCACAAATAGCAACAGATTTTGCAGCAACATATCACAAAGATCAGACATCATTAACGGCAGCATTACAAGAGTTTTTCTTACAACGTATCCGCACTTTACTGCAAGAAGAAAAGCAAATTGATTACGATTTGGTAAATGCAGTTTTGGGAGAAAATGATCCAGAATACACAGAACGGACGTTAAAGGATTTATTAGATGTACGCGATCGCGCCTTATATCTGCAACAAATCCGCAACGATGGTACTTTAGATAACATCTACGAAACCGTTAACCGTTCCACACGATTAGCTGCTCAAGGTGATTTGGATACAAAACAGCTAGAACCGGCAACCGTAGTTAATCAAGAACTATTCCAAAAACCCTCTGAGGTAGCTTTGTATAATGCTTTAATTGAATCAGTACCGCTTTCCTCAGCAGCACAGCAGACACGAAATTATCAACTGTTAGTAGCAGCACTAACAAAAATTGCTCCGACAGTTAGTAACTTCTTTGATGGCCCCGATAGCGTTTTAGTTATGGACTCCGATCCAGAAGTCAAGCGTAATCGATTATATCTGCTCGGATTAGTTCGCAATCATGCCCGTGTTTTAGCTGATTTTGGTGCGATCGTCAAAAATCTGTAGCGTAGGTTAGCAAAAAGTTGTGTAATTTTTGCTAAAAACGTTAATATAGGGAGTGCTTAACCAGGGATCTCTGCTGCAATCTATGTCCAGAGCTACTGTAATTGGATTGGGAAAGTCCGGTGTTGCTGCGGCGAGATTGTTGAAACGGGAAGGTTGGGAGGTAGAGCTGAGCGATGGCAACACCTCCGAAACCCTCCTCCAACAACAACAAGAACTCGCTGCCGAGCAAATAACCGTTAAACTAGGCCAATCCCTAGAGTTGAATGGTACTAATTTACCCCAATTAATAGTTGTTAGTCCTGGCGTACCTTGGGATATTCCCGTATTAGTTGAGGCGCGCCAATTAGGTATTGAAACCATCGGTGAAATAGAACTCGCTTGGCGAAATTTGCGATCGCTACCTTGGGTAGGAATTACCGGCACTAACGGCAAAACTACTACCACAGCTTTAATTGCTGCCATTTTCCAAGCAGCAGAATTAAATGCACCCGCCTGCGGTAATATTGGCTACGCTGCTTGTGAAGTTGCACTATCCGACAGGGAACAGAGGATAGGGGATAGGGAAAGAGGTGTGGAAACTCCAATCCAAAATCCAAAATCTAAAATCCAAAATTGTATTGATTGGGTAATTGCAGAAATTAGCAGCTATCAAATAGAATCTTCTGTCTCTCTTGCACCTCGTATCGGTGTTTGGACGACTTTTACACCGGATCATTTGAGTCGCCACAAAACTTTAGAGAACTACTACAATATCAAAGCAAAGCTATTGCATCAGTCCGAGTTGCAAGTATTTAATGGCGATGATCCCTACTTGAGTAAATTAGGTCTAAGCCATTGGCCTGAAGCCTATTGGACAAGTGTGAAGGGAAAAGATTTCTTAATTAGCGAAAAAGGCTTTTACATCGAAGACGGTTGGGTTGTGGAAAAGTTGACTGCAAGCTCTGCACCAGAACCGATTGTGAAAGTATCTACTTTGCGAATGGTGGGAGAACATAACCAACAAAATCTATTGATGGCAGTAGCAACGGCACGATTGGCGGGAATTAATTGTGATGCGATCGCGCGTGCAATTAGTGAGTTCCCTGGCGTTGCACATCGTTTAGAAC
The DNA here is from genome assembly GCF_015714725.1 of Nostoc sp. WHI. Classification (GTDB taxonomy): domain Bacteria; phylum Cyanobacteriota; class Cyanobacteriia; order Cyanobacteriales; family Nostocaceae; genus Nostoc. The sequence goes on from NZ_WBKM01000366.1 coordinate 64,320, forward strand.
ATATCTGCACTTGGGAAGGTATTGATTTTATTAATGATAGCAAAGCCACCAACTACGATGCTGCCGAAGTTGGTTTAGCATCGGTTAACAGTCCAGCAATTTTAATTGCTGGTGGAGAAGCTAAAGCAGGTGATGATACTGCTTGGTTGGCAAAAATTAATTCCTTAGCTGCTGCTGTGTTATTGATTGGCTCTGCGGCTGGGGCATTTGCCCAACGCCTTCAAGATGTAGGGTATTATTCTTACGAAATTGTGGAAACAATGGAAAGAGCAGTCCCTAGATCGGCGGAATTAGCTAAACAGTATCAAGCGCCTGTGGTGTTGCTATCTCCTGCTTGTGCGAGTTTCGACCAATACCCGAATTTTGAAGTGCGGGGCGATCGTTTTCGTCAGTTGTGCCTGACGTGGGCGGGAGGAGGGGAGGTTCAATAGTTCTAAACCACATAGTCAAACATAGTCAGACATCTGCAACTTAGCTTTAAGCAACTCTACTTTCAGCATGGACACGCTTAAATAGTGGAGTTATCCGCCTTGGATGTACTACCAGACACCCCCTATCCCTTAGAATAGACTTGAGACAATCAAACCCTTCAGGATTACTTTTTCTGCCGATATTGAACGAGGCGTTCACGTCGGCATGAATCTTCAAACCACTTTTACTCACGTACCACGCTCTTTTCACACGCCTTCCTGAGAAGATGTGCTTTACCTTATTGTTACGGTCGAACGTTGGGATAATGTCCCAATCAATGAAAGAACCCTTGCTTGTGTAAGATTCCTCTCCAACCTTAACGGTGATGCCGACTTGTTCTAATTTATAAGTCAGTATCAGGGTAAATCTAGCGTGTGGTATTTGAGTAAAGTTCTGGTTTGTACGTTTACCTAAATTAAGATGTGTTTTCCATTGTTCATTTTTCCCTATTGAGACGTGGTTCACACCAAGAGATAGAAGTTTATCCACAATCATTTTCGTGGATTGATGCAAATATGAATCTACAAATTGATTCCGATTACGAACGATGTTTGCAATTCGCCTTGATTTACCTTTACCATTAGGCAGAAAGCCTCGAAACTTGGCAATCTGCTTGTTGTAAAATTGGTTTACTGATTTTAATGGTTTCCCGTTTACTATAATTGGCTGTATCTCTAGATCATTGAAAACAATCGTCGCTAGATTATCTAAACCAATATCTATCGCCGCATTCAACCCAGGATTTAAGCGACAATTGTAATCTGACAACTCTGGTATTTCATAAACTACTTCGATAACAAAGCATCCCGTTTTTGGGATAACCCGTACCTCGCACAAGTCATCAAACTTTAGTCCCGGTTTTACCGGAATCCTGATTGGCGACATTGATGGAACAATGCAACCGTTGCCAAATTCTCTTTTACCAATGGCTTGATTATTGAACTTGACTAGGTTTTTATCGTCAACATAACTGGGTGGTCTTGGTTTACCTGTGAACTTGGTTGGGTCGATTTTATAAGCGGATAATGCTTTGTAGTAAGCAATCCAGGCATCTGCATTCTGTTTTAATACGAGTTGAGCTACTTTTGCAGGTAAGGCTTTGTAATTCTCGTTTTGTTTAAATAAAGTATCCAAACTGGCTTGGGTTTGAGTTCCCCAACCGTAGAAAAATCCCTGACGTTGGGTGAATTGAGCCGTGTTATAAAGCTGTCGGGAAATAGTGGTAATGTCAGTGCAGTAATCAAACCAGTTATGTTCTTCTTTGATTACGTGCTTTTCTACTTGACGCATATTGATGAATTATTCGATGAGATCATTTTACCATTGAATAAGGGGATGAAAGACTATACCAGACTAGGTTAGACTAGATTTTTTTAAAGTTTTATTATACTCGGAAAATGACAGAAGAGGGATAACTGTTAGAGGAGCGCCATCTGCCAGGATGGGTGCCTAAATCCTACTTTCTGACAAAGTTAGACGGGTCTTGATCTCGTCGATCCTTAGTGGGAATAGGGGCTGGCTGCCCATCACCCGCAAAGGCTGCGGTTTTTTCCAGGGATTCCCTCAATCGCTTGGCTGCGTAAATGGACATATCTCGCGGTACATTAATGCGATCGCGCAAATATCTTAGAGCGACATCAGATCCCGATGGAGGTACACAGTCTTCACCGATCATCATGTGTGTTAAAGCACAACGTAGGGATTGATCAAACAATTTATCATCTAAGGGGTTGACTCGGATAATATTGATGCGGTGTTCGATAGTTCGTTGAAGAGCTTCCATGCGGGAGTTTTCGGGTTCTGGATAAGTAACATCTGGTAGCCCAAACCACGGCCCTTTATCCACCCGCGCTTTATTGAGAAGCATCTGGGTTTCGCCGTTTTCCCAACAGCCCCCCATCTGGGGCGGCAAATCATGTACGTGGGTGTGAAAGTCGCTCTGGGTACCGCAGTAGGTTGGTCGGCTTTCCATTGCCGCAAACCATGCGCTCAAGCGAGGGTTCTCCTCCCGCAGTGAGTAGCCCTTGTAGTAGTAAAGGCTTGCATTCATCCGTTCGAGATATGGCGTAAAAATGACATCGACGATGCCGAAGCTATCTAGAAAGTAAGGGCTTGGGGTGCTACCCAGAGCCTCCTCAACCCTAGCCACCACTCCGATAAATTGTTCTCGGTTGCGTTGTTCTTGTTGAGAGGAACCTGCTCTAGAGCACAGCCAAGTACACCAGGCTCTAAATAAAAGTCGTTCTAATTGACGTAGAGGAAGCACCGTGCGGTCTTCCATCCCTTGGCTCAATGGATCAAAAACTTTTTCCAAGGCGATCAAAATGTCATCGCTTTCCTTAATAATCCGTCCATCTAGCTCGATCGCGGGGAGCATTCCTGATGGTACCTTACGTTTGTACCAACTTTCTTTCTCCCCATAGCAGAACATTGTCACTTTTTCGATGCGGTAGGGGATCTGTTTTTCCTCTAGCCATAACCAAACTTTTTGACAGTAAGGACACCAGGCGTGGTTATCGCGGTACAGCGTTACCCGCACATTAGATTCTGGCTGACCAAACAAGCGCAACCTAGCTCTAGCGTTGGTAAGGCCATTAACGGTATCTATTTGATAGTCTGTGAGGGTTTCTAGTTCTTGCCAGCTTAAGGGTGCAGTAGTCATAGGGTGAGTTGTGTAGGGCAATACTTAGGACAATTCTATACTTTACAATATTTTCTAATTACACCAAGGCTTAATTTAGGTTATGTTGTAAAAACTTGTCAAAGACAAAAGCTGTGTATCCGGTGCAAAATTGTCAGCTAAAAGTGCGGTGCGATCGCATCATGACATCCACTTAAATACTCTAAAAGGATTGTTTAGTAGTAATTTAACGTGCCTTCAATGAACCTCTCGGCCTTGAATTTTAGTTCAAGTCTGTCTTTCTCTGAGTCGGAGAGATTTTTTAATTTAGCTAATTAGACAAATACTATATGAGCCGTCGAACTCACGTTAATTTGGTGATTTCTTATAATCATGTTTTGCTATAGTTTACAACTTCAACCTCATGAGCGATGCTTGTAGGTTGAGGAATAGGTAAACCATACTCTATCATTCCTTCTATATGAAATTCAATAGCTTCTGCAATCATCTCCTTGACTTCTTCTAAAGTTTCACCCACAGCTACACAACCGGGTAAATCAGGGATATAAGCAGAATAATTAGCATCCGCCTTTTCAATCACCACTACGTACTGCATTGCCGTTCTCCTTATCACTGTGATGCCTCAAAATACTACTTAGAGTACCAGGGGCTAAGTCATCAGACAATTTACCTGGAACTGTAACTAGACCGGATTGCTATATAGATGTTTGAACTGTCGATGACTGCCTTTAGTTCTATCAAGATACCAACCATCAGCTTCTAGTCGTTTGATAACTTCGCGTACTTTCATGATACTACTTATCTGTACAGATAAAATTTCTGCTCTACATAGAGTCGCTAATTAAGAAGTCAAAAGTCAATAAGATTTCCTGTTTTTGGGAAATTTCCTCATTTCGGGAATATTTTGTATCAGAGATTCCCGAACCTATACCCCACAAAAAAGAATAAATTATCTAAAAGTCTTATCAAAGAAAGATTTTGGTTATTGAGTACATTATTAATACATATTAATAGATGCAGTATTTCGGATGAGATATTAATAGATGCAGGATTTATTCAAAGTTAACTTAAGAGCCAAAAGACATCAATAAATCATCTTTAAACAAGGGTAAATCTCAATACAATTCGGATAATATCCCCTTTTTAACCGTTATCAGTAACTAGTGAACATAAATATTGCTGATAACTGTTCATTTATTTCCTGGCTCTGGTTATTATCACACGTTCTGATAATGCAGTTTAGATTAGATGCGGGGACAAAAATCAAATTATGAACCAAATCTTTGCAACCATCGACGGGAATGAAGCTGTTGCCCGTGTTGCTTACAAATTAAATGAAGTGATTGCCATTTATCCCATCACTCCCTCTTCAGCAATGGGCGAATGGGCGGATGCTTGGTCAGCAGAAGGTTGTCCCAACCTTTGGGGCACTGTTCCTAGCGTCGTCCAGATGCAGAGCGAAGGAGGAGCCGCCGGTGCTGTACATGGAGCATTGCAAACAGGTTCTCTGAGTACTACCTTCACGGCATCTCAGGGTTTATTGTTAATGATCCCCAACTTCTACAAAATTGCTGGTGAACTGACTAGCGCCGTGGTTCACGTTGCAGCCCGCTCTTTGGCGACTCACGCTTTATCAATTTTTGGCGACCATAGCGACGTGATGGCAGCTCGTGCTACTGGTTTTGCTCTACTGTGTTCTGCATCGGTGCAAGAGAGTCAAGACTTTGCTCTTATCGCCCATGCTGCTACTCTAGAGACGCGAGTCTCGTTTATGCACTTCTTTGACGGGTTCCGCACCTCACATGAAGTACAGAAGGTTAAACTGCTGACAGATGACGATTTGCGATCGCTCATCCACGATAATCTAATACTCGCTCACCGTAGCCGTGCACTCACCCCAGATCGTCCCGTATTGCGCGGTACTGCCCAAAACCCCGATGTCTACTTTCAAGGACGTGAAGGCGCTAACCCTAACTACAACGCCTGTCCTGAAATTGTTCAGCGCATCATGGATCAATTTGGAGAACGCACAGGAAGACATTACCAAATCTATGAATATTACGGAGCCAACGATGCCTCGCGCGTTATCGTTCTTATGGGTTCAGGCTGCGAAACCGTGCACGAAACGGTAGATTATCTTAACGCCCGTGGTGAAAAAGTTGGTGTGGTGAAAGTGCGACTTTACCGACCTTTTGATGTGCAACGGTTTATTGCTGTATTAGCAACAAGTGTACAAGCGATCGCTGTTCTTGACCGCACCAAAGAAGCAGGTAGCGTCGGTGAGCCGTTATATTTGGATGTCGTGGCTGCTATCCATGAAGCGTGGGGAGACAAGGGGGACAAGGGAGAGAATTTTATCTCATTCCCTAAAATTGTTGGTGGTCGTTACGGTCTTTCGTCTAAGGAATTTACGCCGGCGATGGTGAAGGGCATTTTTGACAACCTTGCCCAAGCTAAACCAAAAAATCACTTTACTATTGGGATTAATGACGATGTTACTTATACTTCTCTCAGCTTTGACCCTAACTTCTCTACAGAATCGGATCACGTTGTTCGGGCAATGTTTTATGGATTAGGTGCTGATGGCACTGTTGGGGCTAACAAAAACTCTATCAAGATTATTGGTGAAGAAACCGATAATTATGCCCAAGGCTACTTTGTCTATGATTCTAAGAAATCTGGCTCAATGACCGTTTCTCATCTGCGTTTCGGGAAAGAACCAATTCGCTCTACTTATCTGATTAACCAAGCCAACTTTATTGGTTGTCATCACTGGGGATTTCTGGAACGCATAGATATTTTGAAGGCTGCTATTCCTGGAGCAACTTTGCTGCTTAACAGTCCTTATGATGCAGATACAGTTTGGGAAAATCTGCCGTTCAAGGTGCAGCAGCAAATTATCGACAAGCAGTTGAAGTTATACGTGATTAATGCCAGCCAGGTTGCTCGTGAAAGTGGCATGGGTGGAAGAATTAACACTATTATGCAAGTCTGCTTCTTTGCCTTAGCGGGTGTCTTGCCACAAGAAGAAGCGATCGCTAAAATCAAACAAGCCATTGACAAGACTTACGGTAAAAAAGGCACAGAAGTTGTCCGCATGAACCTACAAGCTGTAGATAATACGCTAGACAACTTGCATAAAGTAAATATACCACAGACACTCCCCACTCCCCACTCCCTACTCCCCACTCCCCACTCTTCACTTAAATCCGCTCCCGAATTTGTGCGGGAAGTTCTGGGCAAAATTATGGTGTGGGAAGGGGATGACTTACCTGTTAGCACATTACCTGTTGATGGCATCTTTCCGGTAGGTACTGCCAAGTGGGAAAAGCGTAACGTTGCGGAAGAGATACCTGTGTGGGAACCGGATATCTGCGTCCAATGTGGTAAGTGCGTGATGGTTTGTCCTCACAGCGCCATCCGTGCAAAAGCTTATCAAGGAGATGAGTTAGTCCATGCACCAGGAACTTTTAAGTCAACTAATGCCAAAGATAAAGACTTTGCTAACCAAAAATTTACCATTCAAGTTGCCCCAGAAGATTGCACAGGATGCGCCATCTGTGTAGATATTTGCCCTGCCAAAAATAAATCTGAGCCATTATTTAAAGCGATTAATATGGCACAACAGTTGCCATTGCGGGAAGAAGAACGGAAAAACTGGGATTTCTTCTTAAGTTTGCCAAATCCTGATAGACGATCGCTAAAATTAAACCAGATTCGCCAACAACAACTGCAAGAACCTTTATTTGAATTCTCTGGTGCTTGTGCAGGTTGTGGTGAAACACCTTATTTAAAATTATTAACACAATTGTTTGGCGATCGCGCCGTCATTGCCAATGCTACAGGTTGCTCCTCAATTTATGGTGGCAATCTCCCCACAACTCCTTGGACAACCAACGCCCAAGGACGCGGCCCCGCATGGTCTAATAATTTATTTGAAGATAATGCCGAATTTGGTTTTGGCTTTCGTCTTTCCCTCGATAAACAAGCTGAATTTGCGGCGGAATTGTTGCAACAGTTGGGGAGTGAAATAGATGAAAATCTTGCTCAGTCGATTCTCAAAGTTGAACAAAAATCTGAGGCTGACATTTGGGAACAGCGCGAAAGAATAGAACTGTTGCAGCAGAAGTTAGATAAAATCGTAACTTTCAATCCTAATCTAAAATCTAAAATCCAAAATCTAAAATCTCTTGCCGATTACTTGGTGAGAAAAAGCGTCTGGATTGTTGGCGGTGACGGTTGGGCTTATGATATTGATTTTGGTGGTATCGATCATGTAATTGCTAGTGGTCGAAATGTCAACATTTTAGTCATGGATACAGAAGTGTATTCCAACACAGGCGGTCAATCATCTAAAGCTACACCACGAGCAGCAGTTGCTAAATATGCCGCCAGTGGTAAGCCTGCACCAAAGAAAGACTTGGGTTTGATTGCGATGACTTACGGAAATGTTTACGTAGCGAGTGTAGCCCTTGGTGCTAGAGATGAACATACTCTTAAAGCTTTTATAGAAGCAGAGGCTTATGATGGCCCATCATTGATTATTGCTTACAGCCATTGCATCGCCCACGGCATTAACATGACTACAGGGATGAATCACCAAAAAACTCTGGTAGAATCAGGTCGTTGGTTGCTGTATCGGCATAATCCAGAGTTGCTTAAACAGGGTAAAAATCCTTTGCAATTGGATATGCGATCGCCTACGCAATCAGTAGAACATTCGATGTATCAAGAAAATCGCTTCAAGATGCTCACCAAAAGTAAACCCGACCTAGCAAAGTACTTATTAGAACAAGCCCAAGCTGAGGTAAATACACGTTGGCAGATGTACCAATATCTCGCAAACCGCGATATTCTCTGAACATTAGCCTTGATTTTAGTTATAAATACTGCGACTTTAGTAACTCAAGTCGCAATTTTCGTTACAACATACCATTTTGGTTACTAAAATCGTTATTTTCTTTACAAAATAATCATTTTGGTTACTAAAGTCGTTATTTTTGTTACTAACGCTGTAGTTTAAGTTGTGTTGAACCCAAACTTTAGCTTGGAGATGCTGCGCGTAGCTTGCCTCCCCGTAGGGTTACGCTATCGGTAACACGAAAACTTTATATAGCACTTCCTAAAATTCACTTTAACTTTACCGTAATTACACTTAGCCTCTTGACAATGCTTAGATATTCATCAGATGATTTAAGCAATTTAACGGTTATAACAACCTCTTACAGCAGTTTTCATATATTTGAACCACATTTGCAGTAGGGGCACAGGATTGCTGTGCCCCTACTGCATGGTCTATTTACCTGAAAATAGCTCTAATGCCTACTATGAAGTTCCGCCTCGCTCAAAAGCATTTCCAGGTTTTACCTAAAAACGAGATTTATCAAACAACTCTAGCGTAGGCGTAGCCCGCCGTTAGGCATCGCACCAACCGATCAAACCACCAAAGATCAACTCTGTGCTACAAGACGCGCTGCGAGGTGCTACGGGAATTATGGAGTATTGGTATTGGGTCATTAATCGAGTTCTTCACTAGGGATGGATGAGATCAAAAGAGAGGTTTAGGGCGTACCTATTTTGGAATGCTTTGTAAAAAAGTGAGATGTTTTGTCTAAACCCTTAATTTATCATTTTCCGAGTTGATATATTAACTACGCAGTCAATAACTATTTAATAACTACATGTGGGAGACGTGATTATGGCTAATTCATTATTCAATTTCCTTAACCTCTCTGATTTGAATGGCACTAATGGCTTTTTAATTAACGGCGTTGCACCAGGTGAGTCTTCAAACGTCTCAGTCAGCAATGGGGGGGACATCAACGGTGATGGCATTGACGACCTGATTATTGGGGCAATAAATGCCGACCCCAACGGTAACTATAGTGCTGGGCAAAGCTATGTAGTATTTGGGGGGAGGAATCTGGGCAGTGGCGGCAGCCTCAACCTCTCTGATTTGAATGGCACTAATGGCTTTTTAATTAACGGCATTGCAGCAAGTGACAGTTTAGGCTCCTCAGTCAGCAATGGGGGGGACATCAACGGTGATGGCATTGACGACCTGATTATTGGGGCAAGTAATGCCTCCCCCAACGGCATCGGTGGGGCTGGGCAAAGCTATGTAGTGTTTGGGGGGAGGAATCTGGGCAGTGGCGGCAGCCTCAACCCCTCTGATTTGAATGG